>NZ_JAMYOA010000018.1:0-106725 GCF_040319515.1 Mesorhizobium sp. M0909
ACCCTGCCTGACGCGTTCATATTGCTCATCGGATAATTAGAGAAATCGATTGCTTGGATAGACACACATTTACGAAATGGATGCACTCACGTTCACTTCCTTCTGCTGAGCAGTTGCGGGGGCATCGTAAACTTAAAGAGCGCGAGGCGGTCGTAGCCCGCTTGCCCCACGGCGGTTCAAGCCCGCGCGATTTTTGCCCAGAGGTTCATTGCCTCTGAACGCAGTTCGCGATGATGGCTGGAGGAGATTTCGTGGCGGGGGATGTGGAACAGGTTGGCAATCGGATCATGAATTGAGACGAAGCGCTGCAAATGGCGTTGTGACTTGAAGCGTTTCATGATCCGTTCCCGTCGCCGGACTGGCTGATGGGAATTCTCCGCCCGATTGTTCAAGCCTTGATGCGAACGGTGATCGACACCCGGCATGATCTCTCGCTTTGCAGCGTCGTAAGACCGAAGCTTGTCGGTGATCATCACGCGCGGCGCGCGGCCTTGGCCCTTCAACAGCTTGCGCATCAGACGCTTGGCCGCCTTGGCATTGCGACGACTTTGCACCAGAACCTCCAGGACGAAACCGTCCTGATCGACGGCGCGCCAGAGCCAGTGCTTCTTGCCGCGGATCGAAACGACGGCCTCGTCGAGATGCCACTTGTCACCCAGCCGACCCGCTGAGCGGCGGCGGATCTCGCTGGCAAAGGTCCGCCCGAATTTCTCTGCCCAAAGCCGGACTGTCTGATGCGAGACAATAATCCCTCGTGCCGCCAGCAAGTCCTCGACCATTCGCAAACTGAGAGGAAAACGGAAATAGAGCCAGATAGCATGGGCGATGATCTCGGCGGGGAAGCGATGGCGGCGGTAGAGTGGGTCACGCTCTGTCATAGCCCGTCATCGCACATCGGTATCCACGCTTCGTTAAGTTGACGATGCCGAGAGACCTCTTGCGGCGATGCATAGAGCCAATGTCTTCCACGCACTTCGGAACCGACCAGCGCAACAGTTTCATCCAACCGGGGAGCGTTCGGATTTCGATGGCGCCATCAGAGAGAGAAAAAGGGGCGACGGGTAGTATCCGAATTCTACCTCCATCGTTAAGCCTGTCCTATTTGAGGACGTTATGTTTCCGGGAGCAGCTTGGGAAACAGCCTATCCAGGGCATCGGCGGAAAAGCGCAGCGACACAGGCCATTTCGGGGTTTCGGACGCGCCAGCAGGCCAAGCGAAATCACGTCGCTGAGGACCCGCCGTGCCGTCCTCTCAGGCAGGCCAGTGATCGGGAGATCTCGCCGCGCTCAAATTCGCAGCCGTCCTCCAGCAATCGGCCAGTCGCAGGTTTCAGCTCGTTATGCGGCGCGTAGATTCGTAGACGCTTAGCCAGTATCGAGATAACAAGGCCGGACATGAACGTCACTTGATCGATGCAGATGCGCAGGAACGAAATCTGAGAGCGCACCCTACGAGAGGTTGCGCTTGCTGACGCGGCTGTTGAAGAAGCAGGGGCTCGCGCCGAAGCGCATGATCACCGACTAGCTGCGCTCGTATGGAGCGGCAAAGCGACAGGTGATGCCGGGTGTCGAGCACCGGTCGCACAAGGGGTTGAACAACAGAGCGGAGAATTCCCATGTGCCGCCGCGAAAACGGGAGCGGATGATGCAGGGGGTCCGATCGCCGGGAGGCCTGCAACGCTTCGTCTCGACCTTGTCAGCCCTCCGCAACCTCTTCGTCCCGCCCCGCCCCAAACGTTCTGCTCTCGCCATACATGTTCATCGCCTGCAAGCCATCGCCGAATGGAAGGCCGTGACTGGAACGCCCGCATGAATTCTGCAGCAGCAGCCCTCGGCCGGCAACGGTGGGAGGCAGCTGAGCCTCATCCGCTTCGATGAGAGCGGCGTCGGCGGGTTCTGTCGCAAACTTTTCGGAAAGGTCATTTGCTGCAGAAAATCGCCTGCGGCATCGATCGCGACGAGCACTGAAGTCGATCAGAATCCGCAAGAGCCAGTATTTCAACAACCGGGCTCGAACACATCTCAACCGGTGAAAAGGTTCTCGAAGTCCGCGAGGCCCCCGCGGCGGCCATCATCATGGACGCGCTGCGGCACCTCGAAACCGCTTCCCTTGACGTCGGATCAATCGTGTTGAAGCAAGGGCTTGAGCAAGCCTGGTCCCAGGAGGCGGTTTCAGGTGCATGGGGCAGTACTATTCACAAGATGTGCGAACGGGCCATAGCATGCGCACTCGAGGGCGTCAGCGGGAGCGTCAGCTAGATAGTCGATAACACGCGCTTTTTACCTCGGTCTCGGCTCGCGACGATGGATTGCTAACGGCGAACTCATGCTGGTCGGCAAGGCGATACTGGCTGGAGCATCAACTCGGCCGACGAGAGTGGCCCACCATCCTAGGCAGGATCGGCCGACATGGCCGGGCATCGCGCGCCGCTCTGAAAAGAGCACAGCGGGCATCCAGACGCTGCCGGGTTGACTATGGGTGTCCTAACTGCTAAATGGGGCCGCTCTTCATGAGTTGCGTGCGCCGGCAGTCTAACCCCAAGCCCCCCGCCCAGGCTGCCGGCGCGCTTCTAGGAAGATCGAGGTAGGGCACTACGCCGCTTGCTTGTCCGACTACGCTTCGATCAGATCCCGCGCGGCCAGCCTCGACCCGTCGCTTGCGCCTGTGCCCGCCGAGGCCTTGTGCTTCCTCCAGCGAGTCAAGCCGATCACCATGGGTGTCGCCAGTTCTGGTGCTCACCCACGTGCCATTTGCGATCTCGTGTCAGTGAGAGCACCGCAACCACCTTCTCCGCTACAGGGCAAGGCGGCTTGTGTCGCCCGTGTTGTTACTATTCTTCGCTGTGGTCGGAGTTTTTCCCTCGCCTTCGGAATAGGGACATTCGACTTTGCAAAAGAATAGGCCATCGTGGTCGATCGTCACGCCCCCGAGTGCGGCGGCACGATGGACGCAGCGCAAGCTCTTTGGCGCGGGGGCTCGTCCCCTCAAATACTTGATGCAATTTGCGCTTTGCGTACCTCCGTGCATGTTGCTCGATGCCAGGCGGAGGCCTCTGTCTAAACGATCGCATCGATCGCGTTGCCGCGATCGCCGCAGCCGTTTTCGAGCAGGACAATCATGCCAGGCGGTGTCGGCAGCGATGCGCATGCAAAAATTCACTGATGCGTCTAGACTTAGACTAGCGCATCTTCGCCATCGCGCTCGGCTATGAAGCCGCCTTCTTAGCTACGTCGCAAAGGGTTATCCGGCCAAGGCGGGTTCAATGGAATGAAATGAGGCCCCTTTGGGTCCTGAACTTTCAACTTCCACACTGCCTTTTATGCCGCACAAATCATGAACATGCGCTGGGCCAGGTTTTCAGTTGCCACCTTGAGGCGCCAACTTCCGATGTTGTGGTGCACGCATGGAAGGTCCATTGCGACCGCCTACGACATGGGGATTGGACGCCTGGATTGATCCCGAGGCGATCATTTGCACCAACGGAAAACGAGCACAACTATCCGAGCTCATGGATCGCCACGCTGGGAATGACTGCCTTGGCGATCTCGCACAGGTGTTGGTGATGCGTGAGGTAGATAACCTGACCGGCACATGCCATCTCACCAAACAATTTGAAGACCTCCTCGGATCGGACGTGGTCGAAGGTCTCCATTATATCGTCGGCGATAAAGGGCACGGAGGGTCTAAGCCGCGCAAACTCGTAGTAGCCAGCGAGCCTCAGGGCTAGGTACAGCTGAAACTGAGCGCCCTTCGACAGCGCGTCGGCAACCTTGGAATGCCCGTCGCGTTGCATGGCAATTAGGACTTCGCCGCCTTTCACCGGCTGGGTCGCCAAGCCCGCGTACTGACCGCGTGTGATAAGCGCGAAGGCATCAGATGCCCGGACCATCATCCCGGAGCGATGCTGCTCGCGATACACTCTCAGAGCGTTTGCCGCGGACATTACTCCCAGTTTCAGCTCGATATACCGAACCGCCCTCTCCTCGATTTCAAGAAGCACGGTGCGACGCTCGGCATCTATTCGGGCAACCGCGCTGTCGCCGCCAATGGCGTCCAGCTTGTCGGCCGCACGGGTCCGCCGGATAAGCTGTTGCTGTATCAGTTCATCGAGATCGCCAAGCCGCCGCTCGCTTTCGGCCTTCTCGATCGCAAGCCCATGCAAGTCAAGACCATCCAGGATCGAATGGGCTTGTTTGGCACCGTCTGCCGTGAGCTCAGCCGACAGCTGTTCTTCAAGGTTGGTCAAGGCGGCACGCAAGCGGTCCCTTTCCCTAAGCAATTCATCGCGCTCAACGACTTCGGACAGGGTGGCCACGCTAAAGGCGGTCAACACATCCTGCTTGCTTCGCTCGTGCATCGCGACCTCCAAATCGAGCGCGTCACGAACATCCTCCAAGCGCTGCTGGTCAACGAGCAGGGTCGCCTTTGTCTCGCGGGCACGATCGGCGCGCTCCAGGCGCTCGGCAAGCCTGATGGCCAACTGTTCCGGGTCAGCCTTGTCCGCCGGCTCACCTATTTGTCTTGCGACAGCAGTAACCTCCTCGATGAGCGTGCCCCTGTCCGCTTCCATCTTCGCAATACGCAACCGCATCGCGTCGCGATCCTGGATGGCCTTTGACAGCTCCACCAACTGATCGAGGACGCCGCCGACGCCAGGCGCGGAAATTCCGCTTTCCAACCAAGTGCCCTTAAGGGCTGCGGTAACGTCGGCTACCCAATCCTCCTCACGGCTTTCCGCCACCTCCAGGGCGCGGCGCCTGATTGCAAGATCTTCCTCCCTAGCGCTCACCGTTTTGATCGCCTCGGCGCGTTCCGCATCGACCTTGGCTTGCCTGTCGATGAACCGTTCAGCAACGGCCACCATGGCCTCCAGGCTCTCATTCGCTTCCGGCTGTATCCCGACGCTTTCCAGGGCCGCTCTCACCTCGAGGCGTATCAGGGCCCCATCGTCAGTTGCCCGCTCAAACTTCTTGCGCGCGACCAAGATTTCGTCCCAGGCCGCGAGCGCATCGGCGCGGGCGGAGCTACGCTCCTCGATCAGCCCAATCAAAAGCTCAGGCGAGGTTTCCTGGCACGTCCCAAGCAAGTCTCTCGCTGCGGCGGTGATTTCTGAGAGTGCCGCTTTCGCGCTCGAGGCGAGCTGCCCCAGTTGATCAACCGTGCGCGCGATGCCGGTGACGCCTTCGGCGAGGCTTCGCATCGTTGTTCGGATTTCAGCGAGCTCGCGCGCGTGGACCAGACGGGTTGCTGCAGCATCATCGTCACGAGCCAACGCCACCTCGAAAATGTCCGCCGTCTCCGCGATCAGCCTGTCGCGATGGCCCTTCCAAGCCTCGTCCCGCTTCTGCCGCATGGCCATTGCGGTTTCATCATCCGCCACATCGACCGAGGACCGGATGGCCTCCAAATGTGCCAACTGCGAGGCATGCGTTTGCTCTTGCTCCGTCAGACGTTCGGAAAGGACTGCTCTGTTCCTCTCATGCTCTGCCGAAAGTGTCTTCCAGGCCGCGATTTGTCTGGCGCTTGGAACTGACATCGCTGAGAGATCTTCCGCGTCCCCCGTCCACGGCTGGAGACGCCGGATTGCTGTCCGCCAACGAATTTGACTCGAGTCTTCCGCCTCACGCGCCGCCTTTATCTCGCTCAGATGCCCACTTGCTCTCGTCTTTGACACTGCTGCCGTCAGCCTTGCCCTGGCAGGTTCAGGCACAGCGCGTTCTTCACCGATCCGGTGCCGCGCCGTGTGAAGCGCATCCAGGGCTGCCGCGGCCTCATCGCGGGCAACACGCACGCTGGTGGTTATTCCGGATCGCTGTTCGACCATATTGCGAACGGTCCCCACAATGGCGGCGGGCAGGAGAAGCGAAGCTGGCTCCGGTTCTGTGTGTTTTCCCAAGGCGGCAAGGCAATTCGCGACGGCGTTGTCGAGGATTTGAAGCTCGGTCCTGCGGGTGGGCAGATCCAGGCCCGCAGAAACATATCGCGCCTTGCGATCGGCCAGTCCGCGAACCTGTTCTGAGATTGCGAGGATCGCCTCGTCCACGGTGATCGCCGTGATCTTCGCCCTTAGCCTCTCCATTTCGTCGTCGTTTGCCAGTTGGCGCGTTCGCAGGCTGGCATCCTGATCGATCATTTCGGCGACACTCCCCGTCCAGGTCCGGGGCGGCGAAGCCAGATCAGGCAATTCGGCAAGCCGAGCGGCCTTCCGCTGGATATCGGCCGCAAGGGGAGCCGCGCGCAGATACTTCGCGATTGTCTCCAGGCGAGCCGACAGCACCGATCGTTCAGCTATGCTGCGATCGTATTTTTCCGCGGCCTCGACACGGTCCGCCTCCAATGTCTCGAAGGTGGAGGCCAACGTGTCGATTGCATCCTTGCGGGACTTCAGTTCGGCAAACCGCTTTTTGAGCAGCGCGAGTTCGGTTCCGTGTGCTTGTTTGCGATAGAGGCTGTCTGCTTCCGCCTCGAGCGCGCTCAGGATGTCACTGGCATGCCCCAATCCGGCGCTGGCCGCGAAAAGCAGCTTGCCCAGGTCTCCGCGCGATTCCAGGATCGATTTTCCGCCTGCTTCCAGCGTCTCGTCGTCCAGTGAGAACATGGTGCTGTAGGCTTCGCGCGACAGGCCTGCCAGATGTGCGGATATCGCGACTTCACTCGCCGGCCGGCCGGCTGCATCGTGCAGCGAGTTGCTGCGTTGTTTCGTGCGCGAAAAGGTCTGTTCTTCGCCGGCGAGTTCGAGCACGCCGCCGACGCGCATGGCGCTATACTCATGCAGGAAGTTGTAGCGGCTGCGTTCCTCAATGCCGAACAGTAGGTCCAAATAACCGGAAAGTGCTGTCGATTTTCCAGCCTCGTTCAAGCCGAACACAATGTGCAAATCGGGTCCGGACTCCGGCTTTGGCCCGAAGTCGAGCGCCTTGTCGGTAAACTTCCCGTAGCGAATGAGGTCGAGGCGCCGCAGTCTCATTGCTGCCCGCCTGCCTTGAGGCGGGCCGTGACCAGATCGGCGCCGCGGGCGAGAGCACCGTCGAGGAACACGTCCAGTGCGGCTTCGTCCTTTCCGGCAAAGTCGCGCGCGTCTGGCGGTAGATCCGCGATGGCTTTCAAAACGAGGGCTTTGGCTTCCGCTCGAAAAGCTTCCGACTTGGCAAAGGCGAGCATTGATTGCGCGAGCTCCAGCACCGGATCGGCAGCGCTGTCGGATGTATCACTATTGGGCGGTGATAGATCGAGCTCGAGCTTTTCGATCCACGCATCACCCACCTGTTCGGCTGCTTGTTCAGCCTCGCCGAGCAGCAGATCCCTGTCGCGGATTATTTTCCAGGACAGAGGCGACGTACCGGTCAGACCGAGGCGGACCACAGCATGGCGGGATCGAACGGAGGCCCGGGTTTGCTCGAGTGCGGACCGGATCCGTCCGACGGCCTCGGGCCATTCCAGCGTCCCGGTCAGATTAACATTCATCCGCTGGAATTGCGCGACGCTGGTCAGCCTGTCCTCGATCGCGACGGTCCGGTCATCGCTTATCGTTACCAGGGTGACGGATTTCTCTCCTGCCTCATTGATATCCCTACCTTGCGGCATTCCCGGCATCACCACCGTACGCGCGCCGGGATGGACTTTGCGAACATGAATGTGGCCCAGCGCCCAATAGTCGAAACCATGGCCGTGCAAATCGGCAACGCTGCAGGGGGCATAGACGTCATGTCCGGGCGATCCGGCCAGACTGGTGTGCATGATGCCGATATTGACCACTCCTTCGCGCGGAGCCGTGTATTTGGGCAGCAGGCTCTCCGGCGCCTTTGGGTTTGCGAAGCTCAAGCCATGGACCATGACGTCCAGGCCTCCGGCTGATTGCAGCACCGGTTGGGCACGGCCACCAAAGAGCGTCACAGTGTCGGGAAACACGAGCTGCTTCGTAATCCGCGACATGGCGTCGTGGTTTCCACGGATCATGAAGACCCTGACACCGGCCTGGTGGAGACGGGTGATCTGCATGGCCAGGAAGCGTGCCGTCTTCATCGACGTCTGATCACCGTCGTAAAGATCGCCGGCAATGACGAGGGCATCGACCCGCTCCGCAAGGCAAAGGTCGACGATGGAGACAAAGGCCTGACGGCTGGCGTCTCCCACCAGTTCGGCAAGATCGGGGTTCCGCATCGCCAGCGAGCGCAGCGGCGAGTCGAGATGAATGTCGGCCGTATGGATGAAGCGAAATGCCATTGGGCTATCTCCGGCGCCGAACGGCGGGACGTGGTTCGACGCGAATTTCTCAGCACTGGTCCCAGCGGTTCGAGCTGAGGGACTTTCCGTTCAGGAGCTTGCTAGGCCGGCTTCGCCGCCCTTCGCACCCGGTTAGCAAAGCCCAACCGCTTTCGGCATTCTCTTTCATGGGTTTGGACGGTGCGACAGGGGCCTCGATGGGTTTCGCCGGGAAATGCTGCGATCCGCTCTCCCAGAAAAATCATCTCTACATCCAAACTATCAAGCTGACAAAAGGGCTTCTTGTTCTGATCTGACATCCAAAAGCACGACAAGAGGGAAAAAAGCCGCTAGTCTCTCAAGGGGGGTACTGCATCAATGGAATCAGCCGATAGTTCTCAGTACGCAACAATTGACAGTGCCGCATCCGATATTTCTGCTGCGCCATCCATCGTTGCCGATGTCGCTTCCAGCTTCACATATGCATCCTATCAGAACGCGATACCGGTCATTCGTTCGATACGAATTGAAAACAACTCGGCCGCTCATTTTGAACACTGCCGTCTTGAGTTGACATCTTCACCGTCGTTCCTGCGACCGAAGACGTGGACAGTCGATCGGCTCATCCCCGGCGACAGGCTTGCGCTGAGCGACCGCAAAGTCGAACTCGATGCAGGTTATCTTGCTGGCCTGAATGAGGCCGAACGCGGTGAGATTACGCTTCGCCTGTCATCAGCGGGCAACGTTCTCGATGAAAGACGCCTGACAGTCAGACTGCTCGCGCGCGACGAATGGGGTGGCGTTGCAGATATGGCTCAATTGCTGCCAGCATTCGCCATGCCGAACGATCCGGGTGTGGCGCAGATCCTGCGGGCCGCGGCGGAACGACTTGTAGCGCATGGTCACCCGAGTGGCCTGGACGGATATCAATCCCAGAGTCCCCAACGGGCATACATGCTGACCGCGGCCATCTATTCGGCGATCGCCGGGATGGGATTGCACTATGCGGAGCCGCCGGCCAGCTTCGAGAGCCGGGGCCAGAAGATCAGGCGCCCGACGACGATCGCGCAAGAGCGTCTTGCGACCTGCCTCGACACCACGCTTCTGTTTGCCGCGGCGCTGGAGGCTGCCGGCTTGCATCCGGGCATCTTGATGTTCGATGGGCATGCGGCGGCCGGCGTCTGGCTGACCAAGAGAACCTTTGCCAATGCCATTGAGACGGATCAGATGGAGGTCCGGAAGGCATTGGCGTCCCGCGAATTCATTGCTTTCGAGACAACTGGCGTCACCCACCGACCTGCGCTTACATTCGACGGCGCGCAAGGCGCGTTGAGCAACCGTCTGGCGGAAGACCAGGCGCATGCCTTTGTCGCGGCTATAGACGTGCGCCGCTCCCGCAGCGGCGGCATAACGCCGCTCGCCTCACACGAGCGGATTCGCCGCAACGCCGTCGAGGATGAAGCGGATGTGGCTACCGTTTTGCCCCTTCCTGCGGCGCCAGCGATTGGCGAATTACCGGCCGAGGCCATCGAGGTCAAGCCGACCAATGCCGCCGGGCGTATCGACCGCTGGCAGAAAAAGCTCCTCGATCTGACCCTGCGCAACCGGCTCCTCAATCTCCCGGATTCGAAGAAGACGATCCCGTTTCTGTGCACCGACGTGGCCTATCTGGAGGATCGGCTCGCAAATGGTGTCGCTATCCGTCTCATATCGCTCCCCGAGCAGAACCCCTTGGGTGAGCGCGACGAGGTGCTTTATCGCGACGTCCACGGACGCGACCTTCAGCGCGGGTTTGCGGCGGAGGCTCTGCTCAGGGACGAGCTGCCGTCGACGCTGGATGCCCGTCAGCTGGACGCCAGGCTGATCGATTTGCATCGACAGGTCCGTAACGATTTCGCCGAGGGAGGGGCAAATACTTTGTTCCTCGCGGTGGGCTTCCTGCGCTGGAAAAAGAAGCCGGACGATGACCGCAGCTATCGGGCACCACTTCTTCTCGTGCCGGTACGGCTCGAGCGCCGCAGTGCGACTTCGCGCTTCACAATCCGCTTCCATGAAGACGAACCCCGTTTCAACGCAACGCTTCTCCAGTTCCTGGAGCGGGACTTTGATCTGCGCCTTCCGCAGTTTGGCGGCGATCTGCCGCTGGACGACAATGGCATTGATGTACCGCGGGTCCTCACCATGATGCGGCAGGCGGTGCGTGACGTTCCCGGGATGGAGGTGATCGACGAGACCGCGCTATCAACCTTTTCCTTCGCGAAGTTTCTCATGTGGAAGGATCTGGTCCAGCGGACCGAGGCGCTCCGCCAAAACAGGGTCGTGCGCCACCTCATCGACACACCGGAGCAGGCCTTTCAGGCCGCAGATGGACAGTCGCCGTTTCACGAGGAGCGGGACCTGGACCGCGCATATGCGCCCTCGAGCATCATAAGCCTTCTGCCGTTGGATTCATCGCAGACGGCCGCCAGTCTCGCGGCTGCCGAGGGCCATGACTTCGTCATTGTGGGTCCCCCGGGTACGGGCAAGAGCCAGACCATCGCTAACATGATCGCCAACTGCCTGGGTGTGGGGAAGACGGTCCTTTTCGTGGCGGAGAAGACGGCGGCTCTCGACGTCGTCTATCGCCGGCTGCGGGAACATGGCCTGGGAAATCACTGTATCGAGCTGCATTCGAACAAGGCCGATCGCAAGCATTTTCTCGGGCAGTTGAAATCTTCCTGGGAACATGGCGGCCGGACCGACGCGTCCGAATGGGTCGCCATCAACGAGCGGCTTCGCGTAAGGCGCGATGAGTTGAATGCCTACGTCGAGGCGCTTCACAAACGCTACTCAAATGGCTGGACGCCCTATCTGGCATTGGGGATCGCACTTAGATCGGCAGATGAGCCTGCGCCTGTGCTCACATGGCAGGCGCGCGATACGCATGACGCGCAAACACTCTTCGATCTGGAAGAGCTTGCCGCAGAAGTGGGCCTTGTTTTTGCATCCGTTGACCGTGAGCCGGCACTCGACCTGATCGATGTTGGAGAGTGGAGCATCGGTTGGCAAGAAAACCTGATTTCCGCAGCGAAATCGCTTCAGACAGCAATCGAACTATTGACGAGCTCGATCGGGGACTACCTCGCCAGTCTGGGCCTCGGCGCCAAAGAGCCGGTGCCGCGCGCGGTACTTGAGAGCCTTGCAAGCCTGGCGGAGGTCCTGAGCCAAAGCCGAGGTCGCGACATCTCGATTGCGTTCGACCGGCACTTCGCACAGTGCAGGACCGCGCTCGTTGATTTGGGACGTTCGATCGAAACCTATCGCGAAGCTGAGCGAGGCCTTGCCGCTAGCTATGGCCTTGCCCAGGTCCGGGAGCTGGATCCGGATGGTCTGGAGCGTCAATGGCGCGAAGCGAAGGCATCGTTCTGGCCGAACTCCACGCTTGGCAAGCGCAAGGTCCAGAAGCTTCTGCAGGGCCATGCTGAACTCGGCACCGCGAACCCCGGCCGGGACCTGCCGCTGCTGCAGCGAATGAAGCAAGCACTCTCCGCCATCGACCAAAGCCTGTTGGCTGGGAAGCCGCTGCGGATCGATGGCCTTGCCACGGATGTCAAGGGGGTGACGGACATCCTCGATCTCGCTCAACGCCTTCGCGGTGCTCTGCGTATCCCCGGATGCTCTCAAGAGGAAATACGATCCGTCCTGCGTTCTGTCGCGCCGAGCCTTCGGGGCACGCTGGAAAATGACAGGATACGCCAAGCGGGAGATCGGCTTCTCGCGGCTACAAAAAGCCTTGAGGTCGCGCGTCGGGTGTTCGGTGAGATTGCCGGGCGGGACGTTCCCGACAGCGCCGATGGCACAGGTCTCGCCGCGCTCAACATGAAGCTCGGTGCTCTGATAGGCGCGCGAAATCTGCTGCGCGACTGGTCGGCCTGGTGTCGGGCCAGGAGCAGCGCAATCAGCAGCAAGTTGGCCCCTCTGGTCGAACAGATCGAGACGGGAGCCATCCGCCCCGAAAACGCGCGCTCGACGTTTCGCGTTGGCTATGCCCGTTGGTGGCTCCCGAAGGTCCTTGATGAGGATCTTGTCTTGCGAAACTTCCGTAAGTTTCAGCACGAGAACGCCATCAAGGAGTTCCGTGAGATCGACGATCTGGCGCGGTCGCATGCCGCGCAGCGCGTCACCAGTTCAATCGCACATGGCCTGCCAGCGGTTCAAGGTGTTTCGCGCAACTCGGAACTGGGACTGCTGCGCCACCAGATGGAGCTTCAGCGGCCGAACCAGTCGATCCGGGATATGATCGGCAAGATGCCGGAATGCTTTTCGAAGCTTGCGCCTTGCATGTTGATGTCGCCGCTCTCCATTGCCCAGTATCTTCCCCCGAACCAGGCTCTGTTCGACGTGGTGATCTTCGACGAGGCTTCGCAGATCACCACCTGGGACGCGGTGGGCGCTATTGCCAGGGCGCGTCAGACCATCATCGTGGGCGATCCCAAGCAGTTGCCGCCGACCAATTTCTTCGGACGCAACGAGGAGGAAGAGGAGATCGCCGACCACGAGAAAGACTTGGAAAGCATTCTGGACGAAGCAAGGGCGTCCGGCATTCCGGTGCGCGATCTGAGGTGGCATTATCGCAGCCGAAGCGAATCTCTGATCGCTTTCTCGAACCATCATTATTATCAGAACCGGCTCGTGACATTTCCTTCGCCGACGGTCGAGGACCGCGCGGTGCGCCTGCGAAAGGTGCCGAATGGCATCTATGACCGTGGCAAGAGCCGCACCAACCGGATCGAGGCGGATGCTGTCGCGGCTGAGGCGGTCGCGCGGATGAAGAGCTGGCTAAAACTCCCCGAGATTGGTCGGCCGACGCTTGGTGTGATCACCTTCAATGCCCAGCAACAATCCCAGATACTGGATCTGCTCGATGCCGCGCGCCGCGATCATCCTGAACTCGAATGGTTCTTCGCGGAAGATCGGGTCGAGCCGACGATCGTCAAGAATCTCGAGAACGTGCAGGGCGACGAAAGGGATGTCATCCTGTTCTCTATCACATTCTGGAAGGATGCCTCCGGAAAGTCACCGCCTATGGATTTCGGGGCACTGAACCGTGACGGAGGCGAGCGGCGTCTCAACGTAGCCGTCACGCGCGCGCGCCAGGAACTCATCGTCTTTTCCGGGTTCACGGCAGACCAGATAGACTCTGCGAGAAGCAAGGCGCTCGGCGTTCACCATCTTAAGACATACCTCGACTATGCCGAGAGAGGCGCCATCGCGCTGCCGGCCCAGGACATCGGATCTGTCGGAGGTTTCGATTCTCCCTTCGAGGAAGCCGTAGCCACGCAGCTGGAGCGGAGAGGATGGGTTGTCGTTCCGCAAGTCGGGATTTCCGGCTTCCGCATCGATCTCGCGATCCGTCACCCGGATTTGGCTGGCGCCTACCTGGCGGGGGTGGAATGCGATGGTGCGACCTATCACCGGTCGTCGACGGCAAGGGATCGCGACAAGGTTCGCGAACAAGTGCTGAAGGGGCTGGGCTGGAACATCCTGCGCGTCTGGTCAACGGACTGGTGGTTCGACGCCAACGGATGTGCCGAACGGTTGCACACCAGCTTGGAAACCCTACTGGAAGAGGGCCGGGCGAAACGTGCGGCCGAAGAACCGGAGACCGAGGCTCACTGGGATATGGGGCGCCAGGTCAACCCGACCGAGGAGATCGCCGAGGACCACCAGACGCCAATCGAGGAGCTTCCATCGCCGCCGACGGTGGCGGTGACTGAACTCGTATCGGTGAATATTCCGGCAGCTTCGAGCCCCGCTGAGACGACCGCACCACCACCGATAACGGGCCCAATTATTACCGACAGCACCGCGGACAGGCGGTATCGGTTGGCCGATCTCAGTGGCCTGCGGGCAGACCCCGATCAGTTCTTCGAATTTGGCTATCGCGCGACGCTGCTTGGCATGATTGAAACCGTCGTCGACACTGAAAGTCCATTGCGAACAGACGTCCTCGCCCAACGGATTGCTCGGGCCCATGGTTGGCTCCGCACGGGCGGACGCATCCGCGAGAGGATTGATCTTCATTTGCGGGATCTGGACAGGACACAAGAGTCGAGCGGCGAGTTCATTTGGAAGAAGGGCAAGGTCTTGGACCCGATGCCATATCGTCTACCCGTCAATGAGGAGGCCCGGCGTTCGATTGCCGAGATACCGTTGGCGGAACTAGCCTCGGTGGTGATCGACAATGCGGAACTGCTGGACATGCCCGATCCTGCACGCGATATGGCGCGACTCCTTGGGGTCGAACGGCTTGCGGCGGTCTCACGGACGCGCCTGGACGAAGCAATCGCTAGGGCCAGGCATCATATCGCGACGACCCAATCTGGATCGTGATGGCTTGCTTACGATCGAAAGAAGGCGAAGATCGAATGTCCGGAACGCGCCTTCAAGCTGACAAGGTGTATCGGCGAAAGGCTAAAACCGGCCGCAAGCCCCTGCCCCTTGTCCATTCCGGAAAACTGTCGAGCGTTTCAGCGTCGAGCGCGTGGGGGTCACCTCGCGAGTTGTACGGGGGAATCTTGATCACCTTCCGCGAAGCTAGCGCCGATCTTTTGATCGACGTCGCCGTCGTGCCGCATTGTTCAAAGTTGAAGGCAACTAACCGTGGGGAATGCATGCTACTACGGTCAGGGTGAGATTGTAGTGGAGCGCCTTGCGAACCAGCGCTGCTTCTCACGACTGTTTCCAAAAGCCCCACGCCGGCCGGAACCGACAAGAAGCGGACTGGCGCAAAAAGGACTCGCTTAACTGCAAAGTTGTTGGCAGGCACCCCCTCGAAGGCAAAATTTTCTGATACCGAACAATTATTTCGCTAGTGTCACACACTCTCTCTACCTCAACACCATTGGTGAAGGCGTCTCCGGTGCAAGAAGGGTCAGACGAAAACATCGACGGGCTAAATGCTCGTGCGCTGCATTTGCACACAATAGACTCGTTAGTTGCCGATTTGATTACAGGCGTCCCAGTTCTCATTGAAGACGCGCGCAGATTTTCTTTGCCTGATACTGCAACGCGTAGCGCGTTGGGATGGTATCAAAATCGTGGCCCGGCAACCTGGAGTGCTGATGTCCGCTCCCTGCATGCGGAAGAACTCGTGGACGCGATTTCCCAACCGCCACCTGCCGTGAAGGCCTTGCCCTCGCGGCCCGCGAACGCGAACAATCGGCGCCTTCGGCTGAAGAGGGTTGAGGCCCACCGGTTCGCCGGCCTGCATAAGTTTGGGACACCGGATGCGGCTCCGGAGAATTATGTCCATGAGTTCTGGTCCCCAATCACGCTCTTCGAAGGGCGGAACGGATCCGGCAAGACCTCCCTGCTCAATTCGGTCATCTGGACCCTCACCGGTCAGATGCTTCGGCCGCAGCGCGAGCCGGAAAACCCGGAGGACTTTGATTGCTGGATAGGCAATGCGGAGGACGAGCGGACAACGCACAAATTGTCCTCACTGACACCCATGCCACTCCTGGACGAGTACCGGCCAGACAAGGACTGGGTTCTCGCAGATACATGGGTTGAACTGACCTTCGTTGATGACGGCGGCGTGGAGCTTCCCCCAATCCGCCGAAGCATAACGCGCTCGCTTCAGGGCAAGCTGAAGGAGTTGCCACCCGATCTATCCGCGCTTGGGGTCGATCCTATCGCACTTCGCATCGGCACCGTCATGCCAGCCCTACTCCCGCTCATTCGGTTGGGATCCGAGTCAGAATTGGGGCGCGCAGTGTCAGAGCTTACAGGGTTATCTGCGCTGGTGGACCTTGCCGCACATACGCGCCGCGCGAAAACCAAAATTGACAAAGACCTCGTTAAGGCTAAGCGCAGCGAACGCGATAAGGCGGACGCCGACTACAACGTTGCCAAAGGCGACCTCGAAAAAATCTTGCGGACCCATGCTGGGCTTGAGCCGCCGATGGCGGTGCCAGTCCCGTCGGACGACAAGGCCATTGAGGAAAAGGTTAAGACCATCAAGGCGCACTTCGACGACGCAAAGGCATCGGCGTTTGAGTCCGCGAAAGAGATCCTTGGCGGGCGTTTCGATCCCGCCGATCCAAAACTGCGTTCCGACCTCGAAGATAACATCGGTCGCGCGCTCGAGCGTTTCAGCCAGCCCCAAACATTGAAGTCGATCGCGCGACTCGCCGACCTCCGCAAACTGACCCCGGACCAGCTCGGCGGTGCCGAAGACAAGCTGACTGCCATTCTGACGGAAGCGCGTACCCTCCAGGAACTGGCGCAAAATCCGTCAAGCGCAGCACGAACGCGCTTGTATGCGCGGATCAAGGCCTGGATGACGGATCATCCGGACCCAGCACGCGACCAAGACCGGTGCGTCGTGTGTGGTGGCGATCATTCACATGCCGTCGACCCTGTGACGGGTCAGCCGGTCAAACAACACCTAGCCGGGGCTGCTTCCAATGCTAACCTCTTGTCGCAAACCCTTGCCCATTGGGCGGCAAATGCCCATGGTAATATGTTGCGCTCGTTACCCGAGGCGCTTCGCGCTGAGTTGACTACGGACTTGCCGTCAAATCCGTGCGACCTTCTGAGAAAAGCGCTCGTTGAAGAGGCTTTTTCGTTCGCACCGTTTTCGGGCATTCTTGGCGAGTTGAAGTCCCCCACGGCCTTGAGCCTCGATGGCGTATTCGAGAATCGCGCGGAATTGGATGGTCCCACCGCCATCGCTTTGCCAGCAGGGTGTAGCGACCTTCAACTGGCCTTGGAGCGGCTTGACCGGGCAATCCGCTTTGCCCGTTGGCGCCAGAACAACGATGCATTGGCAAAGGACGTCCTCACCCGCGTACTCGGGCGCAAGCCCAAGGAAGGAGAGCCTGCAGAGAAGCTAACCCTTACCGGGAAGCTGTTGGAACTTCAAAACATCGTCAAAGCAGCCGAGCCGATATCGGACGCGTTAACCCAGTGTGCACGGCTCTCGAAGCACTTGGCGACGCGTCGGGCAGCTGAAATCCGGCTTGCCAATTACGCGACGGCAAGCACGGCGCTCAGCCAACTCGCTGATTTGGGAGCACTGGCTGACAGGCAAGTCGACCAGCTTCGCAAAATCCTTCGAACTGACGCCGCCGCATGGCGGCATCTGATCTATCTCGGCGCTTTTCCCGATACGGCTCACCAACTCGTCGATACCGACATGGGCCGCAAAGGCGAATTGGAACTCGTCGTCCAAGCAGGAGGTGTCGCGGCTCCAGCCCAACATGTCACGAACGCGTCGGCCCTAAGGGCGAGTTTGGTCGCATTCTTTTTCGCTTTCTGGCAGCACGTGCTGAAGGAGCGTGGCGGTCTGACCACTCTCGTGCTTGACGATCCCCAGGAGCTGCTTGACGACGAAAACCGGGAACGGCTGGCGGCCGCACTCGGAAACTTGGCGAGCGGGGGGGCCCAGGTCATCGTTACGTCCTATGATCCCCGCTTCAGCAGCCGAGTTGCCAAAATCCAGCTTTCGGGCGGAATTGAGCATCTTGCGGTGCATCCCGCGACACGGCTGCAGCCCCGCGTCAGGACGATCGTACCCCATTCCGTCCTGCTTGATCGCAAGAACCGCTTTGATGCCGACCCAAATGAAGAAGAGCCCGCACGCGAGTTCGCCGATGGATGTCGCGTATTCCTCGAGGCGCAGCTTGGGGACATGTTCGAGGATCCGGCCCATTCATCCTGGGCGAAGGCTACGCCGAATCCCACGCTCGCCGATTTCGTGCAGCGGATGCGCCCATTGGCGCGTGCCGGATCGGTCGGGATGTTTGGCGCAGGCATTTTCAGGCGTTTCACTGAACACCCCGCGTTGGGTGACAATTCCCCGGTGTTGGCCTTGATGAACAAGGCCCATCACGGACGTCGCCTAGACATCACTGCTGGAGAGGTCGCGTTATGCGCTAGCCAATTGGTCGATCTGATCAAACTTGCCGAGGACATGCGTGAAGAATGCTATCGCTGGCGCCGGCGGGACGCCCCAGAAGCGAAGCAGAAGCTTGAGGCGCCAGCCGCGATCGACTTTACTTCGCTTTCCACACCGCAGGTCATCATCTGTCCTGACTTGGCGGCCTTTACCCGGCACCGGGCGGCTACGGGAACTCAGGACGAACCAGAGATTCTGGATTCGCGCGCTCTTGAGGGCTGCGTCGCATACTATCTCAGGCGGGCCAACTTCGGGTTCGCGGCACCCGCTGGCAGTCTTGCGATCGTTAAGTCCATCGCAGCACCAAGCGCGGACCGGCGGCTTGTGATCGCTCGTCACGGCAAGGATATTTTTGCGCGCCGGCTGGTTCGCAGTGCAAATGGCGGATTAATCGGCCTTACTGCCGAGACGCCGGACCCGCGCATCCGCAATCCTAAAACCGTCTTTCTACCCGAGGATGAAACGGCAATTCACCAAGTTGTCGGGATCATTTTCGACCACAGGGTGCGCGTCGATCATGGCCCAGAAGAGGCCGTAGCTGTTGACGTCAACAGAGAGTTGCAGCGGATCGCAGTCGCCTTCCGCGTGGTCGATGAAAGTGCGGTGCCGCTCGCACTGGACAAGCAAGTCGTCCTTGGAGGGGATCACATCGAACTCGATACCCTCGGGCATCATCAGGACGCCCTCGTTGCCCTTTTCCTCAATGACGGATCAAGCATTTTCAAGCGGGTGGGGTCGGCACTTCCTGGCGACCTTTCCCATCTCAGGCTGTTCGAGAGCATAGGCGGGATGGGATCGTCTCAGGTCCTTTCTGTTGGAAAGGCGGGATGCGGGGTTCCATCGGTCGTTGGCGCTCGGAAAATCGTCGGCGTGCTTTACAACGTCTAGCGATGTGACGCGCAAACCAAGTCGATCGCGACCAAAAGCGGCGAGTCCCGCTTTGCGCCTCGTCTCGGCCGTTGCCGAAGGCGTAGCGAAATGCCAAAAACTGATGTTGCGGGTAAACATCCAAGACGTCGCGGTCGTGCCGATTTGTGCCTATCGAAGAAGAAACTCCAACGGCTGCCAGTATCCAGATTTTCTTGTATAACGGGATAGTGCAGTAGCGTAACTCTAGTGCTTTGCTTAAATTGCAAAAAACGTCATATAAGAACAGGCCTTATGCATACCGCACCTTCTCCCAAAAAAGCGCTTAATGCTTGGCTGAGCGAATATCCGAGCGAGTTCGGAAACTACGGTCACTTGCTTCTTGAAGAGAGGCAGCCGTCAGACGCCAAACTCCAAAGAGATTTTGTCCCTTATTTTGAATCGGCCCATCTGGACGCGAGGGGATGCTTTCACAAGCTCGCTCGCATCAACCTCCATCCGGACGCGAGCGATGCCGGCTGCGACGCCCAATATCCTGCGTCACTGCCTTTGACCGCTCGTAAAGGTCTCTTCGGCGAGGTGATGTCGGGGATGATGTCGGAGACCTACGACTTCGTTGGCAAGCACGAATACCTGATCCCCGTCTTCCTCTTCCGTAATCATGAGGACGCAGGTCAATATATCTACACTCTCAGCCGAGACCCGACCCGCACACGCGAGGTCCTTGGGCGCAAAGGCGACGATTTCATCGCGATTGTGGTCGATGAAGAAGACAACGTCACGCGCTTCATTGCGGGCGAGGCCAAGTGGCGCGGGATTTGGTCCCCATCGGTCGTGAACACCGTCATGCTCGGCGAGAAGATTGACGATCCGGCTGACAAGACCAAGAGAATCCACAATGGCAAGGGTGTTTGGTATGAGGTCAATCGGGCGCTTCCCGTGCCGCTCGGCCTGGAGCAACTCCACGCCATCCTGGAGGAATGCGAGCCCGATAAGTTCGCCAAGGTTATTGCCTCGCTCGATCGCATCCTTGCGCGGCGCAATCCCGATCCCGTCGAGCGCACCGATATGATCCTTCTCGCCGGCGGCCCCGCCGCCAGCCGAAGCCCCGGTCAGGCGCTCCTCCCCTGGGAGACTGTGCCGGATGAGTATAAGGCTGGCCGCGACCTTCAAGTAGTCGAATTGCTCATCGCGGACGGCGACGGTTTGATCAACGCGATCTATGCAGGCCTCTGGGCAGAGGAGGCTGCTCTTGCCTGAGTTCGATCAGGACCGGCTCGACCTTGCCCGCGCCATCCAGAACGACCTTGCTCAGGAAAGGACGCTCAGTGCTTTGCAGGCGAGATCATTTGTCCGGTGCCTGCAAACGGATTGGGATGTTGAGACAATTCAATGGAGCGAGAACGATTCCAACACGATCCTCCAGCAGGCGCGGTTCCTGATCCGCGCTGGCAAGGTGCTTTCGACCGTCGGCGAGGGAAGTCCCGAGGAAGCGACACTCGCGTTCCGAAGGGCCGGCGAGTTGCTGGAATGGCTCGCACGAGCGAGAGACAAGATCGGCGAAGAAATTCCGACCGCTTTGTTTGCTGCTGGTTGCTACCAGCTTGGTGGCCTGCCGGCGATGGCCTCGGGACTGCTTCGTCAAGTCGTCCCAGACGACCGGGGATCGCGGCTCTTTGCCGATTTTCTGAAGGCCGATTTCGACGCCGTGCTCCGCCGCGTTGCGGGGTTCTGGAACGATAACCGCGACCTGACGCTGCGAGGCGTTGACGAGAAGTTCTTCGGTGAAGGTACCGAAGAAAGCGTCACATGGTTCGGCACCATCGAGCTTGTTCGCTGTATCGGCCTTGCAGCGCAGACATTGCGGCGGGGCGATACCGCAAGGTTCTCGGTTGCACTCGATCGTTTGCGAGATGTCGAGCGCCTTCTCGTTCGAACCTCGCCCGATGATGTTGCGCTGCTCGCGTTCTTTCTGCGCTCTGCCTGCGAACGGTTCGGCACGTCCACGATCTACGAACCCTTGCGGCAACTGGGCTTGCTCAATCCCGAAAGACTGCTGGATGTAAACCAGTTTGCAAGGCGGCAGTATGCTCGTGGTCGGGGCATTCTATGGCAGTCGCAAAAGCAGGGTATAGAACGGCTCCTCAACAACTCGTCCTTCGCCCTTTGCACGCCGACGGGCTCGGGCAAAACGCTTGTCGCCAATCTAGCGATCCTCAAGGAGCTGCTAATCCTGCGAGACGATCAGGAGGGCCTTGCACCGCTTGGGCTCTATATCGTGCCATCGCGCGCACTTGCGGGCGAAGTCGAAGCGAAACTCACTGGCGAGCTGAGTCGCGACTTCGTGGTGACTGGGCTCTACGGCGGTTCCGACTGGGGAATCACCGATGCATGGCTGACGTCCGACTCACCGACTGTTCTCATCGCGACGGTTGAGAAGGCCGATGCCCTCATGCGCTATCTGGGCCCGATGCTGCTAGCGCGCCTCAAATTACTCATCGTAGATGAGGCCCATCAGGTCGTTCTTGAAGACAATGAGCGCGAGCGCAATGCCCTTGCCGAACATATGAATCGGGCGATCCGGCTCGAAAGCTTTATCTCTCGCCTGCTGCTGCGCAAACCGAACATCGTCCGCATTGCGCTGACTGCAGTTGCAGGGGGCGCGGCTGCACCCGTTGCCCGCTGGATAGAATCTGATCCCGACGCGCAGCCGGTCGGGTCGAACTATCGCAGTACTCGCCAGGCTATCGGCGTGCTCGAGGTGAGCAAGGGATCGCCCCGCATCGAGTTGCACCGGGTCAACGACCATCGGCTCGGCGTGCGGGGCCGCGGTGACGTTTATATTCCGCTTAAGATTGATCCAATGCCGGAGCCGCTTTCAGGCATCCGCAATAGCCTCAATCATTTTACGCAGAATAGCATTCTGTGGACGGCGCTGCACCTCGCAGGTGACGACCGTCGCATCCTAATCTCGATCTCGCAGCGTCCCGAACAGACGATGGGCTGGTACGCCGAGGCGTTCGATTTGGCGGGTTGGGAGGACATCCCGACTTTCGTCCCTCCTTCAGAGGGCGATGATGCGGCGCTCTTTGCCGACGCGCGCACGGTCTGCATCGATTATTGCGGCGAGAACTCCCACGAACTCCGCCTTCTTGACCGCGGCATTGCAACCAATCATGGCCAGATGCCGCAGCGGCTACGGCGGCTGATGGTAGCTCTCATCGACCGCTCCATCTGCCCGATCACTGTCGCAACAGCAACTCTCACCGAAGGCGTCAACCTGCCCTTCGACATGATTTTCCTTCCCGTCCTGAAGCGAACAATATTTGACGTCGCGACGCAAACCCCGACCGAGTATCCGATGTCGGCGGCGGAGTTCCGCAATCTCTCAGGCCGGGCCGGCCGGCCTGGCGCCGCGAAAGGAATGGAAGGGCTTACGCTCGTCGCTCTTCCGATAGCACCATCCACGACAGCTGCAGGGCAACTTGGCACGCATCGAAGGCAAGTGCGCGAACGGCGCAATGAGTACGACAGCCTCATCGCAAGACTGAGGGCGGACGCCGCGGGCGATGGAAATACAAAAAGTCCGCTTGCTGTCTTGCTCCGCGCTATTCGGCAACAGGCTCTGCGTCTGCCTGGTGTCAACGACAACGAAGATTTCCTTCGCTGGCTGGAAGTGACTGCGCCTGCGACCGTTTCAGCCGATGCCGGCCAGGCGCGCGCGACGCCTGCGGCGCGGCTTGCCGATCGACTCGACGAACTCGACACGATGATCCTGGCGTCCGTCGAGGAGACTGAGGCGATAAGTGCGGTCACAGCAACCCCGGCCAATAGCGAGGCAATGCTCGCGCAACTTTGGCAAAAAACATTCACGCAAGCCGCGCTAGCGACCGAAGAATGGATGGAGAAGGCCTTTATCAAGCGAGGGCGGGGGATGGTGGAGACGATCTATCCTGATGCGGGAGAGCGAAAGCGTCTCTACGACTACGGCTACGCCCCCCACGTCGGCAGACGCTTCGATCTGGTCGCACGGACCATTCTCGAGCCTACAGCAGACTGTAGACTACGGCACGATGCGCCCACAAGCGCGCCTTGCGGTCTTTATCGCGCTCGGGGAAGCGGTTGCCGATGATGGTGGTTATGGCTTTTCTATCCGCGACACAGAAATGGGCCGCACTCTCTACGCCAACTGGCACGAAGTGCTCAGCTGGTGGATGGCGGTGCCGGGCGCTGCAGGGCCCGAGCCGAAAGATCTTCGCGCCTGGCAGATTTTCACCTCGGACAATTTCGAATTTCGCCTGGGCGTTGCAATCGGCGCTGTTGTTGCGCGGGCGTGGTCGCAAGGCACCGATGATCCGTTCGATACACCTACGATCGACACTTGGAAGGATGTCACCGGACTTCCATGGTACGCATTTTGGGCAAAAGAGCTGCTGCGCTGGGGAACGCTCGATCCGTTTGTCGCCTTTGCGCTCTCGCTCGGCATCGCGAAATCGCGGCCTGAAGCTGAAGGCATGCGCGGGCAATATCTCGCATGGCTTGAAGAAGTGATCGAAGATCCGAGCGGCGAGGACCAGATCGATCCGAGCAAATTACTGGCATGGTCTAAGGATCGGAGGCCCCCCGAAGCCGCTGCAGCGAGGCGTACGCCGATCACCGCCGACCTCGCCGGGACTGATGGCCGGGCGAGGCGCTATGCGGTCATTCCCGTGCGCTCCGAAAGGCGCATCCGCTGGCTCGATGCATCGGGCTTCAGGCTCGCGGTTTCGGCAATCCCCAAGGACTTCCCGACCGGGTTCAGGCAGCCCAACGACTATGATCTTCTCATCGAGAACGGCGAAGTGTCTGTGGTTAGGACCTTTTAGCAACTAATCGAGCGGGACTTGCCGATGCGAGCCGGCCCAATTGCTCGCACAATATAGGCTACTGTCCGATTGCAATCTGCTACTCGACTAAGCCGCGTGGCGCTCATCTGTGAAATGCACGCTGCATCGCGGCTCACAAGACTGACGCCCTTACCATCCTGGCCTCAACTTGGGACGCCATGAAGGCAAAACCCGAAGGAAAATAGATGCCCGTTTTCGATGAAGAAGTGATCAAGGATGATATCGTCCATGGACGCATTGGCGCGATCTCGTTGGACACGACGGCATTCGACAGACACGCGTGCAACCTGGACGCAAAGGCCTTCGAAGGTTTGGAGCAATTCAAGGCGACTAACGTCGCGTTTCTGTTGTCGGAAGTGATCATTGGCGAGGTGAAAGCCCACATCAACAAGGCGGCCTCGGACTCTAAGCAAAAACTTATAAATGCAATCCGCGAGAGTTCGAAAGGTTGGCGGCGCTCCATCGACAAACAAGCCATTTTGAATATGACGGGATTAATCCAGGAACCGGCCGCCTTTGCGAGTGAGTTCTACGGCCAGTTTGCCGAGCTCAAGGCGGTCCAGGTGGTGCCACTCAATGGGAACGTCGATGTTTCGGCTTTGATTGGCCGATATTTCTCATCAACGCCACCCTTCGGAGAAACCGCAAATAAGAAGTCAGAGTTTCCCGACGCCCTGACCGTGATGAGCTTGCATTCTTGGGCGGCGGTCCACAACACGAAAGTCTTGGTCGTTAGCAATGACCGGGGATGGCAGGCCTTTGCCGATGAATCTGAGAGACTGATATGCGTGAAAGATCTGAGCACGGCTCTGGACCTCTTTAGCCCTCACGTCGCGCACGAGATTGCCAGCCAAGTCCTGCTGCTGCTCCAAAACGGCCAAGCTCCAGCGATGTATGAGGCTATCGAAGGCGAAATGGATTGGTATTTCGAATCTTCACCACCCGAAATCGAAGGCGATGCAACCCACGAATATGAGATCGAAAAGGTGGACGCTGTCCCACAGCATTGGAGCGTTGCGGATCCAGCCGAGCTGAAGGTTCTGAATTCGGACAACGAATTCATCACGATATCGATCAACGTCTCGGCTCAGATCAATATCTCGGTTTCGGTCCGCTTTTTTGCCCCTGACTATGCCGATAGAGACTACGTCGACCTGGGTGTCCATACAGTCGAGCAAGAAGACGCACTTGTCTTTCCAGTGACAGTCAAATTTAATCGCAACTTCAACGGCGAACCAGTCGTGGATTCCGTCGAGGTGCAGTCCTTTCCATACACAAGCCGCTTCTACACACTCGATCCAGATTGGGATTATGAGGAATAGCAGCTGGCTCAACACTCGTCGAAACCTGCTGCAGGCTTTTCGCACACGCAGCTAGAGGTCATACGGATTCTTGGACTATAGCTGATTGAAGATCGTCGCTGCTGATTCCATGCAGCTCGACAAGGTAATGGGGGTGATGGTGGCGCTGTTTAAGACAAGCAATTATCCGTTAGTGGCGCTGATCGAGGATATCGACCTCGGCAAGATCGGCCTGCCCGAATTGCAGCGCCCGTTTGTCTGGCCGAACGTCAACGTCCGTGATCTGTTCGATTCGCTCTATCGGGGCTACCCAGCAGGCTTCCTGCTGTTCTGGGAAACGGGCGTCGACGGTGGGTTGAAGGGAATCGGCACCAAGAACGCCCAAGCCGCCCCGAAGCTGGCGATCGTGGATGGCCAGCAGCGGCTGACCTCGCTCTATGCGGTGGTCAAGGGCGTCGAGGTGTTGCGCGCCAACTTCAAGAAGGAACGCATCCAGATTGCCTTCAATCCCTTGTCCGGCCGCTTCGATGTCGCTGACGCCGCGATCCGCAAAGACAAGGCATTCATCCCGGATATCTCGATCCTATGGCAATCGGATTTCAAGCCGAGCGCCTATCGCAAGGAGTTCCTGAAGCGGCTTCGTGACGTTCGGGAGATATCCGACGACGAAGCCGAAAAGATCGAGGAAGCGATCGATCACCTTCGCAACCTTGTGCAATACAGCTTTGTCGCACTGACCCTTTCCTCCACCGTTGACGAGGAAACGATCGCAGAAGTGTTTGTGCGGATTAACGGCAAGGGCAAGGCGCTCAATCAGGCCGATTTCATAATGACGCTGATGTCAGTGTTCTGGGACGAAGGGCGCGCCGAGCTGGAAGCCTTCGCACTGGCCGCGACGCGACCCTCGGATGGGCAGGCGTCCCCGTTCAATCACTTCATCAAGCCTTCACCCGATCAGATGATCCGCGCCACTGTCGGCCTGTCGCTCAAGCGCGCTCGCCTGGAGAATGTCTATAGTGCCCTGCGGGGGCGTGACGCCAAGACAGGGCTCGACGATCCCCAACGTCGCGACGCCCAGTTCGCCCTAATGCGCGATGGCCAGAAGGCGGCGCTCAACCTCGCCAACTGGCACCACTTCATGGATGCGCTGAAGCTCGCGGGCTATCGCAGCGAGAAGATGATCAGCTCGGGGACGACGATCATCTTCAGCTACGTCCTCTATCTCATAGGACTGCGCGACTATGGCGTCGATCGTGTGCTGATGCGCCAGACCATCGCCGAATTCTTCTTCATGGCGACGCTGACGGGGCGATACACCAACTCGCCCGAGACACGGTTCGAGAGCGATTTGTCGCTGATCCGTGATCTGCCCGATGGCGCGGCGTTTCTGGCGCGGTTGCGTGAACTCTGCACGACGACCCTGACAGGCGATTACTGGACGATCACCCTGCCAAGCCAACTCGCCACATCGGCGTCCCGCAGTCCGTCGCTGTTCGCCTATCAGGCCGCGCTGATCAAGCTGGACGCTAATGTGCTTTATAGCCCTCTTAAGATCTCCGCGATGGTCGATCCGGCAGTGAAGGGCACCAAGGCTGCGCTCGAACAGCACCACCTTTTCCCGCGCGGCTATCTGGAAGAGACGGGTATCGTCGATCTGAAACAAATCAATCAGATTGCCAATTTCGCCGCCGTCGAATGGCCCGCGAACATTAAGATCGGCAAGAAGCCGCCTGCAGATTATGTGCCGCCGCTCGATCACGCTATGAGTGGCGAAGAACGTGACCGTCTCTATGGCTGGCACGCCCTGCCGCCTTTGTGGTGGGAATTGCCCTACCACGAATTTCTGGTGCAGCGCAGGGTTCGGATGGCCGATGTGATCCGTCAGGCCTGGGAGTTGCTGACCGTCGGGTCCTCGCCCATCAGCACTGTCGCTCCGGTCGCCATCGCTGATCTGATTACGGGCGGCGAAACGGGCGCGGTGGAATTCAAGTCGACGCTGCGGATGAATCTCCATACCGGGCAAGTCGATGACAAGATTCAAATATCCGCGCTTAAAACGATCGCGGGATTCCTGAATGCCAAGGGAGGGACGCTGTTGATCGGCGTCTCCGACAATGGGGAAATCTTGGGTCTTCATGCCGATGGATTCCAGTCTGAGGATAAGCTCGGCCTGCACCTCGTCAACTTGGTCAAGGATCGGATTGGTGAGGTCTTCCTGCCCTACATTCACCCCCATTTTCAGGATGAAAATGGCGCACGGGTTCTAGCAATCCGTTGTGAGAAGGGGCCGAAAGCGGCTTTTCTCAAGGACGGCAATTTGCAACGGTTTTTCGTGCGCGGTGGCAATGCGACGACGGAATTGTCCGGCGCATCGGTGACGGACTACGCAAAACAGCGGTTCGGCTGAACGAACAGTCATGCTGCTATGGCGTGATCCTAGTCATCATCACTATCGTCTGTGGCCCGCCATAAATCACCGATTGCCGGGAATGCACCTTCCAAGTCATAGCGCTTACTGGCAGAAACGCCACTTCGGGCCCAATGTCAGACGTTGACCCAACGTTGCCGCTTCCCGTTAGCCGACATCCCAAGCGAACCCGCTGCAGTCGTGGTTGTGCCATTAGGACATCGTGGCTTAGCCCCGCATAAGAGCGGTCTT
Organism: Mesorhizobium sp. M0909; assembly: GCF_040319515.1. Taxonomy (NCBI): domain Bacteria; kingdom Pseudomonadati; phylum Pseudomonadota; class Alphaproteobacteria; order Hyphomicrobiales; family Phyllobacteriaceae; genus Mesorhizobium; species Mesorhizobium sp. M0909. The sequence goes on from NZ_JAMYOA010000018.1 coordinate 27,860, forward strand.
CACCTCACCCCGACCGATCAGCTTGGAAAAGCGGCGATAGTCCGAATGCTCGAACCGCCAGCGGCCGGCGGAGATCGCAGGATGCACGCCAGCTTTCTGAGCCGCTTCCAACACCTCCTCCGTGCTGCTGTCCTTGTCGATCCGCTTCCATATGGCAGGAGGTATAAGAGCGTTCCGTGCAAACGAGTCCGCCTCCGCTTCTATGGCTTCCGAACTCGCCACATCCAAATCGTCCAGAATGACCTGCCGATCAGAGCTCAAGTGGCAAACCACGTGAGAAAACTCATGCAACAGCGTAAACCAGAAATTGTCCAAGCGATCGTGGCGAAGGGTCAGCGCTATCACTGGAACACCGTCTCCCCGGCACATCGCAGCACCGTCGAGGAATGTTCCTGGCATATGTTCCAATACAACTAATATTATTCCAATTCGATGTAGCTCAGAAAAAATACGATCGTTCCAGTCAGGAAAAATGCTTATCTGTGCAAGTTGTCTGGCAATTTTTTCCGGATCACTTATATCCCTCTTCTTGATTTTGATTTTTTCAGCGCGCATCAATACGGTCGCACACCACGCTTCTAGCGCAGCCAAATCCGTCTTGGCATTGGTACGTTCAGTCCTGGTCTTGCGCAACATGGCGACCGCAGGGGTAGAAGCTTTCGAACGCGATAAGAAGCCAGCGAGATTCTCTTTCGGTTTCATCACGCCAAGCTTCCGGAGCTTCCCCTCCGCCGCCATCGAGGTGCTCGAGGCACCCGTCGCAGGCTCGTGCTTGAACGAGCCGATCAGCGAAGCAACTGGAATGCCCAAGTGCTGGTGCAGTGCTCTGATCTGATCAACCGTTGGCTGTCGCTGGCCGTTGAGTATCTCGGATACTCGAGATTTGCTTCCGAGATATGCGAACAGATCGCGTTGTGACAGTCCTGTCTGTGCCATGCGAAACTTGATCGCCTGAGCAGGCGTGGCTGCCTCGACGGGATGCTGTGATCGCTCCCATCGTTCGATGACGGCTTGCAGCACTTCGAGCTCGTCGCGATCCTTTGGGCTCTTACGCCCGAACAGCGCCGCGGCACGTTTGAGTGCCGATTGGTGGTCCTCATGCGTACGTATAGGTCGAACCGTCATGTCACCTTGCTCCCTGTTTTGCCCGTAGCGCGTGCCCCATAGTCGCGCCCGCATATTCAATGAGAACCATCTGCGCCTCGCAGTCAGCGAGCAGATCGATCCGATAGCCACCGTCGAGTAGGATTCGGACCTTGATGCCGTCGATGACGGCTGACGGGTAGAACTCAGCGATTTGATCCATCGAGCACCAGGACCCTGCCTCGAGCTCGGCAACCAGTGCCGGTACGGCTCCATCAAGGCCGTCCCGGGCACGACGCGCAAGTTCGTGCAACCTCGATATCCCCATCAGCCTCATGGCAATCGCGGCTCCATCGCAAAAAAGGTTCCCAAATGTGGGACGACTGTTGCGCTCGACGTCGTGCCGTGCCATATCAGAATCAACGTTCCCAGAAGTGGGAATAACACGCAGAAGTGCCGGGACCAAGGGATTTTGCTCCGCCCTTCCCGTGCAAGGATTCCGGGGCGCTGCGGAGAATTGCAATGACTACCAACAACGAAGGTGGCTCTGACGATCGCCACAGGGTCCGTGTCGAACTTGAGTTCGAGGACTTGCAGGAGCACTTGGACCTCGAAATTGAAGCCGGTGATCTGGATGCCATCCTGCGTGCCGCTCATGGCAAGCCGGGTTTCGAAAAAGCCCATTTGTTCGAGCGCGACAACGAGGAGACGCTGACGGGCATCGGCGATCGCCGCGCCATCTCGATCCTGGTTCACCGCTGCCGCCGTGTAGCCGTTCAGGTCAACTACGACGGCGACACCAAGAGCCGGGAGTTCTCGCCAGCGGTCACCATCCTGCGCGTTCTGCAGTGGGCGGTCAGCAAGCGTGGCTTCAACCTTGACGACAATACCGCGGCGAAGGCCAATCTGATGCTGCCGGACGCCGATCAGCCCCTGCCCAAGGACGCGATGCTCGGCATCTACATCAAGCACCCCGGCTGCTCGCTGACGCTCGACCTGACCCTCAAGGACTTCACCAATGGCTGAGGTCGAGATCACGCCTGCACAGAAGACCCTGATCAACCAGTTGAACTCGGTTCGTTTCCTCGTGGGCGTCGACGAGGGCCGTTGGGAGATTCTCGCGGTTGCCTGGCCCTACCTCGTCGTGCGCATCCGGGTCATGACTGGTCAGGCCGAGATCTTCACCCACGACTTCCGTCTTGAGTGCACGGGTTTCCCTGATCCTGGCCCTTATGTCGAGCGTTGGACCTATGCGGACGATCCGCAACACGGCACTCGCCCCGCAGCACCCAGTGCAGGCGCCCCGGGCTTCGTCGAAGCGCTCAAAGCCTGGGGCGACGGCAACAGCGACGGCGGCATTTACCGCGCCTGGAACCGCGGCGCGGCCCAGCACAATGACTGGTGGCGGAAGCGTCCCGACGAAGCCTGGCACCGGAACCGGGCAATCACCTTCATCATGGAGCAGCTCTATGCCCTCGTTTCTGAACAGGCTCTTTGGCTGGCTGCTAGGGCGGCCTAAGCCCCGCATTGTCTGCGAAGAGGCCGTATGGTTGGCGGGAGCTTCGGAACTGAAGCTCCGGACGCTTGGCGGGAGACGAGAAAGCGGCGCCTTCCTCATCGGCGAGACCCGCGACAAGGGACCCAAGATCATCCGTGCGTTCGTCTACTACGACGATCTCGATCCGCACGCCCTCGATAGCGGTATCGTCCATTTCGACGGCAATAAGCTGCCGCGCCTGTGGCAGATCTGCCGCGAGCGTCGATACCGCGTCGTCGCGGACGTGCACGTCCACCCATTTCACTATGGGCAAAGTGCTTCCGACCAGGCGGACCCGGTCATGCCACGCGGTGGTCACTTCGCGTTTATTCTTCCCGATTTCGCTGCCGGTTCGGTGATCCCCGGCGGCATTGGCCAGTATGAGTATTTGGGTAACGGCAAGTGGGTCGACCACTCCCATGCCGCTGCATCGCTGCTCGAGCTCAGGAGGCCGAAATGATCCCCGATCTCCGCCGCTCGCGCATCGCCAAGGTAATCACCGATGCCGCGGGTAGCGAGCGCGACTTCGACCAGGCGGCGGCCGCGCTGGATGCCGTGCACGTTGCCGTAGTTACCAACAGTGGCGGGATCGCCTCCGCCGCGGCACAGGCCGCTGTAGTCACCGCTCTCAACACCGCCGTGAAGAGCTTCGGCAAGGCCACGCTTGTCTGCCCGCACGATATTGCCCTCGAGGCCAGGCTGGCCCTCGGGAACGATCTCTTTGCGGTCGCAGAGGCTTGCGGAGCCCAGGTCTCCGCGTTGCTGCCGTCGAGCGTGACGCACATTGTTGCAGTCGGCGACTCCCCTCCAGCCGGGGCCTTCGTGCGATGCTGGTGGGACGGCTGGAGCGCTGGTGTGATCCCCGGCTGGGATGACGATCCTTGCGGGAAATTCGGCAACCCATTGGCGGGGGTATTTGCTGGAGCGCTCGCCGTGCGCGAGGTTTTTGCTAACGCGATTGGGCGCCGTCATTCAGTCAATCGCCGTTCCGTGATCTCGCTCTGGCAGCCTTGGTCGCAGGGAGGCGAACCCGAGCAGCCGCCGACGGCACTCATACTTCCCCGCTCGCTTTGGCTGGTGGGACTGGGGCATGTCGGTCAGGGCTTCTTGTGGAGCCTAGCCTTTCTTCCCGCCGCGGGTACGCATGCAATCCTTCAGGACGATCAGACTGTCGGCGAAGAAAACGTCGGCACGGGCCTCGTGACGCAGTTGCTCGACTTCGAGAAGGAGAACAAGAAGACCCGGGTGGCTGCGCGGTGGCTTGAAGCCGCAGGATGGACCACCTCGTTGCTTGAGCGCCGGAACTATGGCGATTTGCAGCCGACGAACAATGACCCACCGGTGGTACTAACCAGCCTTGATGAGCCAACGGCGCGGCTGGCGATCGCCAAAGCGGGCCACAGCTTCATGATCGATGCCGGTGTCGGGCACGGCGCCTTCGACTTCGAGATCGGCCAGATTCGAGTGGTGCCAAAGGGGGCCGACACCGAAGGGCTATGGGCTCATGCCGCGAAACCCAAGAACATCGACGTCATCCTTGAAACGCCCGCCTATCGCGAGCACGCGAGGAAATATGACGGCTGCGGCACCTTTAGCCTTGCCGAGGCCAGCGCCGCCGTGCCGTTCGTTGGGGCAGCCGTCGGTGCTTTGACCATTGTGCAGCTGCTGCGGATCGCATCTATGTGTTCGACCCCCAGGATCATGCAGGTCGAGCTCAACGCCCCGGAGACGGTCAGCGCCGGCACGATGAACCCAACCGCCGCCCAAGGGCTTGGCGGGATCGAGCTCCGATGGGAGATAGGAGCGTCGAACTAGGCAGACGACCTCGCTGCGCGATCTAAACGAGGCTCTCGTCCGTGGCACCGTAAGCGGGCATCCCCCGGCGCTGAGGCAATAGGCAAATTTGCGGCCCCACACCGGTCGTTGCGTTGCTCCGGCTTAGTGGACGTTTCTGGCACTACAGCGTCTTTGACAAGCGATACGGATACGAGATAAATCTTCACACCAATCCCACCCGGAAATCTTCCAGAACCTGAGCCAGCCCTGGCGCGCCGAGAAGGGTCACAACACGCTTCGCCTGAAGCTTCGGTACCGCGCGATCGTAAATGGCAAGATTGGTCGCCTCATTGAGGCGCGAGGGATAGATGATCCCGTCGGGCTCAGATGGGTGCTCGTGAAACGCCAGTGACCACCGGCGTGCCAGGTTCTGGCGCTGTGCCCGAACGACGTCGGTCGGCACACCCATCCGAACGGCATTGTCGCCTCTGAGGTCGACCAGGCGCAGGTCTGCTGTGGTCGAGATCTCCGCAAAGCGCCGCTGCGTCAGCTCAGTCTCATCGACCGGAAGATCGTCAACAAGCCCTTCGCGGCGGTCGCGGAGTACCGCCTCGAGGAAACAGACCTTCAGGGAGTCGCCGAGGTAAAGAACGCCAAACCGGTTAGCGTAAAGACGGCGTCGAGGATCGCTGAACCGGCTCGGCGACTTCCCCCACCCCAACGGATCGGGATAGGTGCTCCAGTAGATCCGGCCAAATGTCCGTCCCGGCGATATGGTCTCGATTTCGAGCTTTGCGCGCGCGAAATCGGGTGGAGGTGGAAGGCCGGGCATTCAGTCGAAATCGCCCCTGGCCATGCCTTCCGCTACGGCCAACACCGCGGCATCGTCGCCTTGCTGAAGGGCTCGAAGGCCCGTCCGCCCATCGAGGACGCCGTGGCGCGAAACCAGAAACCGATAGACGGCCCAAGCACTGTTGCCCAACATGGCATGCAGCGCCGGCAATGCGCCGAAGGGACGACCGTCCTTGTCGAGTTGCCAGATAGGAAAGCGGAAGCCGCGTTTGGCGCCATCGATCCCGAGCACCTGTCCGCTTTGCCGCCTGGCGTTGACCGTCACGCGCGAGGTGCCGAGCAGCTTGGCAAAGGCATCTGCGCTCAGCATGTCCTCGCCGGCGACAATTTCGGCGACCCGCTTGCGGCCACGCGCGCGCGCTTCGGCAAGCGCCGCCTCGAGTTCGGCATCCGGCTTGCCCGTGTCCTCGACGGGAAAAGTATCGTCTGAAGCGATCGGTTGTTCCTCGACCGGCGTGATCGTCTGCGCACCAGCCGTTGGATCGACCTCTACCCGGAACGATACGCGATGGCCGATCTTGCGGCTGCGTGCGATCGCTTCCTGATAGCGTTCGAGCAACACCTTCTTGAAGTCTGCCTGTGCCGGCAGCTTCGCGGTGAAACTCAAGGCGGCGACTGCCGAATGGGATCCGGTCCCGCTATGATTGCTGCGTTTTGGAGCGGCCATGGTGACAACCTCCTGCTGTCACCAATATGGTTGCTGATCGCAAGTTCGTCAAGTTCGATAATTTCGTAAAGTTGGTAGCAAATGGCTGCGGACTAAACAATTCCCCATGCCCGAAACCTTCCCCTCCCCGTCATCTCGCGCAGGCCAAGCTCGCCGACCAGGTTGAGCGCCCCCTGTTTTGTCACCTTTAGCCGCTCCTGGATCATGCCGGTGGAGACGAGCGGCCGCGAGAGTACCAGCTCGACCAGGTCGGGCAGTTTCGAGCTGGCGCGCCGTTGTTTGAGCCGCCGCTCCATCTGGCTTTTTGCCAGCACCAGCCGATCGTGTTCCTTCAGGCCAGCCACTGCTGCGTCGTGAATGGCATCGAGCAAGGCGAGCAGCCGATCGCCGCGACTGCGCGCCCGCCTCCGCTCGCGCGGAATGTTTTTCGCGCCGAGATGCAGGCTGGCGAGATGGTGGGCGGCGAGTCCTTCCTGTCGCAGCAGTGCAGCCACGAGCAGCGGCCCGAGCCAGGCGGCATGCTGCAGCACCTCGATGTCAGACCAGGCTTCGAGCAGGACCGCAGCGCGCAGGACGGACGGCCACTCCCGCGTGTCGGCGAGCACGGCCTGCCATTCGGCCAGCCGTTCTTCTTCATTCCAGTCGAGATCGTAGATCAGGCCGTTTTGCGGCTCCGGCCGGTCACGTCGTGACGTTTCCTCCTTTCGACCAGGTACGTCGGCGCCGCCGAGAATCTTTGACGAGCGCGCCAGGACGGGATCGATCTCGGCAAATTCTTCGGCCAGCAGGTCGTCCTCAGCGTCATCCCGACCGCCGGCTTCAACGGGGTCGGCGCCCTCCCCGTCCCGGCTTTTTGGCCCCGATGCCGGCGTCGCGCCGCCGCGGCCGGTCAGCGCCAAAAAACCGTCGCGGCTGAGCGCCCAGTCCGGCTTCTGCGCAAAAATCCGCCGGTGGCACCGCATGTGCGCGGGTGAGTTCGTGGGTCGGTGTGCGGATGTCCATGTGGGCGTCGTGCAGCACGAGGTCCTCGAGGTGGACGAGTTCGCCCTCGAGCCAGAGCGCGGAAGCCGCGTCGGCAAAATGCTGGCGCTCGACAAAGCCGTCGCGGACGGGAGAGCGGGCGACCCGCTCGTCGAGGCGGACCAAAACCTCGGTCGCGCGGAAAACCGGCCCGATCAGGGTTTCCAGGGGCAGTTTGTCGAGCGTGTAAGCCATTGTTTTCATGATGGCTGATTCGCATTGGTCAAGCTAGTGAGGCTTTCACTGGACTTATATCGTGTTTCTTCAGGGACAAAAATCACTATCGATAATGACCTCATATCGGGACTGTACAGCACCACGCCCTCGGGCTCTCAGGAGCCTGAAAAACGGTGCTTTTCAGAGCTCACCGAGGCCGTAGGGCCGATGCAAAGGCCGCCTAAAGACGTTTACAACCGATCGTTTGTTGATATCTTCGGTGTTTGTACAAACGCCTCTTTCCCATGCTGAGAGACGCCGCAAATGGCCCGCGAAGCGCAAGATCGACGCTCCGGACGACCAAGAGGCCGGCAAGTCGGCTACGCGCGCGTGTCGACGGACGAACAAGCGACGGAAGCGCAGGAGATTGAGCTGCGATCGGCCGGTTGTGACGTCGTCGTTCAGGAACATGGATCCGGTGCGTCGAGAGCTCGCCCGGCCCTACTGCGGTTGATGAGCGACATCGGCGCCGGCGATGTCCTGGTCGTCGTGCGTCTCGATCGCCTTGCGCGCTCGGTCAGCCATCTTCTTCAGGTGATCGAGGATCTGACTGAGAAGGGCGCGCATTTCCGATCTCTGCGAGATCCAATCGACACGTCGACGCCACAGGGCATGTTTTCGCTACAGGTACTCGGTGCCGTTGCCCAGCTCGAGCGTGCGCTTATTTCGGAGCGGACAAAGGCCGGCATCATCGCTGCGCGATCGAAGGGGCGACTGCCAGGCAATCCTGGTATCCGGGAACGCAGGCCCGAAGCCCTGGCAAAGATGACCGCGGTGCAAAAGGCATCCTATGGCCGACGGCTACAATCAACTATGAACCAGTGGCTTCCGACGGTCCGCCGGATGCGACCAGACCATAACTGGGACGACATCGCCCGGGTCCTGAAGCAGCGCGGCCTCGACTGGACGCCTCAACGACTGCGGCGGGCAGTGAGGTGGCTCGTCACCGAGCACCTAGCCGAATCCACACTGTTAACGCGGGCGTCTCCTCTGCCTCCCGAAGATCGTCTGATGACTCTTGTGGCAGGGATTTCGCAGTCTAACCCAGACCTGTCGCTCCGAGACATCGCTGGCCAGCTCGAGCGCCTGCATGAGCGAACCCCACGAGGAAGCGCAAAATGGTCTGCCTCATCAGTCAAGAATCTGCTCGATCGAGCCCGCCGGGTTGGACTCGTCGCCGAACTACCCGCGAGCTAACCGTCATCCCGCTGCAGAACAGTCCTCAGTTTACGGTCCGTGGCTGACGTTCAACATTCCCGAGCCGCTTGTACGCGGCCCAGGCATCAGCTGGAACAGCGCTGCCGGCCCGCGCCAGCCAAGCCGCACGATCGGATTCGGCAAGTGAGTTCCACCACACCATTCCGGCGGTTTCATCGGGCGTCGGTTCCCGGTCGTGTTCGTTTTTCATGCCTCAATGCTCTCATAAGACGCTCGTCCCGACAAGCGCTGCAGCCAACGTCCACGGATCGAAACCCGCCCGGCTGATCATGATCCGCGCCCTGGCTTGTCGAGGCTGCGGCGCAACGCATCGCTGATTTCCAGCCGGGATTCGGTGCGCACAACCTTGCCTGCCGCCTCCAAATCGACGGCAGCGGCTTCAGCTCCGGTTCCGGTCGTCTTCGACGCGTCAAGTTTGGCCCGCAACAAGGCCATCACCATCGGCCAGACCGAGAACTTTCCGACCTTTGCTCTATCTGTCAGGCTGCGCAAATAGCCGCCGGCGCTGTTGATCTGGTCCTGCCGCTGGTAGATCGCGGCAACGGTAATCGCCGCCTGCTGCTCACCCATTGCCGTTCGCGCTTCCTCCCAGGCGCTCGGGCTAACGCCCATGGACGGCCGGGCAACCTCGGCCGCGGCCAGAAATTCACGCCAGTTGCGGATTCCGCCGCCGCCCTTCACCAGCCAAAGCATGTTCGGGCAGGCATCCAGCACGATCCCTAGCGGCAGTTCGCGTTTCGGTAGGCTCCGTACGTTGTCGGTGTCCGCAACGTTGCCGCCCGCTTCATCTTTATTTCCTGAGCGGCTTTCAGATTCAAATTTAGAGTCTGGTTTTGAATTCTGTATGTGGCGCCCATCTTGGGACTCATTGGCGTCCACTTTCTGTGTTTTTACAAATGATTCCAATGCTTCACGCACTTCAGCCCAAAGGCCTTCAAGTTCTTCGGCAATCCCCTCGAGAGTCCGCCTAGGTGCAGTGCGTGGTATCTGACCAACAATCGCCTGGTAGGCCTGCTGAACCCTGCCCCAGTTCGCCGGCACGCCTTCCTCAATGCCGGTGTCGATCATCTTGACGATATCACGTCGGCATATGGTAAGCCGCTCCTTAACGAGACGAAATGCCTTCTTCTCAGATCTGACCGCATCCGCAAGATCCTTGAACTCCTCAGCGCGCGCCACGATCGGCGAGATGTCAAAGCCATAGGCCTGCTCGATCTCGCCCCCCTGACCCTTCCGGGCGAAGCGCTTGCCGTTTGGGCTGTCCCGACGGATGATCAAGCCGCACTCGACCAGAACGGCCAGGTGCCGCCGTAACGTCGTTGGGGGCATTCCGTTGGCGCGGCGGATCAGCTGCTCGTTGGATGGCCATACAACCAGTTCGCTGTCGCCATAAAGCGCCGTGTCCGGATGGAACGACAACAGCGCATCGAGAATAGCCAGAGCGCGATCGGTGGCGCCCAGAGCGATCCTGGCGTCCTTGATATCTTGGAAGACATGCCATTTGTGGACGGTCGCGTCCTTCGGCACCGCCCTTGCGGTGACTTGGCTTGAAATCATGCCAAGCGTCATCGGTCGCCGCCCAAAGGGCGTCGTTGCAATATTCGTCCCCATTTTCTTTCACCCTCGATTAGGCAAAAGAAACCTGCTCGCCAAAACGACGCCAATGACTCTTGACAGTGATTCGTGGAGATGCGATTCTCAGAGTGCTTAGTTCAGAGAGAGGCTTCCACGGCTTGCCGTTCGGGGGCCTTTTTCTTTTGCGGTTTCAGACTCCTTGTTTCGTGATGGACTTCCGAAAGGCCTCAAACAGGTCGTCCAGTTGTCCGGCGATAAACGCTGCGAAACGCGATCCTTCAGCCTCTCCCACGGCAATCATGGTAGTTTTTCCGTTGTCTTTGAGGCTGACGCTGACTGTTTTGTCTGGAGCAGCCCAGGATTTCATAGCAATCTTGGGCTTTGATGGCTTGGCCGGACCCGCAGGTTCTTTGATCGCATTATGATCCGATGGAAGCGTCTCAAGCAGAATAATGAATCTGTCGTCGGACGTTGCCTCGCGGAATTTGTTTTTGCGAATAAGATCGAAAGCTTTTGCGAGTGAGCCGTCTATGGAATAGCGGTTCGAGAATTCCTGCCATCGTCCTCGACCAATCCCGGGAGCTTTACCAATCGATTGCAGTATCTCCTTGTCGACCGATGAGGCGATTTTGATCATCTCGGAGACATGCGATTTTCCTGTCGACAGCGAAGCGCAGATGGTGTCCCGTTTGTATCCCGCTTCCTGCTGCGCAAGCGCAAAAGCGCACTTTTCAATGTATGAAAGATCCTCTCGAGCGGTGTTTTCTTCGCCTTGGAAAATGACTGCTTGTTCATCAGTTAACTCGCGGACGGCCGCTTTGAATCCGATCCCAAGCTGCTTAGCTGCCGCTAATCTTCTGCGACCATAGACGATTTGAAACTCGCCATCCTTGCCTCGTACTGGCCGAACCAATCCAGGCACAATTTGACCGCGCTCCCGCATGGATTCAGTGATCTCAGCAATGGCGGAAATTTCGTAGGCGTCATCATATCGATCGGTGATAGACGACGGCCGTATTTTGTCGGGATCGAGTTCAATGATCTGTTCGCCTGACTTCAGTAACTTGTCGGCGATATCGCTACGCTCTTGCATTTGGCGAACACCAGCCGCCACCTTCATCAGGTGCGGCGATGACGTGCGGCGGCCGACGCCCTCCTCCGAATTGTCCTCCCCGAGTTGCCCCAATACAGCAGCAAACATGCCCTTAGAATCTTTACGGCTCACTGTTCACGCCTCCATGCCATTGTGATGAGGCTTTCTATTTCCGCGTTCGCGGCATTGATCGATTCGATTGCACGATCATAAGTTTTAGGTGCCGAAAACCTCGATCGTTGCACTTCATAGAGGCTCTGCTTCCAAGTGAGAGCGTCCGCAACCGCAGTGGATTTGGAGACTGAATTCAGTAGTAAATCCTCGCCAAACACTTGGCGCATTAGGGCCTGCATGTTGGCTTGCGGGTGGTCGTTGGCCTCAAACTTTGTGATGAGGAATTTGGCGAAATCCCAACGTGCGCCTGCACCAGCCTCATCCAGGATTTGCATATAAGATGCGGCCAGCTCCAAAAACTTCCCTGTGGAGTCGACATCGAGCATGTGCGCTGGAACTGGGATTAGGACTCCGGTAGCGGCAGTGAGCGACGAAAGTGTCAGGAAATTGAGTGACGGCGCACAGTCGAGAAGAACGATGTCGTAGCTATCGACGATCTGTTCGAGGGCCTGTGACACTCGAAGCAGAAAACTGGTTCCACCGCTCTTGCGCATCTCAAGGGTAACGGCCGTTTCGAATTCTGTCAGCTCAAGACCGGCGCAGATGACGTCGAATCCGATGATATGCGTCTGATGAATAATCTTTTCCGTTGGCACCGGATCATCAAACCGTATCGCTGAGTAAAGGGTGTCACCTTCTCGGTAGTCAAATCCGGGTAACGCTCCTTGCAGACTTGTTAACGACGCCTGGGGATCCATGTCGACTGCTAGAACGCGATATCCACGTAGTGCCAACCAATGACCCAAGTGAATAGTGGTCGCTGTCTTGGACGATCCACCTTTGAAGTTCGTGATCGCGATGATCTGGCAATCCTCGCCTTTAACACGACGAGGATTGATCCATTTCTTCCGTGCCTTTTCCGCCAGGTGCATCCGAAGGTCCAGCACCTGCTCCACAGAATATAGGCGCTTTCCGGTGGTCGTTGTCTCTGGCTCAGGTCCCTGCCCTTTCAAGGAGACCTGCCTTATGTAAGATTCGGTCACTCCTAACAATGCTGCCACTTCCGTCGAAGTGAATTTGCGCATCGTACGAATCGCATCAGGAGGATACTGAGCCAGCGAAAGATTGTTGAGTGCCTTCTCGAGTTTCGTCGAAAAGGTATTCATGAACTGAAGGCTACTTAGATGCCGCGTCACCCAGATTCTCCTCTTGCACCCAGCGCCTATTGATAGCGACTGTGGTTAACAAGCTGTTAACGCCACGCCAACTACGCCAACTTTTCGAATTACGCGGTTTTTCCGTTACTGGAGGTATGCCCGATTCGGAGAATTCGAGCAAATGGACACAGGGCAGTTCCCAGCTGGGAACTGTTCGCTATCGCTGGCTTCCCTGTGCCGTGAAAGTTGCGCATCAGGCATTGAAAAAGACAGCTATGAAGTTGGTCACGTAGCATGGGGGGCACGGGCGGGGCCCGTTGCCCGTTTTGTTCTCGTAGATAGTCGACGTTGGTGTACCGGTTGGCCTCTGGCTTCTGCGTACGGCGGCGAGCGACCTACAAAAGCGCAGGTAGGTTTCGGCGCATGGAGAAATACCCCCACATTGGTGCGGCGGCGAAATTCCCGTTGTGACGGAGGCACTGAGCTCGCGCAGTCCTAGGGAGTCACCATCCTTTGCGTCGTGGACGATGGTGTTGTGTTTGTGATGCAGCCATGCCGCGCCGCTTCCGATGTCACTCCGGTGATCGCCCCCCCAGGCTGACCAGTTAGACGCCCCACGGCCCCTACCCTGCAACGAGGCATTCCTTCCTGGCCGAGCGACTCTCGCGAAATGGCAACTCAGCGGCTAGGATCTGTCGCCAGGCGTCCCACGCGATTTGACAGCAATCAGCACCGTTTGGCACGTGGGCGTCCTGTCCACGCGCACTTTCCTCCAGCGTCGAGCAAGAGGCTCCTGCAGTCGCCAGTCAACTTCCCTCGGGGGCTAGTCCAAGTGTCGGCGAAGGATCCTGGAGAACTCATCGAGAAGCAACTTCTCCCACAACCCGTACTCTAAGTTCCCAGCTGGGAACAGCTCTTCAAGTTGGAGGCTTGCGCGGCACCAATAAACCTTAGAAACCCATCAACTTGATGGTTGGATCTGTGGCGCTGGGGAGGATTGGCGCATCCAGAGTCACCTGTGGCTGGGGGGCGTACCGCACTCTACAATCCTGACGCCTTAGTTAGATTGACGCGGAAGCGATCGCGCCGGCGCTGGTATTTGCGTGTCATCTCTGCCGAGGCGTGGCCAAGGTGCTTCTGCACGTAGTGCTCGTCAACCTCGGCAGAGGACGCGAGGCCGGCACGCAGCGAGTGGCCCGAAAACTTTTGGCCGCGCTCGCCCTCGGAAAGATCACCGCGCACGCCGGCGGCCAAGGCCGCGCGTTTGACCAGCCGCGCCACCTCCTGATCGTTGAGCCGCTCGGCGCCCACAGCTTTGCCCTGCCCCGTGACGCGGCGGAAGAGGGGGCCATGCGCGATGCGGGCCAGCTTCAGCCAGGTCTGCAGGGCGACGATCGGGCAGGTGGCATCGGACGAGCCGCGGCCAATCTCGACCTCGCGCCAGCCGGTCTTGCCTCGCAGCGTAACCAGCACGCCCTTGTCCGGGAAAAATTCAATCCAGCCGCAGCCGTCCTCGGTTTGATCGCGCGCAACATCGAGGCCCACGATTTCGGAGCGGCGCAAGCCGCCGGCGAAGCCCAAAAGCAACATGGCGCGGCCGCGCAGACCGCGCAGCGTGCCGCGATCGAGCGTTTCCAGCATGGCGACGAGATCGTCGCGCAGGATGGCTTCCTTTTGACGGGGAGGGGAGGCGTGTTTATTGCGGATACCGGCGAGCACGGTGGCGATATGCCGGTCCTTCCGGTCGAGCGGTTGACCGCGTTGCGTATAGTTCCAGGTCAGCGACGACAGGCGGCGCTCAATGGTCGACACAGACTTTTTGTCCCGTTCCGATCCTGAGGCCTGGGCCGTGATGTAGAGGCCGACGACTTGTGGATCTGGCGGCAGCGGATCAAACGCCTGGCGCCGGCACCAGGCGCAAAAATGCTTCCAGTCGGCGGCATAAGCGCGACGGGTGTTTGCCGAACTCGCCGCCTCGACGTAATCGCGCGCGCGGTCGGCCAGCTTTTCGAGATGCGCAGGCAGTGATGCTTGTCGCGAGTCGAGGACCTGCGTGGGAGGGGAGGGAGCCTCATCCGGGTGCCCCATTTCCATGACGACGTCGACAATGTCAGGCAGGTCGCTGGTGTCGACCGCGTCGATGGGCGTCATGAAATTACGGGGACTGCCCATCGAAACTCTCGATCATTTGAATGTCACAGTGGTGCGATTCTGAGAGCCCCAACGTGCGACCAAAGCGCCCAATTGTCCACCGCGAGGTGCTTGACCACTAGCTCCCGAGATTTGCGTCCGGTCGCGTACGGGCAACCGGCTGGTTCCGGTTATCGCATCATTGGGTGACGTGCCATGTCCGATCCAGTGATGACCCTCTTAGACACTAGGGCTTAGGGCCTTCTTTCTCAGTGCCGATCCTTGCTTTCATGTTCAACATCCTTTATGTTTCGTTCAACAGTGGAGAATCCAGGATGAGCATACGTGGCGCAACGGCAGCCGAAAGCGAGGAGCGGATCGCCCACACTCGGAACCGTCTGGTGCTTGAGCAGGCGAGGGCGGTCGGCCTTCTCGGCGCGGCCAAGAACACACGCCTGTCGGGCAGGGTACCGTCGGAATTGATCGAGGCGGCAAAGAAGCGCGCTCATGTGAGTTCCGACACCGAACTGCTGGAGCTCGCCTTGTCGCGGCTAGCCCTCGAGGACGATTTTGGCGCCCGGCTCGTCCGCCGCAAAGGCAGCATCTCCGCGGACATTGATCTTGGCGTTTGATCTCGGGAGCGCACTGCGTTCCCTCAAACCACAGCGGCGTGCCGGGGGGCTGGAACGGCGGCCGGATTCCGCTCTGTCTTGGGCAGCGGACCAGCCGCCTGTCGGCGGTGCACTGCTTCTCGACACTAGTGTCTATCTGAATGTCCTGCAGGGGCGCACGCCCGAAGTGGTCGATGACCTTCTGACCTATCGGCTCTGTCAGCACTCGGCCGTCTGCCTTGCCGAGCTCAGCCACCTGTTCGGCCGGCTCGACCCAGCGCACCCCACGACGAAGTCGGTCCTGAAAGTGGTTGCAGGCACGATTGAAGACATTCCAGTGCACCGGCTGCATGCACCCGACGCCACCGCCTGGGGACGCGCCGGCATGCTTGCCGGCCTGCTGTTCCGGCTGAGCCGTCTGCCGAAAGGGGAGGGGCATGAACGCCGCTTCCTCAACGATGCGCTGATCTTTCACCAGGCCGGTCTGCTGGGCGCGACGGTCCTGACCGGCAATGTTCGGGATTTCGATTACCTCAACCAGCTTGTTCCGTCGGTGCGTGTGATCTTCTACCGGCCGGTGACAGACTTGCGCCCGCAGGGTTGAAAGCGTCTGTGGCAGATATGCCCGTGCACCGTGATCGTCCACCCTCCTTTAATAGTCTTCAAAAAGCTCGCTGACACTCTCCTGCGACCGTTGAAACGCGGGCGACAACGGCCATTTCTAACGTATGTCACTCTTCCTAGATGAGTGGACGGTATGTCTTTGTTTTGTAACATTCATCACTCATCCTGATCGAGTGGATTCGTCCCGGTTAGGTAGATTCTTACCCTGATTTGGTGGACGAAGGCGAGAGCGACGGTCATGGGTCGTAACCCCGACAAGCTTGCGGCCGATGATGCCGACTGGCGCAGGGCGGTGGCGCGCGAGGCTGTCATCCGCCCTTTGGCGTCGAAGGATCGCTTGTCTCCCGCCGATATTGGCCTCGCGTGCCGCCAACTCGGTGTGAGGCGGGCACGCCTTTATGAACTTCTCGCTCAATACCGGGCCTCTCCTGTCACGAGTTCGCTGCTTGGGCACAACCCCGGCCCAGCGAAAGGGCGACGGCGCCTGTCGGAAGAGATGGAGGCGCTCATCGAGACCGCGATGCGCGACACCTACCGCAGGCGGGAGAGGCCTTCGATCACCGCCCTGCATGACCGCGTTCGAGAGTTGTGCCGAGCTTGTGGAGAGGTGGCGCCTTCCTGGAAGGCGATAAGGGCCCGTGTAAAACTTGCCGATCCGCGGCTATTGATGCGTGATCGGGAAGGCGCAAAAGCGGCACGTGAACGGTTTGAGCCTGTGGTGCATGAATACCGCGCCGATCATGCGCTTCACATCGTCCAGATCGACCACACATTGGTCGATCTGTTTATCGTTGATGCCGTGCATCGGCGGCCTCTTCAGCGACCTTGGCTGACGCTGGCCATCGACATTGCAAGCCGGATGGTGGCGGGCTTCTACCTCACTCTGGAAAGTCCGTCGTCGGCGTCTGTAGCGCTTTGCGTCCAGCACATTGTGATGCCGAAGGATTCTTGGCTTGAGGCACGCGATATCAAGGCGGCCTGGCCCGTTTTCGGGTTGCCTGACGTGATCCACGTCGACAATGGCAGGGAATTCCATGGCAAGGCGCTGATCCGTGGGACGGCGGAGCATGGCATCGCCCTTGAATATCGGCCCGTCGCCAGGCCGCATTATGGGGGCCACATCGAGCGGCTGATCGGGACGATGATGGGTGCGGTCCACCTGCTTCCGGGCACGACGTCCAGCAACATCGCCGCGCGCGGCTCCTACGATCCGCAAAAACATGCGGCAATGACGCTCGACGAACTGGAAGGGTGGCTCGCGCTGCAGATTGTCGGTCGCTATCATGCGGAGATCCACAGCAGCCTGCATCTGCCGCCCGCCAGCGCGTGGGACGACGCCGTTGCGGCACGTCGCAATCCTTTGCGGTTGCCCCATGACCGCGAGCGGTTTCTCCAGGATTTCCTGCCCTTCGAGGAGCGCAGCATCCGACGCGACGGGGTGCATCTGTTCGGACTTCGCTATTGGGACGATGTGTTAAGTCCCTGGGCAGGCCGGTTTCCTCGCCGGATGCGCGTCAGATATGACCCGCGCGACCTGTCGTGCGTGTTTGTGGAAGGCCCCGATGGCACGAACTGGCCGGTCCGGTTTGCCGATCTCAGGCGGCCGCGCATTACGCTCGGCGAGCATCGTCTTGCCCGCACGGCGCTGAAGGAGCGCGGTGTCAAGGCGGTGGACGAGCAGCTGATTTTCGAGACGGTCGAAAAGCAGCGGCAACTCGTCGACGCAGCCGGACATAGGACCAGGAGCGCGCGCCGGCATGCCGAGCGCCGCGACCGATGCTTGATGGCGACCGAAAACAGGAACTTTGCCGCGCCGAAAACCGATCGCGCCGAAGAATGGGATACCGATCTGCCGTCGTTGGTTGTGGAAGAATGGTCTTGAGCGACTACCAGCATCTGCTCCCCGCCTATCGCTCGCATGCCGCTCTTGGCGATACCGAAAGGATTGCCTGGATCCGGGCCGACCGCTGGCTGGAAACCGCCCAGGCGCGGGCGGTGCTAGCGCGGCTGGAGGACCTGCTGTCCTATCCTGCGCGCGACCGCATGCCCTGCCTTCTGCTTTATGGCGACACCGGTATAGGCAAGACCAAGATCATCCGTAAATTCCTGCGCAATCATCCGGCCTGTTTCGATCGGGGCACAGGCATCACCAGCATGCCCGTCGTGGCCATGCAGATGCCGCCCGAACCGTTGGAACGGGACGTTTATGGCGGACTTCTTACCGCGCTCGGCGCACCGGGACCGATGACGGACTCCACCTATCGTCTGAAGGAGGTCTGCCGGAGCCTTTTACGCAGCATGGGCGCCCGCATGCTGATCATCGACGAAATCCACTCGATGCTTGCCGGCAGCTTCCGCCAGCAGCGCATTTTTCTCAACATCATCCGGTTTCTGGCAAATGACCTGAGGGTTCCACTGATCTGCGCCGGGACCGAGGCGGCCCGGCACGCGCTGCTGACCGACCCCCAGCTTGCCGAGCGTTTCGAGGCCTTCCACCTTGAGCGTTGGACAGATGACTTCCAGGTTTCCCAGCTTTTGACGAGCTTGAGCGGGATCCTGCCGCTGCGCCGTCCCTCGGATTTGGCAACGACGGCTGTCCGCCGAAAAGTGCTCGATCTGACCGACGGCATGACCTCCCGGATCTTTGGCCTGATGGAGACGGTGGCGGTTGAGGCGGTCCGCAGCGGCAGTGAGTGCATCACCATCGACAGTTTCGACGGCGACAATCTCGTCCTGCCGCTTGTGTCGATGACACGCCACATGGAAAAGGGACTGCAGCACCGGGCGAGCCGGTGAGGCCGGTGCGCGTCCTGCCCCTCGCGCCCCGGCCATTCGACGACGAGTTGCTTTCCTCCTGGCAGCGGCGGGTGGCCTGTCGCTACGGATGCACGCTGCGCGAAGTTGAAAGCTGGCTCAACTCGGACATCGATCCGGGGCGGCGAGGCGATCTGATCGGTCGAGACTTCGATCCCGGCGATGCAATGATCACACACTGGGCCCGCGCCTGCCGGATGGATGCGGGCCGACTTGCTCGGATGGCGCTGCGCCGGCAGGCGCGCGGCCTCAACTGGTACATCCAGGATCGCTGGCATCATAGCCTCTGTAGTGCTTGCCTCGACGAGGATCACGCCGGCGGCCGGGATCATTATCTTCGCCGCGCGTGGTCTCGGGTTGAAGCAATCGTCTGCCCCCGGCATCTGACCATGCTGCGGGACTTGTGCGGCCATTGCTTCGCCCGTACGGGATTTCGCTTCGATTGCAGAGAGGGGAGGGGGCGTCTCGTTTGCGGGAGCTGTTCGGCTCCCGTGTCTTTCGGGGCTGCTGACACGGTAGATTCGGAACGGCAAAGCTTCCTGCTGGCACTCGCCGACACCGTCGCATTGGCCGTTGACGGCGGGCCGCAGGATGCGGCCGCCAAAGACATCATGCGGGCGGCGCGGTTGTTGTGGTCGTCATCGCAGGCAAGCCGAAAGCCCTTCATCGCATGGCTGGGACAGCCGCGCCTGAGCGGCAACGACATGCCGGCCGATCGCGACGAGCCGCTCGCCACCGCCTCATTGCAAGGCCGCATGTTGACCCTGTTCGGAATTGCACGGCTGCTGGATCTGGCGGATGCCAGAAGCCGCATCGGGCCGCCGCCTTTCTTCCTGGCGGAAAAATTCGCGGCGGGCGACCTGTCGCGGTCTCCCACGGGCCGGGTCGTGCCGCAGCCACAGAATGTCGAGCGCCACGCCACGACGTGCGCACCCCGATCGGATGCCGAATACCGTGCATTGGCCGAAGAAATCCTCGCCAGTTCCCAATGGAGGGCCGTTCAGGGCGCCGCACGGATCATGCGAGAGCGGGCGTTGGCACGCCTTATGACTGAGGCCCTGGATCGGGCACCACGAGACCGAGCCGCCGGGCTCGATCCAGCAGCGCCTTGACCGACGACGGCTGCCATTGGCGAGCGCCACGGGGCGTGCGTTCATGCATGCGTTCCAGCTGGGCGCCGATCTCGAGCAGTGTGAGATCCGGATCGGCGAGCGCAATGCCGGCGACGAGAGTCATCAGCCGGTCCTCCGGCGGCCGGCGCGGGGCGCGTTTGATCAGGGCGGGTTCGGCGATGCGTTCGCGAACCAGCCGATGCACCGCGCGGCGCAGCCGCTCGATCGTCCAGCTGTGCCCTTTTCGGTTCAGAACTCGCACCACGTCGTCCCAGCTATGCTGCGGCCGCAACCGGCGCACGGTCGGCAACCAGGTCTGGGCCGAGGTGATGAGACCGTCGAGATAGGCGCGCTCCCGCGCCGCCGCGATCGCCCGGACAGCTTCAGGCCGGCGTTCGCGAAGGCCAGGATTGCCGGCGAGCCGGCCGCGCGCCTTGGCCGCCTTCATGCCCGCCTTGGTGCGTTCGGCGATCAGGGCGCGCTCAAGCTGCGCCACCGCACCGAGCACCTGCAGCGAGAACATACCTTGCGGCGTCGACGTGTCGATCGGATCGCGGAGCGAGCGGAAGTGCGCGCCCCGCGCCTCAAGCTGCTCGATCACCTCCAGCAGATGGCTGACCGACCGCGCGAGGCGGTCGAGCCGCACGACGACGAGAACATCGCCGGCGGCGATCTCACGCATCAGCTTCGCCAGCACCGGCCGAGAGCGCGAAGCGCCGGATCCGTGCTCCTGGTGAAGCATATGGCAGCCCGCGGCCTTGAGTTCGTCGACCTGGGCGTCGTTGAGCTGGTCCTCGGTGGAGACCCGTGCATAGCCGACCAGGCGACGGGAGCGGGGAGGGGGTGTGGCTTGGGTGCGCGGTTTGGCCATTTGCCGGGCAATTTGGGCTGGTTTTTGCAAAAGTTCAATGTGTCAGAAAAGGTTCCTTTGCAGGCGTGTTTTATCGACCGATTTGCAGGCCCGTGGAGCGCGATCGGGGCCTGTGCAGGTGTCAGAGGACTCTGAATGGCCGAAATCGCGTCTACGGGGCCGCAATGACTGCGAGCGCGGAATTCCAGGCTTTTGCGAAGTAGAGGGCGGAAAGCAGCGTGCTTTGGTGCTTAGCTGGGCTCGGAGGCCCCGTTTGGAGCGGCGGCGAGGCGCCGGAATCCACTCATCTGAGCCGATCAGTCCACAGAACCAGGGCAAGAGTCCAGCGAATTAGGGTGAGAATGACGCCGAAACCGCGCGTTTCCGGGCTTTTCCACTGATCTAGGATGACCGACAACGTAAGGACAAAACGAACGATAACGCAAGATTATCATTCGTTTTGTGGTGCCGACAGGCTGTGCGTTTTGGCGCGAAATTGATCGCGCAAAGCGCACGGCTGCTTTACCCTCCAGAATCATGATTCGCCTCGACCCCGCCGCCGCCGTTCCCGTTCTCTCGCCGGCCGTCCCGGCCTGGGCGCTGGTCGACGGCGCTGTCGTCACCGACGCCGACGCCGCCTTCTGTGCCGGCGCCGCCTTGAGCGCGCTCGATAGCCTCGCGCGCACGCAAGCCGGCTGGGCCGGCGCCTGGCGCCAGCGGCTGGCGCTGAAATGCGCTGCCGCCAGCATGCGGCTGGCCGGGCGCTCGGAGGACGAGGCCGCCTTGCGCGATGCCTGGCATCTGCGCGAGGCCGGGACCGATCCTGGCCCTGCCGGCTCCATCTTTGGCGCCTGGCGGCAGCTGGCCTTGCAGCCACCCGCTGCCAGCGCCGATCGGCTCGAAAAGATCGTCGACCAGTTGGGGCTCCATTGGGACGGCGAGGCTCTCGCCGACGTCTGCACGGAGATCGAAAAACTGGCGGGGTCGCCGCGGCCGGCGCCATTCGCTGCGGCGGCAATCGCGGTTCACGTCGTTGCCATGCGGTCCGACTGCGAGCTTTTGGCCTGGTGGCTCGCCGACCTGGTGCTGGCGCAAAGCCTGCGCTGGCCGCGGCCGCTGCCGCTGCTGATGGCACACGCTTTTGGCCCGGCGTTTCGGTCCAAGTCTGGCGGCGGCAAGCGCATCCGACCCGGGGAGGAAGGGTTTGAACGCGCAGTTTACCTGGCGCTGGTTCAGGGCGCCGTCGAGGCATGCCGGCTCGCCACAGAGATTGCCCGGCGGGCGGAGCGGCTTATCGCCGTCGCACCGAAGCTCAGGGCAAAGGGGGCGGGTGATGTGGTCCAAAGACTGCTCGACAATGACGCCGTCTCGGGATCGCTGACGACCAAAAACCTGTCGCGGTTTGCGGCGCGGCGCCTGTTCGACCGGCTGCAACAGCTCGAGGCCGTGCGCGAGCTTTCCGGCCGTACCACCTTTCGGCTGTTTGGGCTGTAGGCATGAGCGAAGCGTCCACCCGCCGCAAGCCGAACCAACAGCCGGCCTTGCTCGACACGGAGCTCGAACATCTGCCGCCGGAACTGCGCTGGCGCGAGTGGATGGGCCGCATCGAAGCGGTTGTCTTTGCGGCCAGCGAACCGGTGCCGCGCGAGATGCTGGCGCGGGTCGTCGGCAAGAACTGCAATCTTGAGCTGATCATCGACGACATCCGCGCCGAGCTCGCCGGCCGCCCCTATGAGCTGGTCGCGGTCGCCGGCGGCTGGCAGCACCGGACCAAGAAGATTTTTGGCGACGCCATCCGCGCCGCCTTCGGCACGCCAGCGGGCGAGGGGGCAAAAGAACTGTCGCAATCCGACGCGCTGGTTTTGATGTGCATCGCCTATTTCCAGCCGATCACGCGTGGCGAGCTTTCTTCCTTCTTCGGCAAGGAGGTGTCGCGCGACCTGATCGGCATTCTGCGCGCGCAGGATCTGATCGCCTCGGGGCCGCGCTCGCCGCAACCTGGCGCGCCCTATACCTATGTGACGACGAAAACTTTTCTGTCGCAGTTCGGGCTCGACACGCTGCGCCAGCTACCCGATTTCGAGGCGCTCGAGGACGCAGGGCTGCTGTCGAAGGAGAAGCTGCTGGCCGGCCGTATTCCGGGCGGGTTGGCTAACGGGGACGGCGAGGGCGATGTCGTTGAGGACCAGGTGCCGTGAACGGGGCGTTGTCGCGTGGGGACCATGGAGACAGTCGATGACTCAGGACCAGGACGACTGGTCGTGCGGCAGCCGGTCATCGGGATCGTGAACCGCGACATGATCGCCGTCGACAAGATTGGCCGGAAAGACCACCAGATTGGTGCCGCCGGCGTGGCGCAGCGACGGGAACAGGATGCCGCGAAGCCCGGCCGTGATGACCAGGTTCGCGAGCTTCCACGATGGCGGGATCTTCCTGTCAATGCGGGCGATCTGGCGCCAGGCACAATCCCATGCCTGCCAAGCGCCGTCCCAGATGTCCGGGTCGAATCCCTCCGAAAGGTCGGCCACCTGGCCGAGCGTGATCTTGTAGGCGGCAAGCGTTGCCGGCGGGACGATGCTGGCGCCCTGCTTGTATTCGTCAAGAGCCGTCTGGGTCGAACGGGACAGATAGAGTGCTTCGACGCCGGGCCGGTTGAAACGACCGCCGTCGATCGCCGCGCCTGCACCGCT
The DNA here is from genome assembly GCF_040319515.1 of Mesorhizobium sp. M0909. Lineage (NCBI taxonomy): Bacteria > Pseudomonadati > Pseudomonadota > Alphaproteobacteria > Hyphomicrobiales > Phyllobacteriaceae > Mesorhizobium > Mesorhizobium sp. M0909. The sequence goes on from NZ_JAMYOA010000018.1 coordinate 50,999, forward strand.
GGTGGGCAGGAAGGCCCATTTGGGTGTCAGATAGCGATGGAAGATCTCGTCCGGCCCGACTCGGGTGACTTTCACCCGCGCGCCCCGTTCTCGAGATCCCGGATGAAGGCCAGGACTGCTTCGACCTGGCCGCCCGCGACGAGCTCGGCCGCCGTGCGATGGCCATAGTCGGCGATCGGCTCATTGCGATACCAGTAGATCGCCTTGTCGACGTCGCCGGTGAGCTCCGTCGCGGCCGAGATCACCTTGACCATCTCGCGCATCCGGCCCTGCAGGCGCTCAGATGACGGGTTACGGAGCGTGTTGCGATGGACGCCGGTCAATTGCGCCAGATTGGCCACCTTCACGCCAAGCGCCTGCGACAGGCGCTTCGGCGAGATATAGGGCGTGCGCGGCTCCTGCAGGCTGTCGACAAAGCCTGAGACCACTTTCGATTGTGCGAGCTGTGCGTGGGTCATGACAAATCTCCGGCCCTCATATGCACAATATATGCACATTCCGATGCATAGCAAGTGGACGGAGGCCCGACTTTCACATGGTCGGCCAGTTCGAACCGACGCTCGAAGTCGCGCCCGGCAATGCCGCGATAGAGATACTGGCCGTCATCGTCGCCAGATTGCGACCCGCTCAACCAGCAGGTTAGGTTGATGAGTGATGGTCAGCTGATCCTGTGAGAAGCCGGCGACCGCCATGGTGATGCGATAGGCGTCCTCACCGGTCTTGGCGATGTCATAGGGCGGCCAATTGTCTATCGCAGTGACACGGCTCGCATTTTCCAACATGTTGAAAATGCGGTCGAAGCCGATGCTGGACCGGAACAGAGGGGTAAAATCGAGGTTTGTCCTCATAGCCATATCCTCCTTTGAGCAACATGGACACAACGAGACGCCAAGAGAGCCTTGACGCCTCCTGGACTTGCGCCGGCCCCATCTGGCGACCGGCGATTAGTTATTTATAACAGTGCTTTACGGATTCAAGGGTTATAGGAAAATTTTCAGCCGGATGAATGGTCGCAGACAACAAGTCTATCCCGCCGCCGGGGAATGCTCGCCGGCGGGCGGATGCCTCGGATGAAGAGCGTGGCCGCACTCCACTCAAAGTCGATCGACGGATGCTGTAAAACCGGTGACCGCGATGCTGTCAATCTCACGACCGCGACCGGCGCCGGGAAGCTTCTCCAATTGATCCAGTTGGCGCAACGCGTCCATGATGGCATCGAAGCTGACCGGTTCGGTTGCTCCCGGCGACATGCGCAGCGCCGGCACCGATTCCACTGCACAGGCATCCGATGCCCATGACGAAAGGATTGCACGCTTCTCCTGGACGTCCAGCGTCACGTCGGTCAGCACGTCCTGAGGTCGCTCGAAATGCCGTGCCGGATGGAGCAACCGGTCAAGAAAAACATCAGGGCCCACGGGCCCGATTGGGGGAAAACTCGTCGAAATGGCTCCTTCCATCGATGGTCCTCCGCTTTGAATAGTCTCCTGTGTGGACGTCATGTTTGGTGGCTCTCGCGATTTCCACCAGCCAAAATTTCGGAGAGTTTCGAGCAAATTTCAATGCCCCCGCAAGGCCACATTTTCGCAGTTCAGCCCACCATCAACATTTTTTCGAACCGGTGAAACAATCGCCGTGAATGTCAGTTCTTGCGTCTGGGACAAGTCGCGCAGCAGCGCCAGGGCGGTCGGGCAGGAGAACCAATCATGTCTTACACTTCCAGGAAGCGACTGTGCATTGGCTTCGTCGCAGGAATTTTGATGCTCTCGGCCGGCGGCTTTGCTCCGGTTTCAGCACAGGAAATCCCGAACGACTTCAGCGCAATCGTGCGTCAGAAGCTGCCGGCCGTGGTCGCGATCACGACAAGGCAGATCATCCAGGACCAAACGATGCTCGACGATTTTCTCAACCCCTTCGACAGCCGCGGGCCTGCCCAGCCGCAGGTGCGAGAAGCCCTTGGCTCCGGCTTCGTGGTCAGTCCCGAGGGCTACATCGTCACCAACAATCATGTCGTGGCCGACTCCACCGAAATCCACGTCGTATTCTCCGATAAGGAGACTTCGCCTGCTCGACTTGTGGGCCGCGATCCAGCAACCGACATGGCGGTGCTGAAGGTCGATCCACGCCCCAACATGACGACCACCGCCTGGGGTGACTCTGACGCAATGCAGCCGGGGGCCTGGACGATCGCGATTGGCAGTCCCTTCGGCCTCGGGGGAACCGTGACCGTCGGCGTTCTTTCCGCCCGCTCGCGCGACATCCAAGCCGGCCCTTACGACGATTTCCTCCAGACAGACGCCTCGATCAACAGAGGCAATTCCGGCGGCCCCCTGTTTAACGCACGCGGCGAAGTGATCGGGGTCAATACAGCCATCGTCTCTCCGTCTGGCGGCAGCATAGGCATCGGTTTCGCCGTGCCGTCCCGAACCGCACGAAGCGTTGCCGATCAGCTGATCCGCACCGGCCGGATCGAGCGCGGGTTCATCGGAGTGCGTCTCCAGGAGGTGACGCCGTCGCTAGCCCAGGCGCTTGGCATATCGAGCACCAAGGGGGCGCTGGTCGCCTCGGTCGAGCCCGGCAGTCCGGCGGAGAAGGCCGGCTTACAATCGGGAGATGTGATCACCCGGTTCAACGGCAAAGACATTCAGGGCGTCCATGACCTGACGCTGGCGGCAGCGAACGAAAAGCCAGGGTCGAAGGCCACGCTGACAAGGAACCGCGGCGGCTCCCAGCAGGAGGTGGAACTGACCGTCGGTCAACGCAAGGACGAGGAGGTACAGACCGGTGCCGTTCCGAGTCCGGAAGCGGCGGGCCAACGGCTCGGACTGTCGCTCAGCCCCATTCCGGACGAAGCTGTCAAACGAATCCAGGAATTGACCCCTTTGGCGAACTGAAGAACTGACCCCTTCATTGGTTTGCTGTTTCGTTTGTTTCGGGCACCGAGCCGACCTTCTGCAGAAGGCCGGACCGTCGCTTTTCGCGCAGCCTGTAGCTGTCCCCCCTGATGGTGATCACAGTTGAATGGTGAAGCAGGCGATCCAAGATTGCCGTGGCCACCACGGGATCTCCAAAAACGCTCCCCCATTCACCCACCGAACGGTTGGAGGTAATCAGGATCGATCCCTTCTCGTAGCGGCGGGACACCAGTTGGAAGAAGAGGTGGGCGGCATTGGCCTCGAAGGGAAGATATCCGAGCTCGTCGATGATCAGCAATTTCGGCCGTGACAGGATCGTCAACTGCTTGTCGAGCGAGCCGTCGCTGTGGGCCTTGGCCAACATCGCCACCAACGTGGCTGCCGTGACGAACTGCACGTTGTAATTCTGGCGGATTGCCTCGCGGCCAAGGCTCACTGCAAGATGGGTCTTGCCCGTGCCCGGAGGGCCAAGGAACAGGACTGTGTCGCCGTGGGCGATCCAGCGGCAGGTCGCAAGCTCCCTGATCTGTCCCTGATCCAGCGATGGCTGCGCGTCGAAGTCGAAGCCGTCGAGTTCGCGCACGAACGGGAACTGCGCCAGTTTGCTCGACATCAATATCCGCCGCTCGTCACGCCGCGCGATCTCGCGCGACACAAGGAAAGCCAAAGCCTCGCGCAAGGTCATCTTCGAGCGTGCAGCCTCATCCAGCAGCGTGTCGAGTTGATCGCGGATTGCCGTCAGCTTCAACCGGTCGAGTGTCGCGACCAGCATGTCGTGATCCACGGTCGTCATCACCAGCCTCCCCCGACAACCGCCTCGTATTCCGCCAGCGGCCGCAGCAAGGCGCAAGGAGCAATCTCTATAGGGGCTGCTGCGCGCACTGGTCCCTCGGCGCCAGCCACGCCGACAAAATGCGCCCGGTCCACGATCCGTTGTCGGCGGCCTTGGCATTGGGAATGATCAGCCACCACCCGGCCCGCATGACGGATGATGACGCGACCGGCCAGAACCACTACCTGAACGCTCTCTCCGATCAGGCGCCAGGGCACTGAGTAGCTGTTCGTATCGAGGTCGATCGCGCAGTCCGCCTGAACCTTGCGCACCAGATCACGCAGTTGTCCGAACGGCGCCCGGCCTGCAAGCGGCCGAAGCGCACCGGCCTCAGCGGCAAAACGTTCCGCAGGCGCGACGCCGGTCGTGCCATGCTCACGCTGGTCGGCAATCTCGCGCGTCCACCGATCCAGATGCGCCTCGAACGCCGCCCAGCTCTCGAAACGGCGGCCGGCGATCGCGTTCTTCTTGACGTAGGCGACCCCACGCTCGTCCTTGCCCTTCGTGCGGGCCCGATATGGCGCGCAAGCTCGTGGCGTAAAGCCCCAGTAGCGGGCAAAGGCATGCAGTCGGGCATTGAACCTCACCTCGCGCGTCACCGCGTCATGGTGCTCGACCAGAGCCTTCGCATTATCCAGCAGAACCTCCGCTGGAACCCCGCTGAAGCGCAGGAAGGCTCCTTCCATCCCATCAAACCAGTCCGCCTGGCGCTCCCGTAAAGAGGGGCGGATATGCACCCGTCGCGAATAGCCCAGCGTCCCCACGAACAGGTGAACGCGCAACCGCTCGCCGCCGATCCACACGCGCGTATCGCCAAAGTCGATCTGCATCTGATGACCTGGCGCCGTCTCAAAGCGAACCGTCGCGCGCTTCTGCGCCTTCAATTCCCGCCGCCAGCGCTTCACTCTCAGCTCCACCGAGCGAAGCCCGATCACGATACCATGTTCGCTCGCCAATTCCTGGCGAATGACATCCGCGTTTCCATCATGACGAAAGAAACGCTCTCTAAGCCAATCGTCCAGACCGTCGAATACAGTTCGACGAGCAGGCTGGCGATACGCCACGACACCACCTTCACGCAGATAGCGGCGAACCGTATTGCGCGCGCAACCGAACTCTTGCGCAATGCGCTTCGCACCCCAGCCGACCTCATGCAGCCGAACCATCGCTGAAACTTCTTCCCCCGACCGCATCTCCTCAACCCGCATTGTTGTCGACAAGGCGAGCTTCGATGGAAATTCTTCTTGCATCCACTGATCCTCTCAAAAATGAGGGGTCAGTTCTTCGTTTCGTTAGGGGGTCAGTTTCTCACTTCGCCTGACAGAAGCGCGTCAACAACTCGGTCTCCAGCCGGGTACCACCGGAGTGTTTATCCAGGAGGTGGCGCCAAATAGCCCCTCCGCCGAGAGCGGCCTTCGGCCTGGCGACGTGATTGTCTCGGCCAACAACCGGGATGTGGCACAGCCGTCAGATATCCAGGAGGAGTGGGCAAGATCCCGGCAGCAGCACAAGCCCATTCTGTTGCGCATAAACAGGCAAGGACAATCGCTCTTCATTGCCCTAGCTGCTTCCTGACGTAGCGTGCGTCGAAACCAAAAATGTGACAAAGTTTCCGTATCCGAAAGAACGGAATCAGGTCGCCGGAGCCCAAACATCACTTCAGCCGCCTCCTCCCATCTCGCGCGCGGCAAAAAGCAGCCAGCCGGCCGTGGCTCCCATCATCGTCCGCACTTGAGCAGCTCGTGCCGAGTCCGTGTCAATTTTGACGCACTCCGTTCCTACATAGCGTGACAGAAGACCTTCGCCGCGTTGGCGATGATGAAGACCGGCCTTGCCGGAACCGCGCAGCGAGCGCCCTTCCCGAAGACGCCATATGACCACATCTCGCACGGTCATTGTTGAGACGGCAGCGTCAAAGTTCGCCGCATCAGTTGCAACGAGTTCTGGAAAATCAGGCCGGACTTGAGGCCAGCGAATGATAACGTCAGGTCGGCTCGCCGTGTTCTGCATCGCTCGTTGTCGATGGGTGGCGATCATAATCGACGGGCGGTGACAACATAACTTCGGCCTCGGCTCTGCCGAACTCCCTGCCGATTTGGAATGCCGCTGAAAGCTGTCTCATGAACGGAGGGCGGCACGTATTTTGGAGGCATCGTTGGATCTTCCCGCTTTCATTTAGTCGACAATAGCTGGTCCGCTTGGAACGGCAGTCCGTCACCGTTCAAAAGCCCCCCGTCGAGGCGGCCATTCATTAGGAACCCCTCCACATGACCAAACCCACCCCAACACGCCGCGGCGCCAACACCGACGTGCGTGCGACCGTGAAGCGGCAACACCTGCAGGTTCAACACTGGCTTTCGCAGGCGATGCCGTCTTTGTCGCGGTCTAGCTTGCGGCCCCAAGAGCAGTTGGCTAGGTACCAACTTGCTTCATCGCACGAGCTGATTTGGGAACAGGTGCGCCGCGGCTCGCATGAATAGCCGCTTTGTGCGACCTGATGGCGGTTGATTAAGCCAAGCGGCTGGTTAAAAAGCGGCCGGTTGTCGGCATGCGCTAGACGCCACACCCAAGGCGCCTGAAAAGTTCCGGCCCACAGACCGAGCTTTGCCGCCTCTGCCTTCGCCTGCTGCCCCGCATAGGCGCCGTGGCTGTAGAGGGGCCAGTCCAGTGCCAAGCCCTGCTCGACAAGCCAGCGCTGAACGCTACGACCGTCCGCCCGATCGCAGTTCCCGACAAGACGCCCGTACCGATCACGATCGACAAAACTGCAATGCAGCGGTTGCGAAGCTGCCAGGAACTTGTCCAAGGCTTGGGCAGCGCGGCGCCCGCATGGATAGTCAAAGCCCTTGGCGTCGTCGCAGTGCTGACGGCTCTCGGGCGCGTCGATGCCATTGAAACGAATCCTTTGGCCTGCAATTCTCTACTGTGTCGCCATCGATCACCGAGGCGCGGCCTTCCATGTGGCCAGGCAATGGTTCTGTCCAGTTTGTTATCGTGCTCTGTTGGCCGGCGGTGCTCTGGATCGCGAACTGGGTGACTGCGGCGGCAAGCGTGCCGGCGCCGAGGAAGATCAGCCCCAAGAGGGGTCGCGGCAGCCGCCGTGACGGCATTCTTCTGCCGGCGCGCCTTCGCCAGCGGTCAGCCTGATTGGCGCCTTGATAACGGTGGCCTTTGCCCACGCCCGCTCTCCCGGAAGAGAGAATGCCGCCATTCCGGGCGAGAGTCCAGAAGCTGCACTAGCCGGTCGGCAACTGGTCAACGCGGGGGGCAACGGCTCAGCCTTTCAACCGTCTCAACTATGGCCTTCGCAAGCGGGCATCAAGGTCCGCGTGAAGCACCTCCGGGGCGAGGAAGACCTTCGGCACGCCTCGCTGCAGGATTTTTGGGATGAAGACTAGAACGCCGTTTGTGTCTCCAAGACGCGACAACGCAAAGTTGACCGGCCCGGCCAAGCGCCGACTATTTGACAAGCGCGCAAATGGCGTATGCTGTCAGCGTCCAAGCTGTTGGGGACGTAGCGGCTACATGCGCTTGTGCTACCCACCCTGGAGCTGGGGAAATAACCGGCAAGCTCCTAGAAATTAGAGCATTTGAATTTGACGCGCTGGCACCGCCACCTATGACGACTTTTGGCTTGGGACACCAAGCCTGTGCGGATTTGTCTGGGCTTGTATCACTCGCGCTTGCATACTGGGTGATTTCCCAACCGCCGACGCCGTCGTTCCCCGCCGGACCCTCAGCCCCCATTGCACCTCTAGGTCCCTGCTTGCCGGGAAGACCTTGTGGACCGACAGGCCCTTGGGGCCCTGGGGGGCCTGCCGTTGTGCAACCTGCAAGGAGGGCGACGCATGCTAGAGCGGTAATAATTCTCATGACCACCTCCCCGGTTTCCCGGTGAGTTGACGACAAAAAACATTCGCCAAATCAACCGAATGTACCACCACGCGATTGTCGTGGATAGGAACGCGATCGGCGGCTAACGGAACGTCGCATATGCGCCGTGACGACGGGCGGCCAGCAATCGTAGCGTAGAGTGTTGACGCGCCTTCCTTGCCGTTGAAGCTCTCGATGAAGCCTTATCCGGCATGATGTTCTTGGTGCCATCGGTTGTTCGGTACGTCAGGTTCGTTAAGCTTGGCGCATCCGGGCCACGGGGCACCGGGAGCACGCAAGTGCGGGCAGGCCGTCGTATGCAGATGAACTGCGAGTTCGAGCACATTATCTGGCCGCCCCTACGACTCGCCCGGATGCGCTGCGAGCGCGGATCCGTATTTGTCGTGTTGCCCGCTCGCTCCCTGTTCGTGACCAACGATGGAGGGAACCGTGCGTATTATCGGCATGGACATACACCGCGTAGCCGCCGAGGTCGTGTCGTTGCTTGATGGCGAGATCGTCAAGCTCGGCCGCGTTCAAATGCTGCGCAATAAGCTCGAGGAGTTCGCCAGGAAGGAACTCACCCACGATGATCATGTGGTGATCGAGGCCACGGGCAATGCTGCTGCCGTCGCTGAAGTGCTGTCGCCCTACGTCGATCGGATCGTGATCGCCAATCCCAAGCAGGTGCACATGATCGCGCACGCGAAGGTGAAGACTGACACGATCGACGCCACTGTCCTTGCGAAGCTCTACGCCTCGGGCTTTCTGCCGGAGGTCTGGGTTCCGGATCCGGGGACCCCTGCCCTCCGAAGACAGGTCACCAGGCGGACACAGCTGGTTCGCCAGCGTTCGCGGCTGAAGAACCTCATCCAGTCAATCCTCCACGCCCACCTGATCCCGCCGTGTCCGCATGGGAACCTCGTCGGGAGGCAAATATTGCCTGCGGATGAGCGCGCCGCCATCGAGCGCCACCTCGGCTTGATTAACCAGATCAACGAGGCGTTGACGGTGGTCGAGGCGGATATCGCCGTACATGACCTTCAGGATCCGACAATCCGCCGCCTGATGACGTTGCCCGGCCTCGACGTCACCGTGGCTGCGAGCGTTGCCGCGGCAATCGGCGACATACGGCGCTTCAGCGATCCACAGAAGCTCGTTGCCTATCTTGGCCTCAATCCGAGCGTGCGGCAGTCCGGTGAGGGGCCAGCCTATCACGGGCGCATCACGAAGCAGGGCCGCGGCCATGCGCGGGGGATGCTGGTCGAGGCGGCATGGGCGGCGGTGCGATCGCCAGGACCTCTTCGCGCCTTCCACAAGCGGATCGCCTCGCGCCGCGGGAAGCACATCGCGGCCGTCGCCACTGCGCGCAAGCTTGCAATGATCATCTGGCACATGCTGAGCAAGGATACCGCAAAAAAGCCCCGGCGCTGGGTCGTTGCGCCGAGGCTTTGGGCACGTACAAGCTACACCAACATGTCCGCTTATAAACGTGCGCTAATAACGTAAAAAACGGTGAACCACGCACAGGCGGAAGGGCGCACGCTCAAAGCTGGGGTGAAGCGGCAATATCAGTGATGACAAGTTGCGCACCCTGATTGTTCCACCTAGCTTTCGACCGAATGAGGGGACGAGGATGCCGGCTGTGTTGATTTGCCAAGATGATGTACTCCGTCACCGGCCGATGAAGCGAGCCGGCAAATCTCGAAATGTCTAGTGATGGCCACTGGGACCCCGCACATTCGGGGATTCGAAGCTGATTTTCAGGTGATGCTAAGCAAGGCCGGCAAGGTGGAGACGATCACCGTTATGCTACGCTTTGCTCTGAGTGGCAGCCCAGCAGCTTGGGTTAGGGGGGCCGCTGGGCCTGACCAGCGAGCGTTCGGGAATGCTCGACTGGCTGGTTAGTATTTTAGATAAATCTAATATAATCGAACCATGCGAACGAAGTACGCGGCGGTAAGAAAGTGGCTGGCGTCCGATTCACTTACCGCGCGGTTTTGCCTTGGGTTCTGGCGAGCTTTCGGAGGGGTTTGCAGCCAATTTTGCAGATCGCCGATCTGTTACCCACAGGGACTTTTTCCTCGCCACCAAATCATCACGATCGCCCTCAGCGGTCGCTCGGCTATGCATGGCAGCTATGGCGTAGTCGGCTCTGTTGGTTCGATAGTCTTCTTTTTGGACAGTCATCGTTTTCTCCCAGTTTCATAGCCCCTCTTTTGCCCTTGCGGGGAGATTAACTGCCGGTGCATTACGCGAGTCAATCGATGAAACGACCACTCCTCAGTCGCGAGGGCGGGAAGCAAGCCGACAATCGTAACGTTGGAGCGGCTTGCAGAGTGCCGGCAACACAGCCGCCCTTTCGTCGGGCTGCGTTGATCGCGTCCATGTTGCCCTTCAGCTCGCCGAGCTTGGCTTCACCTGCCTTGATGTCTGTGTTGTCCATCATGCTGCCAACCGGCAAGCCAAGCCAAAACACGCCATCCACGTCATGGCAGGCCGTCCTTTGTTGTACGGCCATTGTCGGCGCCAGGTCGGAAACGCTTCCAACTGGCTGCAGGACCTGCCCGCGTATACGCTGGACGAAACCAGCACGGGCTCGATGTCGGCTGGGCGAGTAGCGCAGCCCGACAAAACGCTGATGGCTACTAACGGACACAACTTGTTTTTCTTGCTTCCCCCAAATGCCCGCGGCGAGCATGCGCTGAGGGCAGGACGAAGCCTATTTGCCTTGACGGCATGCGGAATATATTCCTATTTTGCGGGATGCCGCACCCTCGCCGACACGAAGCCGTTTCCGAATATCACCTCGCCAAAATTGAACGACAGGCGTGGCTTCTGACGGTAGAACTCCGCGACGCGCAGTTGTCGCTCAAGCCATTTGGCGAGCATTGGGAAGCGATCGACCATCTGCATCGGGACATAAAGCGGGCGCTCAATCTGCTTACCAATAGGCCGGCGGACTACGAAGAACCACATTTCGCGCCTATGTCGCGAGGGTGAAGAACTAGCCTGTCAGTTTAGTGAAGTCGTGGCGCCGCGCGCGAACATGTGCCAGCAAATTCGTTTCGTTTACGACCCCTGATTGAAAGAGATTCAGCGTGGTCGAGGCCAGAATCTGACCGTCTATCGGGGTGCTGTACCATTTGGCGTCGGCGGTGACCTGGTCGACAACCCGCTGGCAGATCGCCCGATCTTTAGGTCTAAGGAACTGACTTTTCAGTGCTCGTAGCATCTCGACGCCTTGAAACGGGGAGTCACCTGTCTCCCGCGCGATACCCATGCGTGGTCTCCGAGCATGGATCCTAAACGCATTCAGACAGAAAATTGCCATTCGTTTGAGTGGTACCGATGTCGCGTGGATAAGCGCGGTCCGCGAGCTAATCCACCATGTCGCGCAGCGGCTTCTTGCGCTTTGGCGTCCTGTACTTCTCGACCAGCCTGACCTTGTCGATGTCGATCGTCACCAGCGGTCCCAGATCGACGGTCACCCTGCCGCCTTCCTCGTCTACGCGCGCGATCTCTCCGGTAAGCTCGATCTGCTGCCCCTTCTTCACCTTGGTATGATCGATGATCGAATGCGGAAAGCTATAGCTCGGAATCGAGACGTTTACGCAGTGCTGAGTGACCCGTTTGCGAAGGCGGCCGGGATCGCCACCTCGTCACGAATGGAAATTCCGCGCGCCGTTCCATGAGTCTGGTGCGCTCGGCGCCTTACTCAAGATATTGCTAATTATGGATGAGCCCGCTTCCTCCAATCGATGGATGAAGCCGATCGTGGGCCGGTGCTACTTGATGCATCGCGCGACTTACCCAACAAGAGCTGGCTCCAGGGGCAAAATATGAGCAAGACGACTCTCATTGCTATCGCAATCCTCGCGATCAGTGTCGGCTGTGCCGAAGCCAAGGACCGTAAGGTCGAAACCGCGACCCACCGTAAGGTCGAAACCGCGACCCTCGGCACGCACGCCAATTCGAAGAACCTGCCGGTTTGTACCGCGGCAAGCTCACTCTTCGAAGTCCTCGGTGATAAATGTTTTCTCGTCACAGGTTCGATGATCTATGGCGACATCGCCGAACTCTCCCGGACAATCACTTTGAGTTGGTAGCCGAAGCAACAACCTCCCAGCGCGGCCTCCATTCTCCGGTATGAAGTTGCGTCGCAGGGGCTCGCCCAGATATCGACCCAGTCTTCGCGCGTCGCCAATACCGGCGCAATCCCCAGTCACCACGGGCCTCTCCAAAATTCTTATGCCGTCCGCACCTGCGGTCGAGCTTGTCGCGCCAACAGCAGCGCCTCTGCGGACGTTTCGTCTTCACGTAGACCGGGGGAGAGAACCAGAGAGGACCCATAAGGGGGAACTTAGAGCGGCAAGAGCCCGCTGACCAACCCCGCTTTAGCCGCAGCAAAGGGAACGATGTAGGCCCTCGCGGGTTTAGAGATGGCAGCGGGATTCTTCGTGGATGTGCAGCCGCTGTAGGGGGGGTCCGTCGCCTCTCCCTCACCGGCGGCGGGCTCCTTTCGCGAAGGCGGTGTTGGTAATAGACACCTAGAAGCTTATACCGCATCCAATTTAGCTAGTTCTCATTGGGGGAGTAATGTGCCCTCCTCTTTTGCAGCAGCCAGGAATGCCTTGCGGGCCTCCTCGGGTTCCATCTCATCGAAAATCACGGCCATGGAAACGCGCACCGCGAGATCCCAGCAAGGGCCACGCTTGGTCCACTTCATCAGCTCCTCGCCGGCTGTCTCGGCGTTGTTGACGTTGCGAATGAACCCGGGACGCTCGGTCTTGACGGGGACCGGGGGTTGAACCAGTGGCGAGCCATGAAGGGGCCTTAGGGCGGCTAGCGGGTTTCCTCTCTACCAACCGGCTCAGCGATGAGGACGGCTAACCATTTGTTAGGGATGGTCTGAGTCCGTGACGGGTGTTTCCAAACGTTCATCGACGTTTATCCGAGCGGTCGGTACGAAGCCGGTATGCATCATCTTCCGGTGGGTGTCGCCCTAGTCATTTCGCTTGTTGTCGGTCTACTCGTTGCGGCGATCGCCTCAAAGGACCATTCGGAAATCTGCGGCATCCGATGCTTATTCGTCCTCGGCGAGAGCGTTAATGTGAGGGCTGTCACGCCAAGGCGGGAATGTCGAGAATGAATGGCAGCACACGGTCGCCATTGCCAGATCACGACAAGCGAAGCTGGCTGACAGCTATTCGCGACCGTCGAAAGGCACGCAGAGGCCCATGGCAGTTGCTGCCTCGAGGATCGCCTCGGTTAGTTCTTCGTCGGAGGCCACCAAATAAGGCGCAGTCTCCCGAGCTTCGCGTAGTGCCGCTTTGATCGAGACCGTGTCGCGACGGTCCGCCCTGTTGAGGAGTACAGTAATTGCTTGTTCTAGAAACGGACCGACCCTTTGCGCGACGCTCATCCAGCCCTCCCCAGGGACACGCCGAAGGGTACTCTACTCCCAACCTGAGCGGCATCAAGGCCATGTACGAATTGTACAAATTGGTACGGCGCTGGGCCGCGACAGTCAGGAATATTTGGCTAGAGTTTCTGATCGGATAATCGGCTCGCGCGAAGCCCCTAGAGCGCGCCTCGATTCGCCTTTCGTCCCCTGGTGCTTTCGGTCCTGCCGTAGATTGGAGGATTGAACCAGTGGAGAGCCATCGGGCTATTCGCGAACGTCGAACGCGACGAACATGCCAAAGGCTGGAGCAATATCGACAATAAGCTCCACCAACTCGCACTCACTTTCCACCAGATGCGGGCCGTCTCGGCGCACCGCTGCGATAGTCTCTTTGACGGAGATGATGATTTGGCCGCGCCGGGCTCGTAAAATCAGCTCTTCAACAAGCTCATTGGCAGTCACTTTGATGGGTCGGCAGTTCGTCCAAACGTTCATACCAGGCCTCCCACCTCAGCGAGAACCCACGCGGAACATTCATGACCCTCTGTCGGGAAAAATCAAGGGAATGTTTGTAGGAAATTTCCAAGAGGGGATTAGAGAACAAGCACGCAGCGAGCCTCTGTACTCTTCCGCTTTGACGCTCACCCAGCCGGCTAGGAACCTTCTTCCGTCGGGGCCTGTTTGGCCCGATCAATAGCCGCAAGTAATGACTGTAGGGTTGGCGGCAGTTCTGGTTCGACCCCCAGATTTAAGAACGTTTGTCGATAGCCTTCGGAACGGATCAGTTTCCGAAACGCTTCGGAGACAGACTGATGGTCTGCTTTGTTGCTGGTTGTCATGTTCGGGAAGTCCGTCCCAATGAGCCGCAACTCGCCCGCAACGAATGGGTTCCATCAGGAGGTCGGAATATTTGGTAGAAATTTCTGAGCGGGAGATCGGATAACTGGCTCGCGCGAAGACCCCCCGTTGCTCGAGCGCATTACCTTCACCAACTACTTCGCGCGCGAGATTGCGTTGCCGGTCCGTGTCGACTTCGATGCCGATTTCCGAGACATGTTCGCGGTGCGCGGCACCACGCGTAGCCATTGCGGTCGTGCCCATGACGCGCTGATTGGTGAGGCAAGCGTCACATTTCGGTACGAAGGGCTTGATAATGTGGCGCGCCAGTCGGTCATTGCGGAGCCGGATCAGGTGCATTCCAGTTACGCCGAGTTCCGCATTGTCGTGCCGAGCCGTGACCGCAGGATTCTCCATCTGGATGGTCGGTCACGGCGAAGAGATTCCGTCCAGTGACCGGTTTCGTGCCGCCGCTGCGCGAGCGCGATGTGCGATTCGCTCAAAGCGCCGGCAAGGCGCCACCGTTTTCAGTTCCGGACGCGTGTTCAATGACTGGCTGGCCCGCACACGTGCCGACATCGCGCTCCTGACAACCGACCTCGAGACGGGACCATACCCGTATGCCGGCATTCCATGGTTCTCAACCGCCTTTGGGCGCGACGGAGTCATTTCCGCCTTGCAGATGCTCTGGCTCAATCCCGAGCTTGCCCGTGGCGTGCTGGCGTTTCTCGCCCGCTACCAATCGACCGAGACTTCCGTCTTCGGAGACGCGGACCCAGGCAAGATCATGCACGAAACGCGCAAGGGCGGGATGGCCGTGCTTCGCGAGTTGCCGTTCGGCCGACAGGACCGGAGATGAGGACTTTGTCGATCGCATTTGGGAATCACTGGGTGCTGCCACGGCTTGGATGAAGAAGTCGGAGCCCGCAACGGGGAGGGGTTCGTTACCTACAGCAGGGCAGCGGATACGGGCCTCTTCAATCAGGGCTGGAAGGACAGTGCCGATGCGATCTTTCCATACCGACGGCACTGTTCCCAAGGGACCGATCGCCTTAGTCGAGGTGCAAGGTTACGTCTTCGCAGCATACCAACCGCGCTGAACGCTCGCACCTACCAAGCCGGACAGCGCTACTGGTCGCTGCATGTTGCACCGGAGCGGAAGAAGCTCGAACGCCGAGGCTTTACCCCAAGCCAGATCGACGCCGAGATCAGCCGCTATGCGACGGCGATCAGCCGCATCCTTCGCTCTCAAAAGCAATATGGCTCAACACCGGATAGTGCCGCATGAGCGAGGGAGCGAGCATATCCGTCCGCGAAGCGGAACGGAGTGGGGGTGTGGGGCCTCAGGCCCCGCGTCTTCCTTCTGTTGGCGCTAACGCCGCGCGCGATGGCATTTCGTTCCGCCGTCGCTTGGATCGACCAGTCGCTCGCGCATGTGGCCGAGGCAGCATGCCCGATGATAGATTCGGCCGAGCACCAAGCCGCGCAAGATGAGCCGCGCTCGCCGTCTGTCGACCTGGTTGCCGCCGTGCTTGAGCGCGAGCGGTGGCGCCGGGTGGCCTGAAGGTCGCGACGAATGAAACGCCGGCCCAGTTCAACCCGCGCGACGTCCTTCAAAGCTGGGGGGATCGATCTTCACCAAGCGGTCTGCGGCATCGACCGCAGTTCGTATCCTGCTGCACAGCGCAAGATTTTCGGCCAGCATTTCTTCAGTGCGTTGAAGCGCGAGCTCGGTCCGGTGGATGCGCTGCCTGGCATTGGCAACTTCCGATGTCAAAAGATCGGCCGCCATCCCGTGGCCGTGGGGTTCCATAGTGTCCATGGGTTTCTAATACATGGGGGAAGATATCGTTCCCTGATGTCGGGCGAAACGGCGGGCCGCAGAAAAGCGCGATGGGCCGAATGACCAATACGCGCCCTGTCAAAACAGCGGACGCTGAGGAAGATCACAAGGGAAGCACTAAGGCGCAACTCAACCTCAAAGCGAACGGTCCGTTTTTTTGGAATTTTGTGGGCTGGTCGACAAATTGCACGAGGTTCCCTGATATGACAGGCACTCTGACCCTGTCATTCCCAGTCAGGCGAATGTCGCTGTCGTCTCGACGGACCAAAACCATCACCTTTCGGACCGATCACGTGACGATTCGCGACGGCATGAAAAGATGAAGGCGGCACCCGCTACCGGGTGCCGCGTCGGTGCTGCAGGCCCCAGGCCGAAGCAAAGGGAAGGCCGGTTTTCTGCTTGTGGGGGAACAGCGCCCTTTATTCCCCTGCCCAATACCGAGCAGGTGCGCGACAAACGCAGGCGTGATGAATGCGAGCAGTTTCACACGAGCAGAGCGACCCCACCAGCGCCGCATCCTCGCGACGACTCGGACCGTCTCGAAATGCACGAGCACTGTTTAAACCATCAGGACGGTGGAGAGGGCGAGAGCAGTAGCTATTCTGAAATCTCCAACGATGGTCGGCAAACCGATAATGGAAGCGAGCAGTCAGTCGGCGCCAGAATGGTTGTCGGCCACCTAAGTCGAAGAAATTCTGGAGGAGGAACAAGGCGTCCAAAGAACGGGGTCAATCACCGCCCAGCATACGGCTACGAGGTGTGGTTCAGGGGATTTAGCCGTAGTGCCACTGCGGCTTTGGCTCGGTGCCGGTGAACATGACGCCGATGCGGTCTTCGCGACGCCAACGAACCACCGCCTTGTAGGCGATGCCGTCGGTCGGCACATAGAGCAGGAATTCGTCGGGGACGCGAGCGTCGATCGAGGCCTTCAGTTCGGCGCCGCCGGCATGCATGTTACGCACCGTGCACGTGACCTCGGAATGGGTCATGCCGGTCAGGATTGTTGCGCCCTTGAAGACGCGCTGCCTGCGTTGGCGCCTCTGTTCGTCTTCAGCCATTTCGCCTAATTCCCGGCGTCTGTCGCTTCGTGTAGCTTTTGGTCTGCCAGATAATTGAGCTTGGCTGATGAACATAGCGTTATCGTCAGAGGCGCCGTGACATGCGGGATCGGTTGTGGAAGTACGTTTCAGGAGCATGCCGCAAAGGGCTTGCCAAAGCCGTCGGCGACCCCAATGGGTCAAGCCGGGGATCAAAGCCCGCGTGAAGCACCTTGCGGCAAGGAAGAGCTTCGCTGCAGGTTTTTCTAATCTAAGACAACGTCGCCCGCGCGCAAATTCTCGATCGGGACGATGCGTTCGCCACCTGCGTCCCGCACAAGCGCGACTTGGGGCACCGAGCCGATCAGGTCTTTGATTGAGGCTCGCGCACGATCCATATTCAGATCGGCGATGAACTTCGCGATCAGAATGATCACCATGAGGACCGCGCCGGCGACGGTCTCGCCTCCGATCAGCGCTACCACCGTAGCGATGGTGACGAATATCTCGGTACCGATCTTGCGCTCTTTTACGAGGTCAAAGGCGCCGGTTCTGACGAGCGGATACAAGCCGATGGCAACCGCCCCCCACAAACCTTGAATGGGAATCAGCTGTTGCCAGTACAGAAAGGCCATCAGGCCGGTAAATATAATGCGAGCGACTTCGGTCCAACGTTCGCGTGTCATCAACACTCGCCAACCCGATGGAACAGCCTTAGGCGCCGGCTCAACGCTTTCGGTGGCTGCTGTCTCGGATTTCATGATTGGCTCGCTATCTGGATTGCGGTCTTGGCTTGAAGCGTGAGCGCATCAGGATCGTGTCCCAGCGAGTGGTGTAGTTGACGGCTTGGTCGCCGCAGCTTCCGGCATGGGCCGGGAATGATCAGCGCGCCACAGCAGGCTGATGAGCGGATCATCGCTCATTTGGCTGATGGTTTCCAGCGTAATGGATCTCGCCCGCTGCACGGCTCATTCATCGTTCTGCTCGAGCAGGATCGCGCCAACCAGACGGACGATGGCGTCATCGTTTGGGAAGATGCCGATGACCTCGGTGCGCCGCTTGATCTCAACGCTGAGGCGCTCGATCGGGTTGGTAACCGGTATGATCATGAGGGTGCCATCTGATCCCCCGCTGGAGATGCGAGATTTTCAGCGTATGGCGTGACCATCCGGGATAGGGGCACCGGGAGCACGCCAAGCGCGGACAGGCCGATGTATTCGATGAGCTGCAAGCTCGCGTTAGTAGCTGGCTGCCCCTGCGACCTGCCCGGTTGCGAAGAGCGCGGATCCGTAGGTGTCGCGTCGCCCGCCGGCTCCCGATTGTTCAAGGAGAGAGGGGGCCAATGAGACGTGTAATTGGAATGGACATCCCACCGCACCTTTTGCGGAGTGATTTTCTGGGAAGATGGCCGGCTGCGCCATCACGGACGGGTCGACATGACCCGCTCCGGGCTGGAGGGATTTGGCCGCAGCTTGAACAGGACGGACGAGGTCGTTGTCGAGACGACCGGCAACGCCATGGCGGTGGTGCGGGTGCTTTCGCCTTTTGTCGACCGGATGATTGTGCATCACTGTCAGTCACGTTGGATACAGTTGGTTCGCGGGCACTGGCGACCTCGACGAGCCATGGTGGCCTATTCATTGGCCTATGTTCTGAGCCCATCTACCTCCGATGTTTCTTGCCGCCCCGTGGGAGAGTTCCTTCGTGCGAGCAGTTTGTCGATCCGCCGGCCATCCATGTCCACGATCTTGAATTGCCAGCCGCCATACTCAAAATGTTCCCCGACCTCAGGCAGATGCCCTAGTCGAAACAGGGCAAATCCTGCGATCGTATGGAAGTCGCCTTCAGTTGGCCGTGCTCGAAAACCAAGGCGATCGAACGCGTCCTGGGCCGACATCATACCATCCACGAGAAGGGAGCCGTCTTCACGCTCGACGACATCCGGCTCTTCGCCTTCGGTGTTGGGCAGGTCGCCGGCGATGGCTTCGAGCAAATCGGTCTGGGTAACAATTCCTTCCAGACTTCCGTACTCGTCGAGGACCATTGCTATGCGGACGGGCGCCTTCCTGAACTGCTCCAGCACTTTGAAAATCGGCGTTGACTCATGAACGACGAGCGGCTCACGGATGATCGCCATCGGATCGAGAACCTGCCCGTCAAGAACCTGGTCGAGCATGTCCTTCTTCAGAACCATGCCGAGCAGTTCATCGATACCGCCCTTGCCAACAAGGAGCTGCTCATGGCGGCAATCGCGGATCGTACGAAGAATCTCGGTTCGGTTATCATTCACGTCGATCCAGTCGATATCCGGCCGAGGCGTCATGATGTCACTGATGCGGCGCTCGCCGATATTGAAGACCCGCTCGACCATCTCCCGCTGCGCCTGCTGCAACAGCCCGCCTTCCTGACTGGCCGAGATCAGAAGCTTCAGCTCGTCTGGCGAGTGCAATGAATCCTCACCGGTTCCCGGGCGCAGGCCGCAGAGTCGCAGAACGAGGTTGCCGAGACCATTCAGCATTAGAATCGCCGGCCTGAGCAGAAAGAGGAACAGACCGAGCGGACGCACGACCCAGAGCGCAGTGTCTTCGCTGCGCTGGAGCGCCAGACTCTTTGGTGCGAGCTCGCCAAGCACGATGTGAAGCGCGGTGATCATGATGAAAGCGATCGCGACGGCGACAGTGTGTGAGCCCGCACTCGCCAACGACCCGAGCAGCCCGATCAAGAGAGGCTCGACGAGATGCGCGAGAGCAGGTTCGCCGATCCAGCCGAGTGCCAGCGATGAAATGGTGATGCCGAGCTGGGTCGCCGCCAGATTGGCATCGAGATTGTCGACGGCCCGCTGGAGCGCTGCCGCGTTCAGCCGCCCAGCCGCAGCGAGTTCGGCAACTCGGCTTCGGCGCACGGCGACCAGGGAAAACTCGGCGGCGACAAAGAAGCCGTTTGCGGCCACGAGTAGGAGAACCGACAAGATTCCAAGAATGTCGCTCAAACTGCCATCGCCTGTCGGCATGATATCCTCTTAATGACGCAATTGGATACTTCTCTGAAGCGCAAATGATGGCATTGCGCAATCACTATCAGCATCACGATCGCCAGAAGCATAATCCCCTGATGGCGATGGTAGTGCATCTACTAGCGACTGATCACGGTGCGGTCGAATACGTTGAATGCGGCAAAGTGAGCTTGCAGCGCGGGTCATGTACCGACGCGCCCCATTCTTGGCGTGGATGCGCA
Source organism: Mesorhizobium sp. M0909 (assembly GCF_040319515.1). Classification (NCBI taxonomy): domain Bacteria; kingdom Pseudomonadati; phylum Pseudomonadota; class Alphaproteobacteria; order Hyphomicrobiales; family Phyllobacteriaceae; genus Mesorhizobium; species Mesorhizobium sp. M0909. Next base: position 70,974 of record NZ_JAMYOA010000018.1, read on the forward strand.
GATCACATGAAGGCAGACGCCATCACGCAGCCCGTCGATAAAGCTCAAATGATTGGGCTTGAACTGCTGACGGTAACAGGGCAGAAGCCTGGGCGAACGCTATCCGCAGCTCTCCGGCGGACAGCAGCAGCGCGTGGCGCTGGCCCGCGCGCTGGTCTATGAGCCGAACGTGATTCTGCTCGATGAGCCGCTGTCAAATCTGGACGCCAAGTTACGCGAAGAAGCGCGGATCTGGCTGCGCCGCCTCATCACCAATCTCGGGCTATCGGCGCTGTGCGTCACCCATGATCAGGGGGAAGCGATGGCGCTCGCCGACCGCATCCTGCTGCTCAACGGCGGCCAGATCGAACAGGACGGAACACCCAAGCAAATCTACAACAAGCCGAAGAGCCTGTTTGCAGCAGAGTTCATGGGTGCCAGCAATCGCCTTGACGGCGTGGTACCGCCATCAACGGCAACCGTGCGGAAATTGTCGCCAACGGCATCCCCTTGTGGGCAGCGCCAGCAGGAGCTGACCGTCGGCCCCGAAGTCACCGCACTCGTCCGGCTTGAGCGGGTGACGTGGTCCGGGGAGGACGGCCCTGGACGTATCGCCATGACCTGCGTCGAGAGCCTTTTCCTCGGCGATCGGCATGAAGTCATTTTCGAAAGCAATGACCTGACCATCCGGAGCTATTCCCGGGACGCCCTTCCGTCCGGCCAATACCATGTCGAGTTCCGGTTCGAGGATCTGATGGTCTTCGCGGCGGAATGAACTTCGGCGTTCACCACCAAGAGGATCATTCTTGCCAACCGGCATGAACATTCTCGAGCGGCTGACCTGCCACGGGCAATTTCCTCCACCTGAGATTAGAGTCCGGCTCGATTGAAGGGCGGACTGATGAAAAGAAAGCGGTTTACGGAAGAGCTGATCATCGCGGTCCTGCGTGAGCATGAGGCGGGGCAAAAGCGGGCGACCTGGCGCGCAAGCATCGGACCTCCGAGGCGGTTAGCCTTACACACGTGTTGAACGCGTGTTCGCTTGCGCATCACCGGGTATCAAAGCAAATATACCCGGAGAGGACTTGGCTGCTTCTGCAGGTGAAAAGTGCTGACTTTCTCAGGGTTCTATCTCGCGTCGTGTCTGCTCGCGCTCATTGCGCTCGTCGCCGTTCTCGAACTCGGGCTGCTTCCGGCACTGCTTTCGGGCCTTCTCGTGTTCAATCTCGTTCATTTCGCCGCACCGATGCTCCATCGAATCGGCGTTTCCAACAGCGTGACGAAAAGCCTTGCGCTGACCTTGGTGGCATTGATTTTCACGCTCCTGATAGCCGCCGCTATCTTTAGCGGCATGTCGCAATTGACTGGCGGTTCGGAGAACGTCGTGACGCTCCTCAAGAAGATGGCCGAGATCATCGATACCGCGCGCGTCCATCTCCCGACCTGGGCGATGGCCTATTTTCCATCAAACATCGAGGAACTGGAAGTCTTCGCGGCCCGGTGGCTCCGCGAACATGCCGGCCAGCTTCAACTCGTCGGGCGGGATGTCGGCGTCCTTGTGGTCCACATTATCGTCGGCATGGTGATCGGCGGCTTGATCGCGGTGAGCTCGGCGGCGCCATCGCGCGAGCCCGGCCCACTGGCGGTCGCGCTGGCAGATCGTGTCAACATTCTGAGCAAGGCCTTTCGCAACATCGTGTTCTCGCAAATCCGAATTTCGGCGTTGAATACGTTTCTGACGGCGGTCTATCTCGTGGCTGTTCTGCCGTCCTTCGGCATCGATCTGCCATTCATCAGGACAATGATAGCGCTGACTTTCGTCGCCGGCCTTCTGCCGGTCATCGGCAATCTGATCTCCAACACGGTGATCGTGGTTGTCAGCCTTAGCATCTCCTTCCTTGCAGCACTCGGCTCGCTTGCCTTTCTCATCCTCATTCACAAGCTCGAATACTTTGTAAACGCCAAGATCATCGGTTCGCGGATCAATGCGCGTGCCTGGGAGCTACTTCTGGCGATGCTTTTTATGGAAGCCTGGTTTGGTATGCCAGGTCTTGTCGCCGCGCCGATCTATTATGCCTATCTGAAGGCTGAACTGACGATGCGCGGGCTAATCTAGGGTTGGGCAGGTGGCGATTTGACGACGCAAGCAAGGTGGCCAGCACCAGCCGGCCAGCGTTCATCGCTCCTTTGATGCCCACCTGGTGGAGAAGCCTCCCGAGGGCCGAGGGATGGACACACAAGTTCGACGGCTACCGCGGGTCTTCAATGCGGACCGCGTCGGAGAATAACTGGCGAATGATACTACGGGACGACGGCGCAGCCGCCGACAGTCGGATGGAGGTCGATCTCGTCGCAGCCGCTGGGCCCGCTAAATGGCACTCTTGACTAACGTGCCAGAGGGTCCATTTTTTGACCCTGCGGTGTGCTGATGTCGAAGCCCCTCTTTATCCCGGCGCTCGCTGCTATATGCCTGAGATCGCCGCTGGTGCGTGCCGATAATGTCGATCTGGCGTTGGAAGCTTTTCACGGTATTTGTCTTGCACATGGACCTGACTTCGAACGAACCGTCCTGCGGCCAGGAGACGCGGATGGACTCCGTTGTCCGGCGACGCAGCACTTGCCCCCGTCGGTGACGTAGGCGCCTTCCAGGGCTGGGAGGCGACCGGTGACGACCTCCCGGCCAAAACCATGATCGCGGTGACAAAAGCCACTTGAATGGCAAGTCCGTGCAAACTTGCTCCATAAAGCTATTCGATGTCGACCGCGCGGCATTCGAGGAGCGTTTCTTCGCCCGGACGGATGCCGAAACAATCGGCGAGGACAGAAACGGAATGCAAGTTTCCAAACTCTACATATTGACAGTCTGCAATCGCAAGCACTTGTCCATTTGACGTTCCCGAGGTCCGGATCACATCGAACACGGTCATTGCAAGCTCGATCGCCGACGACCAGGGCGGATCAGCTGGTGTTATCTGCACGGGACGCGGGGCTTTTTGCGTTTGCAAGGAACTCGCGATAGGAATGCTCTGAATCGATCAGGAGCAGGAAATTGAGCGATCGGCAAAAGATCATCTGGATGATAGTGCTGGCAATCCTTGCTGGTATCGCGGTGATCATGCTCAAACATTGGCTGAAGGGCGACCTTGGGTAGCTGCCTCCTTAGATGAAGCAACACAGCCCTGATCGATCAAGGTTGGTATGGGCTTTGGCCCGTCCCATTTCGGCCTGCTTGCAATGGCAGGTGTCCTGCCTGATGCGGAATCGACGAGCGAAATGTGAGCGAAGAATGCAACTGACAGGCATGGTATCCGGCGCGGCGCTGTTGCTCGCTTCCACCGCGGCAGCGAACGCCCATCCGCATGTCTTTGCCGAAGCGAAGCTGGACCTGACCGTCGATCCAGACAAGACGGTCAAGTCGCTTCGGCATCTCTGGCGTTTCGATGACCTCTTTTCCAGCACTGTGCTGATGGAATTCGACAAGAATTCCGACCTTGTCCTTGATGCGAAGGAACTCGATGAAGTCGCTCTCACCGTCCATGCGTCGTTGGCCGAGTACAACTACTTTCAGATGGTGACCTTGAACGGCAAGGACGTGACGATGGCGCCACCGCCGAAGTTCAGCGTCAGCTATGAAAACGATCAACTCGTCGTCCAGTTCGAAACGCAGCCGAAGGACCCGTTGGCCCTTGGTGGAAAAGTCAGTATCGGTGTCTACGATCCGACCTTCTACACGGCAATCGATTTTACCGACGACGACAAGCTTGCGGTGGCCGGTCTGCCGCAAGGCTGCTCACGTTCCGTCGTCCGTCCAGATCCGGACACGGCCATCGCGCAGAACCAGAAGAGCCTGACAGACGCGTTCTTCAGTGATCCGACGGGGACCGATCTCGGCAAGATTTTCGCGACGCGCCTCGAATTGACGTGCGGCTGACCCGGAGCCGGTTCGATGGCCATGTTCCAGACGCTGGTCGAGTTCCAACGCACGATCTACCTGGCGTTGGCCGAGCAGATCAAACTGCTTGCGGCTGGCGGCGGCTGGCTGGCGTTCACGGCCTTTCTGCCCATGGGCATTCTGTTCGGTGCGACGCATGCGCTGACGCCGGGCCATAGCAAGGCTGTCCTGGCCACCTATCTGGCAGGATCGGACGCCAGCGTCCGGCGTGGGCTTCTGGTGTCGCTGACACTCTCCTTCACGCATGTAACGATTGCCGTGCTGATCGCGGCGCTCTCGTTGCCGTTGGTATCGATTGCCCTGGGCAGTGTTGGCCGCGCCCCACTGCTGGAAGACGTCAGTCGGGGCCTGCTTGGCCTGATCGGCATTTGGATGCTCTGGCGCGCATTGAGCCACGGCCATCACCACAAGCATGAGGGCGAGGCCGTCGGCGTCATGGCCGGCCTGATCCCATGCCCGCTGACGCTTTTCGTGATGACCTTTGCGATATCCAGAGGCGTTCCGGTCGCCGGCATTCTTTTCGCAATCACAATGATGGCCGGCGTGGCGCTGACGCTGTCTTGCGTTGCGGTGCTGTCGATCCTGTTTCGTGAACGTCTGGTGCATTTTTTCGATAGCCGGCCACGCCTGTTCGATGCCATTTCCCGAGCCATTGAGGGCGCTGCCGGCTTGGCGCTTGCCGGCGTAGCCGTTTGGCAAATCTCGTCGGGCTGAAATGCCGTGAACCAGATCGAGCGATGGATCAAGACCCGTTTACCTGAAGGTCAGCCGTGTCTTCGTCGCGGCGCAAAGCTTCGACGCGCATCTGCGCTCGTCGGTGGAACAGACGGATAGGTGACGCCCGACGCTCGAAGTGGCGCCGGCGACCCTGTATGCGCTAGATCATACGCTTGATGTCGATGTAGTCGCCTTCAGTCTGGATCGTCAGGGTCACGTCGCTGCCACCGCGGTTGCGCCAGAACCAACCATGATTTCCATCGAAGGCGGCTTCAATGGCACCTTCGTCAGCTGGAACGCTGCGACCCTTTTCATAGCTGACGGACTGACCGCCGCCATCGCCGTGCGTCTCGAAGTTCACCACGCCGCCGTCAGCTGTCCAGGAAAAGTTTGCCTTGGCGCCCTGCCGCATCACGAGCTTGACTTCGGCACCCTGGCCTGGCGCCAACGTGAAGGATAGCTCGTCTTGCCTTCCATCTGGCTGGATCGGGGCTTCCGAGGTTGCTTCGGCGGCAGGCGTTATAGCAATGGCCGGAGCCTCGGCAGGAGCGATCTCTCCAACTGTCACATTGTCTTGGGATACGGCCTCCCCAGTTGGCGACGGCTGCAAAGCAGGCCGTTCGGCGGTCAGGGCGACGAGGAGGTTTTCGATTCGGTCCATGCGCGCCATCAACTCGGCCGGAGGGACCATTTGCGTCATCCGCTCGGTTGGTGCCTTCGCGCTGGCCATTTCGTCGGCTGCCGCCTCGGCTGCCAGCTGTGTCTTGATTTCGCCCATTCTGGTGAGGCCGAGCAATCTGCCTGCTCCGGTCGGGTCGATCGCATACTCGGACGGCATGACGACCGTGATGACCAATGCGAAAGCCGTCAGCGCGGCAATGAAGGTGGAGCGCTTCAGCTGCGCTGACGTCGGCAAATCGGCGCGGCTGGGAAGGTCGGTGTTGTACATGATTCGGTTCCTTATGCGGCGACGAACAGGCCGGTGAGCTGATATCCGATCAGCAGAAACCAGCCGTCATCATGATGACGTTTGCGGTATAGGCGTGGCGCCAGAAACTTCGTGTCCGGCGCCAGTAGCCCATCACGATCAGGATGGCGCCAAGAGCCAAGAGCTGCCCGATCTCGACGCCGACATTGAAGGCCAAAAGGTTGGGCACCAGGCCGTCCGACGAGATGTTGTATTCGATGATCTTCGTCGACAGGCCGAAACCATGGAAGAAGCCGAAGACAAGCGTCGCGACCTTGGTGTTCGGCTGGAAGCCGAGCCAGCTCTGGAAGGCGCCCATATTATCGAGCGCCTTGTAGACCACAGACAGGCCGATGATCGCGTCGATGATGTAGCTGTTGATGCCGACATTGAAGTAGACGCCGAGCAGCATGGTCGTGGAGTGGCCGAGCGCGAACAGGCTGACATAGATGCCGATATGCTTCATCCGGTAGAGGAAGAAGATCACGCCGAACAGGAACAGGATGTGGTCGTATCCCGTCACCATGTGCTTGGCGCCGAGATAGATGAAGGGCAGCACGTTGATGCCCGAGATTTCCTGGATATAGCCCTTGTCGCCGGCGGCGACGGCATGGGCGAAGGCTGCTCCGGCGAGCAGTGGCAGGGTCAGCAGAGCGATAAGCAGGGGCAGGGCGGTTCGCCAACGTGCGCGGCGCGAGCGTGACCGGCCCCGGTGGAAGGGTCCTTGCATGAGATTTCCAATCTTCGTCGTTGAGGGTGGCCGCGCGAGCGGCCGCGATCATGCGGCGAGGAATGGTCTCGGCGGTCGCTCGAGCCGGAATGTCGTGTCCGGATCGACGAAAGTCGGCGGATAATTCAGCCAGCCCCGCTCGACCTGTGGAACGGTCGGTGCGAAGTCGGCGGGCGTACTCGCCGCCTCGTGCGAGTGGTCTGCCGCATTGTGCCCGTGAAAATGATCAGAGTTCTGCTCGCCGGAAACGCCATCATCGTGTGCGTGGCCAAGATCTTCGATCTGCGCGGCGGCTCCGCCGTGACGTTCAACCGCGGCGGCTGCAATCGCGATCGGATCGTGTGAGGTCGAATAGCCGAAAGGACGCAGCACGCCGAACATCATCGCTAAAGCGATGACCAGGCAAAAAACCGTGCGGTGGATCCGATTCGGCATGAACGGCGATTATTCTCTAAAATCCTAACGAATGGTTTTTGCTACCTCAGAATCGAGGCCTCTTTGAGACTTGCATATCCCCTCCGGGAGGATAGTATTAACATATGAGCGACCAATCCCACACCCACGAAACCCACCCCGATATCGTCAAGCGCCTGAAACGGGCTGATGGACATCTCAAGGGTGTCATCGAAATGATCGAGGCGGGCCGGTCCTGCCTCGACCTCGCCCAGCAGCTTCATGCTGTCGAGAAGGCCATTTCGCAGGCCAAGAAGACCCTGATCCAGGATCATCTCAACCATTGCCTTGAAGACGTCGTCGGGCCGTTGGCGCGCGAGCAGCGCCGCTCGATCGACGAGTTCAAGGACATCACCAAGTACCTGTGAGAAGCGCCATGATGGACAAAGTTCGCGATTGGTTTGGGTTTGGCCCGATGACGCATGGCATGGGGGGGAACGGACATGATCACGGTGATGGCGGCCATGGCCACACACACGGTGTCATAGATCCGACGATCGCCACGACGACGCGCGGCATCTGGGCGATCAAATGGTCATTCGTCGTTCTGGCCATCACGGCAGCGCTCCAGCTTGTGGTTGTGTTCCTCTCCGGCAGCGTGGCGCTGCTGGCCGACACGATCCACAATGTCGGCGACGCGGCCACTGCCATTCCGCTGTGGATCGCGTTCGTGCTGGCCCGCCGCAAACCGAGCAAGACGTTCACCTACGGCCTGGGCCGGGTCGAGGATCTGGCCGGGATCGTCATCGTTCTCATCATCCTCTTCAGTGCCATCGTCGCCGGCTACGAGGCGATCGACCGGCTGATCAATCCGCGTCCCATCACGTTTCTTGGCTGGGTCGCCATCGCCGGCCTCATCGGCTTCATCGGCAATGAAGCGGTCGCCGTATTTCGTATCCGCGTCGGGCGAGAGATCAACAGCGCTGCGCTGATCGCGGACGGCTACCATGCCCGCACCGACGGCTTTACCAGCCTGGCGGTTGTCCTGGGCGCTATCGGCGTCTGGCTGGGCTTTCCGCTTGCCGATCCGATCGTCGGGCTGCTGATCACCGTGGCGATCTTCGCCATCGTCTGGCAGTCGTCGAAAGCCGTGTTGACCCGCATGCTCGACGGAGTCGAGCCCGCCATCGTCGATGAAATCCATCATGCCGCCGAACACGTGTCGGGCATCGGGCGCGTTGAAAGCGTGCAGGCACGCTGGATCGGACATCGTCTGCATGCCGACGTGGCCATCAGTGTTCCGGAGATGGCGACGGCCAAGGACGTGCTGGGCGTAACCGAAGCCCTCAAGGAGGAGCTGTTCGCCCACTTGCCGGCGTTGGCGGAAGCCAATGTCCGCCTGGTGAGCCCAGCCGGGCTGGCCGTCACTGGCGCGGAAGCCTCTCATGCTCACCATCATGCGCCGGAGCCCTTCAAAGTCGCCTGCGATCTGGCTGCGGGGACGTTGGAAATCGTCGACACGGCGGCCGGCGAGCGGATGCGGCTGACCATAGAACGGCACACCGATGATTTTACAGCCACGGTGATCATCGACCGACCCAATGGGCCGGAGACGCTTCGCCTCGAACCCGTCGCCGACAACCATCATCGGCTTGAGAGCACCGTCGCCCCTGCCGAACCGCATGAGTTCCAGGCAAGTCTGGTGCTGACCGCGAAAGATCGCGAACAGGTGCTGCCGTTCAAGATGGTCGAACCCGAAGGTCACCATCATTAGATCGACTGGCGGATATCCGGTTCAATGACCGATCTCGCGGCCTATGCTGGTCTGTTCCTGGCGGCCTTGATCGCCGCGACGATCTTGCCGATGCAATCAGAAGCAGTGCTGGTCGGCCTCTTGCTTGCGGATTATTCGCCCTGGCTGCTCATCGCGGTGGCCAGCGTCGGCAATGTGCTTGGATCGGTGATCAACTGGCTGCTCGGGCGAGGCATCGAGCGCTTTCGGGATCGGCGGTGGTTTCCGATGAACCAAGCGCAACTGGAACGCGCGCAAGACTGGTATCGCAGCTATGGGAAATGGTCGCTCCTGCTGAGTTGGCTGCCGGTTGTCGGTGATCCGCTGACCGTCGTCGCGGGCGTCCTGCGCGAGCCTTTTCGGGTTTTCCTTTTGTTGGTCACTGCCGCCAAGGCCGGCCGTTATCTTGTTCTTGCGGCCGTGACACTGAGCGTCATCTGACGTCGCGAATCTTCTCCAAGCTGAGCTGGTTAGGTCGACGGGTTCAAAGGAACCAGCCGAAGAGCCCCGTCTGATTTAATTTAGGCGGACGGGAAGCCCAGCTCTTTTTGACAGCGACCTTGTTGAGGGCCGCGCGCAGGCCTTTCGCCAGCTTCTGCGTATCGCGCGACCGGTCAACCAAGCTACGCCGCGGCGCTCTAGCCAACATCGACATTGTCAAGACATTCTTGTGGCCGCGCGCCAGGCCTGCACAACGAAGCTGTGCTGGTTCCATATCATCAGCGCTCCACTGACAGCCATGAGCGCGACCACAAGGCCGCGGAATTGTCGTCCACTCAGGCGTTCGAGCCAGCGCTTGGCCAGCAGATTGGCAAGCGCGGCGCCCAAACCCGCGGCTACGCCGTATACGGCCGCCTGACCACCGAGCGCGCCAAGTCCAGTGAATACCGCGATCTTGACGACATCGGTCACAAACGAGTTCACCGATTTCGTGGCGACCAACGTCTCCTTCTCCGAACCGTAGTTCAGATAGAGCGAATTCAGGACGGGTCCCACCGTGCCCATCAGCGCCGACAACAGCGCGACGATCAGGCCGGCCGGGAGGAACCACCAGCGCCGGGCTCGGTAGCTCCGCTCGCGCGCCCCGCCGCGAAATTCCCAGACTGCACCGATCAGATAGATTCCTATGAGTATCTGGAGCCATTCCGCCCGACTGTTGGCGAAGAGCCAGGAGCCCGCAGCGGCACCGGCGATGGCGCCCGGCAGGTACCAACGGACCAAGCTCCAATCTATGTCGTGCCAAAAGGCCAGGGCGCGGATGGGATTGCCGATAAGTTCGGTCAAGGTGATGACCGGCGCAACCGCGGCGCTGCCTGTGATGAAAGTCACGGCCTATCAGCAATAGACCTCCGCCTCCGGCCGATAGGGTGTTCAGTGTCCAGGTGAGAACCCCGCCAACGCCAGGAGGCCTAGTCTAATCCAGTCCATCCGATCAGAACGAAGCGGGCCTTCGATCGTTCCGAACGCATCGATTCGCAAAAGCCAGGAAATAATCACCCATTACCGGGCCAAACGCGGGCGCCCGGAAGACCGGACTCCGGCGCACCGTACCGCCGATACATTTGAAAACTGGTTGAAAGCGGACCGCTTAACCAGCCGGAGTTACGGTGAAGTCATCAAAATACACGTGACTGTCGGCCTTCGACCACAAGCCAACACGCCCGCTCACCGGCTCAGGCAGCGTGTCCTGGAGGTAGAGCTTGCCGTCGACATAGCCTTCGACCTTGGTGCCGGCGATGCGCACCTTCAGGTCGTGCCATTCATGGGTTGGGGTCGGGGTGTTCTTGACCCAGGTCACCGACGAGCGTTTGCCTTTCTCGAACTTCCACAACACAAGGTTGTTCTCCAGAGGGTTGGCGCGAATCGTGAGATAGTCGCCATTGGGCTTAAGGTTGAACAATATCCCAGCACCCTGGTCGATGCGGCCGCTGATGCCCTCGAAACGGACGGCGATCTCTCCATCGCGGAAATCTGGCGTGCGTTCAAAGACTGCGTAGGGGAAGTATGCATAAGCCTGGACGCGGTCGAGAAACTCGGCGTACCGCTCCTCATAGAGCGCCCGCGCCTTGTCTGCGAGACCAGCGGAAGTTTGTCCCTCCTTCCATTGGCGCCCGTCGACGGCCAACACGTTGTTGTCGGCTTCCATTTCGATCCGCCAAATGCCTACCACGCCGGGCATCGCCTTCGAATCTGTGCCAACTTCCTCGGCAGCAGCAAGGCCACCAAGCCGACACCTGCCGCGGCAATTGTCTTGAGGCGATGTAAGATGTCCACGGCTGATCTCCTTCTGGCTTGAAGTGTATTTGATGGCCGGTGCGCGGCGGCTCCGCCACCAAGCAACCCAGACGAGCAGCGGCAGGCCGCCGAGGAACCAGGGAAGCGCGATCCACGGAGCCGCGACGAGCGGATAGCCGGGATAATCGCCGGCCCCGGTCGCCGGCACGGGCAGAGGTACATTTGCGAGCCCATAAAGGAGCGGCAGTACCTCCTCGGTGCCGGTCGATCGACTGACGGCCGACCGGCCGCCATAGCTGTACTCGACTTCGCCATACGACTCATCGCTTGCGCTGCCGACAACACTCTGCTGGTCGCCTGCAAAACGGATGACAATCCGTGGAATGACCCGCTCGAGCTTCGATAGGACGCTTGTTCGCAAATCGGCGTACCGGGGGTCTTCGGGCGCCAGGTGAACGGTGACGGTCAACTGATCGCTGAGTTGCGCCAGGGCCTGTTGGTCGGCAAGCGAGAAAGAGTTCCGTCGGTCCTCGGTCGCATCGGCGGACCATCTGATCTGGGTAGCCGCGACCATCACAAGACAGGTCGCCACGAGGCAGATGAGCGAACGGACAAGCTTGATGCGCACGGTAGCACCCATGGGGAGCCACATGGCAGCGAGTGCGGCAAATCCAAGAATCGCCGCAAGCACCCCGACGACCAGACTGAGCGACAACAATCCGAGCTCAAAGGTGTGCAGCGTTTGCGTGAGCGACAGCCGCGACGACCAGCCAAGGAGGTCGGGTTGGCTGGCCGCCGCGAAGTCGGTGACCCACGACCGAGTGTGAAGCCGAGTGTGACAATCGCCGCGGTTGCCGCGCTCTCGGTAAGCGCAGCTGCGAATAACGCGATGGCGCCGACCAACAGGCCGTAGCGGAGATGTCCGAGAACAACATTCAGGGTCTCGGCGACGAACAGATGTCCACCCATGAACTCCCAAATCGCGAGCGCAGAGGGCGCAGGGATACTGGCAATGAGCCAAGCTGCGAAGACGGCGACCAGCTTGGCGCCAATCAAAGTCGGCGGTCGATAGGGCAGCTGGATCAGGAGCCGCAAGGCGCCGGACTCCTTTTCGTTGCCGAGCACGCGTATGGCAACAAAGGGAAACAGCAGCGTAACGGCGACGTAGAAGCCGCCGAACGTCGGAACCAGTACGCCGTCCAGCGGGGATAGTGCGCTCGCGAGCCCAGGCGAGGTGAGGGCAGTAGCGCTCGTTTCGCCGTAGAGCGACACGGCCTGAAAGAAGCTGAAGCCGATGAGAGGGCAGAGCATCAGCAGCATTGTCCAGAGCGGCCGGCCGCTCGCCATTTCCCGCAGCTCCTTGGCCAGCAAGGGGCCGAAGGGAGCGCCGAGCGGTACGGCTGCCTCAGGTGAGCGCAAGGAAAACCTCCTCCAACCCACCGGACGAAATTCCCGCACGCGCCCGCAGGTCGCTCAGGGATCCGATGCCGCGCACGCGGCCGTCCGCGAGCAAGACGAAACGGTCGCACATGCGCTCGGCATCGAGCAGTTGGTGTATCGCGAGGACGAGGCTGCGCCCCTGCGCCGCGACCTTGCGAAGCACGCTCATGATCTCGCGGGTCTGTCGTAAGTCGAAGCCGTCAAAGGGCTCGTCCATCAGCAGCACGGGATGCGGCGTGATCAGGGCAAGCGCCAGCATCAGTCGACGGGCATACCCCTTGGACAATTCAGACACGCGCTTGATTAACACCGGTGCAAGTCCGACGGCCCCGACTGTCTCCGCGACGTCGAGGTGCGATGTCCGGTAGACATCAGCGAAGAACGCAAGAACATGTTCGACGTACTGGTCGCGCCAGGGCTGCAGGCCGTCGGGAAGGAAGAAGATCGACCTGCGGCGCGATGCAGGCGGCAGAGAGGCGCCGTGCCGGAGAATCCTTCCCGAGTCGGCCGGAAGAAGCCCGGCGATCGCTTCCAACAGCCAACAGCGTAGTCTTGCCGGCGCCGTTCGGCCCGATAAGACCGAGAACTTCGCCGGCCCCCTCGTTGAAGGCAACATCCGCCAACGCGGTTTGCTCGCCATAGCGCTTGGTCAACGCACCGACCTGAAGGGCATATCCTCCCTCTTGCCGTGTAGCGATTTGCGCCTTGTCAGACATCCGGCTTCGCATCAACATCGGCTGATTCCCTCCCTGCGTGCGATCGCGCGGAGGCCCAATATTTAGCTCTTCTTGACGGCGACCTTGTCGAGGGCTGCGCGCAGGCCTTTCGCCAGCTTCTGCGCATCGTCGTTCGCCCAGAAATGCATGAAGAAGAGCCGGGGCTGCTCATCGAGCATGTGGCTATGCAACGCCGTGATCTCGATGCCGTTGTCTTGTATGGCCTTGATAACCGGATTGACCTCCTTGGCGATCAGCACAAAATCACCCGTGATCGCTGCTTTGTCGCCGTCGGTCGATTGGAAGTTGATCGCTATGGCCGTGCCCAAGGCAGCCGGCACGTCCATCCCGTTCTCCTTGACCGGTTCGGCGCGCGGGATACTGAACTGGTAGACGCCGCCATTGGCCTTTCCTTTGTAACCAATAGCCCGGTCGACGGCCGCTGTGTCGAACTCGATCTGCTGCGTGGATGCTTGCGATTGTGACGCACCGGACGCGGCATTCTCCATCGGCGTCTTTGTCAGCGCCAAACCGGAATGAAGCGCTGTGGCGAGCGTGACGGGGTCACCCTGGCCGAAGACGTGCATGTAGAGTGTCATCGGTTCGGCGCGCAACAAGTGGTTGTGCACCGCAGTTATCTCGATCCCACCTTCTTCAAGCTTCTTCATGACCGGGTTCAGCTCGTCCTGGGTTAGAACGATGTCGCCCATGACCATAGTCTGGTTTCCCATGGGTTCGAACGCGACCCAGCCTCCGAGCGCAAAGCCGGGCTGAAGGGCCACACCGTCGAGCGAAACCTTCAGGTCCGTTCGTGGCAACCCGACCCGGTAGACGCCGCCAGGCATTTCCGTTCCGGCTTTGCCCAGTGTTTGCGCGACTGTCTGCCAATTGGATGCCGCCGATGCTGGTTCCAGCAGCGCCGAGACCGCGATCAGCATCGCGCCGCTCACGAGTTTTGCACGCATGGGAGTTCTCCTTGATCTGCCCCCATCGCCCAGCTTTTCAAGCCACGGCCGGTTTCATGGCAGGTGGCCAACTATGCGTTTCCGCCTTGCGGCGCGAAGCCCAGGCATAGAGCGCGTCGTAGATGACGAAGCCGTGCTTGAGCACTTCCTGGTCATCGGGCGTCACGTCCCTGAGCCCCATGGAGATCGCAAGCAGCCCCGCCGACTGTGGAGTAAGATCGTGCCGATCCGTGTCGGCGCCGCGAACGATCGAAGCGATCGTCACGATGGCTGGATCGCGCTCGAGGCCGTATTTCGAGACGAAGGTGTCGAAACTGCAGCCGTCGCCGACATGCGTGAATTCGACGCCCGGCACGTCGTACGGTGTGGCGCCCGTTTCCTGGGCAACACGGATCACCTGATCGGGTGGCACGAACAGGAATTCGGACTCCTTGTCGATGAAGCGGGCGATCAGCCAGGGGCAGGCAATGCGGTCGATGACCGGACGTTCGCGGGTAACCCATTTCACGGCCTTGTCTCCCTTGTTTTGGCAACAAGCCCAGGCGGCCCACTGCCATAAGGAGGTCAAGGCTACGCCCGAATATGAAATGATACAAGTGTTGCATTTATTTGTGCACGTGATACGGTTCACTTATGAGTGAGGGGGAAACGACGGAACAGCGCTGGCTGCTCCTTATCCATCGGCTGCCGAGCAAGCCGGCCTATTTCCGGGTGAAGATCTGGCGGCGGCTGCAAGGCATCGGCGCGGTCGCGGTAAAAAGCACCGTCTATGCACTGCCGGCCAATGCCGAGACGCAGGAGGATTTCGAGTGGCTCCTGAAGGAGATCGTCGCGGGTGGTGGCGAGGCGATGGTATGCGAGGCGCGTCTCGTCGACGGATTGTCGGATGCCGAGGTCCAAGCGCTCTTCGATGCGGCGCGTGATGCCGACTATGCGGAGATCGCCAAGGAAGCGCGTGGTCTCGCCACCGAGATCGGCGCGAACGCCACGCCGGAAAAGCGTGCGGAGACACGGTCGCAGCTCGGCCGAATACGCAAGCGGCTCGCCGAGGTGGACACGATCGACTTCTTCGGCGCCACAGGTCGCCTCGCGGTCGAGGGTTTGCTCGGCGAGCTCGAGACGCATCTCGTGGAGGACCGGCCCATGACCGAGGAGTCAAAGGCGACTGAGCCGATTACTGACCTCAAGGGCCGGATCTGGGTGACACGCCGCGACGTGCACGTCGACCGGATGGCCTGCAGCTGGCTAATCCGCCGCTTCATTGATCCAGACGCCGTCATCCGCTTCGTCCCGGGCAAGAGCTATGCGGCAAAACCGGGAGAGCTGCGCTTTGATATGTTTGACGGTGAGATCACCCATGAGGGCGACCGCTGCAGCTTCGAGGTGCTGCTCACCCGGGCCGGGCTTGACGACCCGGCGCTGCAGGCCATCGCCGAGATCGTCCATGATATTGACCTCAAGGACGGCAAGTTCGGGCGCGACGAGACGACGGGCATTGCCAGCCTAATCGCGGGCATCGCCATGACGAATAAGGGCGACGAGCAGCGGATCGGGCAGGGCGGCCCGGTCTTCGACAATCTCTACCAGTATTTCCGCCAGAAGCGCGGGTGAGGGGAACCAATGACCAGCGTCCATGCCGTCCATCCGAATGCGCTGGGGGATGAACCTTCGCATGCCATCCCCTTCCGCGAAGCAGTGCGGGTCTGGGCGCGAGTCGCTGCATTGAGTTTTGGTGGCCCGGCCGGCCAGATCGCGGTAATGCATCGCATCCTCGTTGAGGAGAAGCGCTGGATCGGCGAGACGCGGTTCCTGCATGCGCTGAACTACTGCATGCTCCTGCCAGGACCGGAGGCCCAGCAGCTCGCCGTCTACATCGGGTGGCTCCTGCATAAAACCCGAGGCGGGCTCGTGGCCGGCACGCTGTTCGTACTGCCGGGCGTCCTCGCCATCATGGCGCTGAGCTGGATCTATGCGATTTTAGGCAATGTCGGCGCGGTGCAGGCGCTTTTCTTCGGTCTGAAGGCCGCCGTCCTCGCCATCGTGCTCGAGGCGGTTATCCGGGTCGGCAAGCGAGCGCTCAAGAACAAGGTCATGATAGGCCTCGCCGCCGCCGCCTTTATCGGGCTCTTCCTGTTCCATCTCCCGTTCCCGCTCATTGTCCTGACGGCCGGAGTGATCGGGTACGTCGGCGGGCGGGCCGGGCTGACAGCGTTCATGGCGGGCAACGGCCATGGCAAGGTCGGCGGCAAGCAGGTCGCCGACGCGGAATCGGCGCTCGGCGAAGGCATTCCTGCCCATGCTCGCCCGCCGGTCAGCTGGTCGTTGAAGATCGGAGGTGTGTTTCTGGTGCTATGGCTGGCACCTGTCCTCGGCCTTTTCGTGCTGTTCGGGTCCGGCAATGTCTTCGCCGATATCGCGGTCTTTTTCTCGAAGATGGCGGTCGTGACCTTCGGAGGCGCCTACGCCGTCCTTGCTTACGTGGCGCAGCAGGCTGTCGATACCTATGGGTGGCTGAAGCCTGGCGAGATGCTGGACGGCCTCGGCATGGCGGAGACGACGCCTGGCCCCTTGATCATGGTGACCCAGTTCGTCGGCTTCATGGGCGCGTTCCGGGCGCCGGGATCGCTTAATCCACTGCTCGCCGGAACGCTGGGCGGCCTGCTCACCACCTGGGTCACCTTCACGCCTTGCTTCCTGTGGATATTTGTTGGTGCGCCATTTGTGGAAACTCTGCGCAGCAACAAGGCCTTGTCCGCCGCGCTGGCGACCATCACGGCGGCCGTGGTGGGCGTGATCCTGAACCTGGCGGTGTGGTTCGCGCTTCACGTCCTGTTTGGAGCACTGCGCGAGGTCAAAGGGTTCGGCATGACATTCGATGTGCCCGTGCCCAGCTCCGTCAACATCGCGTCGCTCGTCCTGACATTGGGTGCGCTGCTAGCGGTGTTTCGCTTCAAGATCGGCATGCTCCCGGTGCTCGCCGGCTGTTCGATCCTCGGGCTGCTCTACGGGATGGCGACAGGAGCGATCTAAGCCGTGCAGCCAGCGCCGCTTACCAGGGGTAAGGAGGCATCGTTGACGTTACAGCGGCTCGTGCACGGCTTGCGCAAAGCTATTCCGAAGCGGCGCTTCAGGCTCCTTCCCGCCGGTGCTGAGCCGACTGCTGCGAACCTGCTGATATCAAGGGGACTGCGGGCGTTCGGTGACGGTCTGGTCAGCATCCTGCTTCCCGCCTATTTGGCCACGCTCGGCTTCGACGCCTTCGAGATCGGAACCCTGTCGACGGCGACGCTCGCCGGTTCAGCCGTCCTCACCCTGGCCGTTGGGATCGTCGCGCATCGCTTCTCCCGTCGTGCCCTGCTGACCGCAGCGGCTGTCCTGATGATAGCCACGGGGATCGTCTTCGCTGCAGTTCACGACTTCTGGCCGCTGCTTCTCATCGCATTCGTCGGCACGCTGAACCCATCTTCAGGGGACGTCAGCGTGTTTCTACCGCTCGAACATGCGCAGCTTGCTCAGAACGTCACCGACCGCGGCCGCACGGCGCTCTTTGCGCGGTACAGCCTCATCGGCTCCCTCGCCGGCGCCGTCGGGGCGCTGGCCGCCGGAGCGCCCGACTTTCTCCGCGACGCCATCGGTCTGGAAATGAAACAGGCCCTCCAGGCAGCTTTTCTACTTTATGCCTCGCTTGGGTTGGCGGCGGTGCTCCTCTATCGGCGGCTGCCGAGTGACGCGCCTGACGCAAACAGAGTGTCGGCACAGCCATTGCGCAGGTCTCGCTCCATCGTTCTAACGCTCGCCGCACTCTTCAGCCTCGATGCTTTCGCAGGCGGCTTCGTCGTCCAGTCGTTGTTGGCCCTCTGGCTCTTTCAACGGTTCGGCCTGTCGCTCGCCGCGACCGGCGCAATCTTTTTCTGGACGGGTGTCCTTTCGGCTGCGTCCTATTTGGTCGCTGTGCGAATTTCCCAGCAGATCGGACTCATAAACACGATGGTGTTTACGCACCTTCCGTCGAGCCTCTGTCTGGTGCTCATCCCGTTCATGCCGAGCGTCGCTCCGGCTATCGTTCTTCTGCTGATTAGAAGCGCGCTGTCGCAGATGGACGTGCCGACCCGCACATCGTACGTCATGGCCGTGGTGACGCCCGAAGAGCGGGCTGCCGCGGCGAGCATCACCGCCGTCCCGCGCAGCCTCGCGGCGGCCGCCAGTCCAGTCCTCGCAGGGGCTCTCCTTGCCGTCTCCAGCTTCGGCTGGCCCCTGATCATCGCCGGTGGGCTGAAAATTATCTACGACCTTCTGCTGCTCGCGACATTTCGCAGTGTTCGCCCTCCAGAGGAGCACGGGGGCGGGAGGAATGACATGTCAGTCGGCGATGATCGAACTGGCAACGACGCGCGGGTTTCCTGGTGGCGTTGAAGGCAGGACCACCAGCCGGACAAATTGCTTACGTCCGCCGGCAATAAGGATGTAGAGACGCGAGAACTCCTCCGTATCGCGATCTTCGGCAATCTTCTCGGCATCCGTACGGGTGAAGAAACTCTTCCGAAATGCCTCATGATCGATATCGGGAAATGCCAGCGTACACGTCTGCACCGGTTTGCCGCTCATCGTTGCCTTGGTGGTGCCGATGATGGTTCCTGCTGGCAATCCTTCCTCCGCTTCGGCCACCAGCCATGCCTCCACTGAGGTTGGATTAGCGATTGGCGCGAGTTCGGCGAAGCCTGCTTCGGCAATAAGTGTCCACCTGCGTTCGTGCGCGGTCTCTATCATGCGCTCGAAATTGGGACCCTCGGCCAGACAGGTACGGTGAAATTGTTCGACAGCCTGATCCGCATCACTGGCGGCCTGCGCCGGCGAGATCGTCAGACCCAAGATGGTCCCTGCCAACGCTAGAAATCGGAACATGTCTATCTCGCGTAGCTGATTGTGGACGAACCACTTATCCTGAACGGGCTACGACACTCGTTGTTCCGGACTGTCGGCGCCTGCATGGCTTGATGGAGGCGCGAAGCGCCTGCGCAGTTGATGCAATGTTCAGGCATCTGGCAACTGACGGAACCATGCCGCACTGGGTTTCGATGACGGACCCTGCTACAGACCCACTCACACCGCCGGGCGGGACCATTTGATCTCGTGCTGAGTTCCTGGAGACATCTCCCGGCGCTCGCCGAGGAACCTGCATGTCGTGCTCGCCGGCAACCAGCCCCGGTGGTTTTTCGGGCACTTGGCCTATGTCCCAGTCCACTGTGGAAACTTGTTAAAATCCCTTACGGCAAAGGTTTTCGAGGTCCGCTTTTGCCATTCCCTCGAAGCCCAGCGCGGGAAGAATATCATTATCTCCCTTAAGATCGCGACCGTAAGCCGCCGAGAATATGGCAATTCCAGATTCATGGAGAATCGCTGAATTTCCGCTGATCTTCCCCAACAAAACGGTCGGCAGCAGCCCGAACGGAACGTCCTCGAGAATATAGCGGCTTTCGATGGTTGACGGGCCGAAGCCGCCGCGGCTTTGGCGATCCATCTCCTGGTTCATTTCCGAAACGGTGGCCATGGGGACGTGAAACGACAATGAAAAATGCTCTTCAACTGTGCGCACGGCAATTCCAAAACGGGCGGCGATCGCCAATCGTTCCGCATCCAGAGCCTCGATAACGCGACCGACAGCCGGCCTGACATTTCCGGCCTGGCTCCATTGTTCTCCCTTCTCCCGGCGTGTGAGATTGAGAAGAGCGATCCCGAGATGGTTCTGCGGATTGAGGTTGCTGAGCGCGATAGCAAGCATGCCGTCGCGCTTGACGAAACGATCGCCGAACAAGGTCGTGCAAAGCTCGAACCCTTGGTCCATCGCCTCGAAAGGCAGGGTCGCAACATCGAGCTTCTGGCGAACACTGGCGACATGGACTTCTGTCGGCCCGGACTGACGCCCTGTCACCAGCGTTGTGCCCCAGACGACGATCGGCAGACTAACCTTGCGTTGCGCCAACTGCCTGGAGAGATACAGCGCTCCGAAGGAACTGTGCGAGCTGATGATTACCGGCGTTCCCTCCCTCAGATAAGGAGCGGCAGCATCCATCACTTTCTTGTGCCCATTAGCCGGCATCGCGATCATCACAACGTCTGCAGTGGCAATAGCCTCTTTACAATCCTTGGCGATACGCACCGAGACCGTTACCTCGACAGCACCCGTGGCCGTTAGCGATTCGCCGGTGGCCAGCGCCTTGGTGCGCTCTCCCGACGGCGACCAAAGCATTGGATCGTGCCCCGCCTCCGCCAGGTGGGCAGCAAGGCCGTAAGCAATTGCGCCGGCCCCCAGAATACTCACGCGCATAGGATTTCTCCTGTTCCAGTCCTAATGGATCGCAGCGCGGCGAACGCCATTGCATGCACAGCCAACAGGCAGGCACAGCTCGATCCAAACCCATCGCTTCCTAGAGCCTGGCTACCCATGAAATCGTCATCCACGGGGTTCAGCTGGAACGCGTTCGAGCCACATGGCCGAGACGGCCGACGACGCTCTGTGGGCTTGCGAATTATTCCGACCGTACGGCGAATCACGCGCCTCCGGCCATATTTCATTTCCGCCTTGACATATATCAAATCTGCATGAGACGATCTTACTCATACACAATGCGCATGCAGGCGTAAATGGAAACACGAGATCTCCAGGCCTTTCTTGCCGTTGCCGCCAACGGCAGCATCACCAAGGCTGCCGAGATGCTCGGCTGTTCCCAGCCTTCGGTGACACGCACCATTCAGGACCTCGAGGCGGAGCTCGGCTTCGAATTGCTGCACCGTGTCGGTCGCCGGGTGCAGCTATCTGAAGAGGGTGTAGCTTTCGAAGAGGAGGCGCGGCGACTGCTGATGTCCTTCACCGAGCTTGCCGCGCGGGCCAAGATGATCGCCGCCGGCCGGGGTCGGATCCTGCAGATCGTCACAACCTCTGCGATCGGCACTGGCCTAATTCCGACGGCCATGGCCGAGCTCAAGGGTATCGAGCTTCCGCACGAGACACATCTCGGACAGTTTCTTCCTTCCACCGTCGCCCAGGAAGTACGCAGCGGTCGTGCCGAGATCGGCTTTTCAAGCCTGCCGCTCGATACGCCCGGTCTGGATGTCCTGCGGCTCTATTCGGCGCCCGATGTTGCTGCCGTGCGGGAGGATGATCCGCTGGCAGAACTTGGTGTCATACCGCTTTCGGCCTTTGCCGGCCGTCGCGTCGCTACGTTGCTCAACCCGCTGCGTTTCCAACTGCACGTCTCCAAGGCATTGGCCGCCAGGGGCATCGACACCGGGCCAGTGATCCGGACGAATACTGCCTATGGCGCGTTGCAGCTCGTGCGCCGGACCGGCGTTGCCGCTGTCATTGATCCCCTCACCGCCTATGGCGTGGCCTTGCCTGGGGTCGCCATCCGCCCGATTGACGCGACCGTTCTCTTTTATTGGGGGGTTGTGGCTGCCGAAAAACGTCCCCTTCGTCCAGTCGCGCAGGCGTTGATGGATGCGGTCGAGGCGGTGGCTGAACGGTCGATCGTCGGCTTCAAGAAGCTAGATCCGACCCTCGCTGGCCAATTGGTGAGCGATCCTGCATCCGGCACAAATCACGGAACGGGAATATGAAGCATACCCCCGCCGCGCCAACGCCGACAGGTCTTGCTGCGCTCGAAGCACAGCTCGCGCAAGATCTCGACTTTCTCGAACTGCCCGCCAAGCCATGGGTTCCCGCGCGTTCGCACGATGGTGTTCCTGTCCGTGATGTCGTGGTGATCGGCGCCGGCATGTGCGGACTTGCTGCCACGGCAAAGCTGGTGCTGACCGGGATAACCAATGTCGTGGCCTATGATGCGGCTCCGGCCGGGCTCGAAGGACCATGGGTAACGTTTGCCCGCATGCAAACGCTCCGGTCGCCGAAAACCCTGCACGGTCCGTCGCTCGGCCTGCCGCAATTGACGTTCCGCGCCTGGTTCACGGCACAATGGGGCGTTGAGGCCTGGCGGTCGCTGGACAAAATCCCCAAGGGCCAGTGGATGGACTACCTGGTCTGGTACCGCAAGGTTCTTGGCCTGCCGGTGCGCAACAGCGTGCGCATGACCGGACTGGCGCCCGTTGGAGATCTGATTGCGATCGATATCGAAGGCGCGGAAACCGGCCGGGTTCTCACCCGTCGCCTCGTTCTGGCCACCGGTCGGTCCGGGTTGGGCGGTTTTGCCGTGCCCGATTTCCTCAGCGGCGTCGATCGCGCCTATTGGGCCCATTCTGCCGACAAAATCGATTTCGATGCGCTGAAAGGCAAGCGTGTGGCGGTGATCGGCGCCGGCGCCTCTTCCATGGATAATGCCGCAACGGCACTCGAGGCGGGAGCCGGCTGTGTCGACATGTTGATCCGTCGCAAGGAAATGCCGCGCATCAACAAGCTGACCGGCATTGGCAGCCCGGGTGTTGTACTCGGCATGCATCACTTGCCCGATGCCTGGAAGTGGAAATTCTTCGATTATACCGCCTCGACCCAGACACCGCCGCCGCGTTCATCGACACTTCGCGTGTCTCGCCATTCGAATGCTCGGTTCCTTCTCGACTGCGGCATAGTTGCGGTGAGGGAGGAGACAGGGACCCTGCTGGTGGAAACAACGCAGGGGCCGATGCGCTACGACTTCCTGATCGCGGCAACCGGCTTCTCAAATGACTTCAGCGGCCGCCCGGAATTTGCGGCGATCGCCCCACATATCCGCACCTGGTCGGATGGCCGATATAGGCCGGATATGGGGCCGGCTCGTGCAGGCATGTCGGACGCGCCGGATCTCGGTCCGGCCTTCGAGTTTCGCGAACGCGTCCCCGGCTCCTGCCCGATGCTGGCGCATATCCACTGCTTCAACGACGCCGCGATGCTGACCCATGGCAAGGTCTCCGGCGACATCCCGGCCGTCAGCGCCGGGGCCGACCGTCTCGTCCGCGGCATTGCCGCATCGCTGTTTGCCGAAGATGTCGAAACCCACTTCGCCAATCTGATCGCTTACGACACGCCCGAACTCCTGGGCGACGAATGGGTCGATTCAACTCCCTTGCTGCAGAAGGAGGCCGCGTGGTGATCGACGCGATGGACAAGGCTGCCGGCCTTTCACCGGATGATACCCTTTTCGCCGCACGGCGATTTCGGCCGGAATTCGTGCGAGGGGCAGAAGAATGTCGCCTCTCGGTGCTGCACCCAGCAAACGACCAAGGGCTGGCGCCCAATTTGAGGGTTGCTCTTGCCCGTCGCATGGCCGCCCTGAATGCCGATCCCGTCCTGGTGGCCGAATATGATGTGCAACTGGCTCAGCTCGATCCGACAGAGAAACTCCGGGCAATGGCTCGGGGCGAAACGGATCTGGAGGAACCATTGGCGACCATCGCACGTCATGTGGACCTGATAACGCTGACACCGAAAAAGGCGGAGGCGAGCGACATTGCCCTGCTCGCCCAAGCCGGATTGAACAAGCCTCAGATCGTCGCGCTCTCCGAACTGATTGCTTTTGTCAACTTCCAGACACGGGTGGCGACCGGCTTGCGCCTGATGAGGTCGAAATGATCTCCGCGGTTCGTCTGAAGCCGCTGAACTGGCAGCCATATATCGCGCCGGTCGAGCTATCCGAGGCCACGCCGGAACAGCTTGAAGCGATGAAGGTCACGCCATCGGCCAAGAAAGTTTCGGAATATGTGCGCACCCTTGCGCATGATCCAGAGAGCTATCTTGCGCGTACCGTTTTGTTCAACGCGATCATGTATGTCGAGGGCGGGCTTGCCCGTCCCGACCGCGAACTTGGTGCATTGGGTGCCTCGATAGTCAATGGCTGCAAATTCTGTGCCGTCGTTCACGCCCGCAGGCATGCAGAGCTGACCAAGAGCGACAAAGTGGTCACCGCGCTGTATCTCGACAAACCTGAAGCGCTCGGCCCACGCGATGCGGCAATCTACAGCTTTGCCCGCCGCCTGTCGGCGGCACCGTCGGAAGCGACGGCAGACGATATCGCCGCGCTTCGATCGGTCGGCATGGACGACCGCGAGATCATCGACCTGATCCACGCCATATCGATCTTCGGCTGGGCAAACCGGCTGATGCACGTTCTGGGCCATGCGGAGAGCGGGTGATGATGTCGCATGCGGTCAAAGCAGTCCGTCTCACACTTTCCGAAGGGCCAACCAGCAATGCTTGAACTCAAAGATGTAAAGCTGTCTTACGGAAGCACGCAGGTTCTGAACGGCGTCAATCTCTCGGTAAAGCGGGGTGACGTGGTGTCGATCATCGGCCCCAGCGGCACTGGCAAGACCACGTTGCTGAAATGCATCAACTACCTGGCCAAGCCGTCCTCAGGAACCATCGCGTTCGATCAGATTCGGATGGATTACCAGCGCGCCGACAAAACAGCTGTCCAGGCGATCCGCTTGCGAACGGCGATGGTCTTTCAGCAATTCAACGTCTTCAAGAACATGACCGTCCTGCAGAACGTGATGGATCCCCTGGTCGTCGTGCAGCGCAAGTCCGCGGATGAGGCGCGGGAGATCGCCTTGCGGGAGCTCGAGCGGGTCGGCCTCACCCCGAAGCGAGACAGCTATCCCTCCCAACTGTCGGGCG
Source organism: Mesorhizobium sp. M0909 (assembly GCF_040319515.1). Taxonomy (NCBI): domain Bacteria; kingdom Pseudomonadati; phylum Pseudomonadota; class Alphaproteobacteria; order Hyphomicrobiales; family Phyllobacteriaceae; genus Mesorhizobium; species Mesorhizobium sp. M0909. Next base: position 95,463 of record NZ_JAMYOA010000018.1, read on the forward strand.
GCCAGCTCCAGCGCACCGGCATCGCGCGCGCCTTGGCGGTTCGCCCCGACGTGATACTCTTCGATGAGCCTACGTCATCGCTGGATCCCGAGCTCGTCGGTGAAGTTCTAAAGGTGATCAAGGATGTCACCTCGTCAGGGATCACCTCGCTGCTTGTGACCCACGAGATGCAATTCGCAAAGAACATCTCCAACCGGATCGTCTTCATGGATCGTGGCGTGGTTGCCGCCGACGGCAGCCCGGCTGAAATCTTCGATGCACCGTCCAGCCCACGACTTGCTCAATTCCTGCAGTCGGAACTCGCTTTTCAATAGCTCTCAACAAGAAGGGAACCTAAGAAATGTCTGCAATCACATCCAGCTTGTCCCGCCGCTATGCCCTGGCCATCGCTGGCGGCATCGCAATTGCCCTTGCAACAGCGGGGATCAGCCATGGTCAGACCGTTCGGACGATCAAGATCGCCACGTCTGCCGAATCCAAGCCGCTGGCATGGGGCGCGATCGGCGTCGAGCCGCAAGGCTATGAGCCCGATCTTCTGAAGGCGATCAACGCAAAGCTGCCGCAGTACAAGTTCGAAATGGAAGGCGTCTCCGACATTGCCCAGGAAACCGGCCTGGCCACGGGCAAGTACGACATCGCGGTCGGTGGCTACTACAAGTCGCCCGAGCGCTCCAAGCAGTTCCTCATTCCGGAAAATCCCATGGGCGCCAGCCTGATGAAGATCTACAGCAAAAAGGGCAGCGGCATCAAGGAAATGAAAGATCTGGTCGGCAAGAGGATCGTTCCGACCACGGCCGGCGGCGGAACCTACAAGTTCATCATGAACTGGCAGAAAGAAAACCCGCAATACAAGCTCGAAGTCACGGCATCGAGTGCCGGTATCCCCTACCCGAACCGGCTGGACGAAGTTCAGAACGGCAAGTTCGACGCTCTCGTCCTGCCGTCGAATCTCGGTGAGCAGACCGTCATCGAGCAAAAGAAACTCGATATCGTGGCGTCCGAACCAGTGTTCAGCAACAACACCTACATGCTGATCCATCGATCTGACGAGAACAAGGTTCTGGCCGACGATGTGAACAAGGTTCTCAAGGAATTGAAAGACGACGGCACGATCGAAAAGCTGTCGCAGAAGTGGTTCGGCGAGGGCATCGTCCAGTACATGAAATAGCACGGCCGTCGACGACCCATATTCGCTAGTCAGCGGCAAGGCTGAATTGCAAGAAGGAGCGTTTCAAAGTGGATGTATCTGCTATGATTCCCGAGTTGCTCTCGGCACTGCCGCTGACGCTCGCCATCACGTTTACAGCCCTCATTTCCGGGTTCTGCCTGGCTCTCATCGCGACAACCCTCCGGGTCCGCAGGGTGCCAGTCATCAGTCACCTGGTGGACCTCTACGTGTCCTATGCCCGGAGTGTTCCTGTCGTACTGCAGTTGTTCGTCGCGTTTTATGGGCTTCCGCTGTTGGTGATCCTGTTCGGCGCCGAGGATTTTATTTCTGCAACGATCGCTGCGATGGTGGGGCTGAGCCTCTATCATGGAGGGTATCTGTCGGAAGTCATGCGACCTGCATACCTGGCCGTCGATCGCGGCCAGCATGATGCGGCCGACAGTCTGGGATATACCTTCCGACAGAAGATCACCCGCGTAGTCGGCCCGCAAGCGGTGCACTTCGCATTGCCGGGCTATGGAAACGCCATCATCTACCTGATCCATAACGTTGCGCTGGTCATGTACATCGGGGCGGCCGACGTGATGGCGACTGCGCATCTGATCATGGAGCGCGACTACAACCAGTTCCAGTTCGAAACCTACCTCGTCCTGGCGGTCATCTATTCGCTGATGTGCCTGGTCGCATGGCTCATCGTGCGCTTCTTCGAGCTTCGATCGCCGATGCAAGCGCCTGAGGCGACGACAACAACTCCGATCAAGAATGCGGCCGTCGCCAGCGTCTGACCTAAAGGGTATTAAACCATGTTCGATACCGATATTTTGCTCCAGGACACGCAGGAAATTTTGAGTGCCGTACCCATGACAATTGGAATGGCGCTCATGATCTTCGTCCTGTCGACGATCGTCGGCAGCATATTCGCGCTTATCGAATACAGACGGGTGCCGGTGCTGCGAGAGCTCATCATGACTTACAAGATTGTCTTCAAGGGCGTTCCGATGGTTATCGTGATTTTCCTCGCCTATTTCGGTCTGCCGCCCGCATTCCAGTTCCTGGTCTCATTGCTGGGGATCAACTTCAACGCCCACGAAACCCCCAATTGGGTCATCCTTGTAGTTGCGATTACCGGCTGTGTCGCCGCGTTCCAATCGGAGATTATCAAGGGAGCCCTGAATGCGTTCGACACCGGTCAGTCGGACGCAGCCCATTCGCTGGGCTATACGGGCGGCCAACTGTTCCGACGTATCCTATTTCCCCAGGTGGCCCTCACGGCAATTCCCGACCTCACAACCTCGATGATGGTCATCATGAAGGCGCTTTCTCTCGGATTCGCCATCGAGGTTGTCGACATCTTCGCCCAGCCCCAGTTGACCGCCGCGCTGAACTACTACTACCTCGAAGCCTTCGTGATTGCCGTCGTGATCTACATGGTGATTGCCTATATCGTCACCCAGATTGCCGACAGGCTGGAGCAGGCGCTGAGGGTGCGGACCTGACCGAAGCGTCGTCAGGACCCGCGCAGCAAGGGCGGAGGAACTCAAGGCTCAGTTGAGGCCTGCAAACAGCTGATGGGGCGAACTCGCAGCCAGACCTGCGGGCTCATGTAATCGACACCTCACCCTGGTGGTGCCACGGTCGACGGCTTGGCGACGATGAAGGCGAAGTGTCTAACAGCAGGCGCCGCATTATCGCAGATTGGTCAGATCCACTGGACGATTGTTGATGATCGCTTCCATGGAAAAGAAGCCTGACACCGTAGCCAGGTCGAAGTTCGTGATCAGTTTCTGGTAGAATGCATCGTAGCCGGACATGCCTTGTGTCACGACCTTGATCAGGTAGTCCCAATCTCCTCCGATCCGATTAGAAATCGATCACCTCCGGCAACCGTTCGACATGGGTACGGAACGCCTCACTCCACTCCTTGGAATGGTTCCGCCAGGGGCTGAAGAAAACGGCTGACGTGACCGCCGACCTCCGGGATGGGCTTGTGGGATCGACGGCGAAAATCGTGGGTCCCTACGGGCAAAAGGACTTGGTGTACGCCGACTATGTCGCGTCAGGCCGCGCACTCCGTCAGATCGAGCGCTTTGTGCTTGAGGAGGTCCTGCCGTACTACGCCAACAGCCACACGGAAGCCTCGTATTGCGGAGGCTTCATGACCCGCATGCGTCGGGAAGCGCGCGCCCAGATCGGTCAATTCTGCGGGGCCACCGAACGGCATGCCGTGATCTTCACCGGCTCCGGCGCTACGTCGGGGATCAACCGCCTCGTCAAGCTATTCGGGGTCGCTGAAGCCGTGGCAGCGGGCAAGCGCGCTCGGATCATTATCGGTCCCTATGAGCATCCTCCAACATTCTGCCCTGGCGCGAGAGCGGAGCAGAAATCGTGGAAATCGCTGAGGATACGTCTGGCGGGCCGGACTTGTCTCAGCTCAAGGACGCGGTTGGCGGGGGGTCGTCAGATCTGACGATATGCTCGATGTCCGCGGCCTCGAACGTCACGGGCATCACCAGCGATGTGGCGGCCATCACCGTCATCGTGAAGGCCGCCGGCGCAAAGATGATCTGGGACTATGCGAGCGCAGGTCCTTACCTGCCGATTTCCATGTCGCCCGCCCCAGATGCCGAGATCGACGCAATAGTTGTTTCGCCTCACAAGTTCCTCGGAGGCCCCGGCGCTTCCGGCATCTTGATCGTTCGACGCGACGGATCTTCGACGAAGACGCCGTCGTGGCCAGGTGGCGGGACGGTGAAGTTTGTCTCCCCGAAGACACACGATTACAGCGACAGCCTGGAATCCCGCGAGGAAGCCGGCACGCCGAACGTGATCGGCGACATACGAGCCGCGCTGGCCTTCATCGTCAAAGATGCGATCGGACTCGACGCGATAACAGCGCGCAATCGCGAGCTGGCGCGTCGTGCTTTTCGCGCATGGAAAGCCCTGCCGCGGCTGGAGCTCCTCGGTCTATCGGATCCTCAGCGGCTTCCGATCTTTTCCTTCCGGATCAAAAACGGAAAGGACGGCTACGTCCACCAGCAGTTGATCACGCGCATGCTAAGCGACCGGTTCGGGATCCAGGCGCGCGGTGGCTGCGCCTGCGCCGGCCCGTATGTTCACAGACTGCTGTCGATCGATGACGAACAGTCCGAGGAAATCAGGCAAGCCATTCTCTCCGGCGACGAAATGAAAAAGCCGGGATTCACCCGGCTGAATTTCAGCGTTCTGCTGCCGGACGAGAAGGTGCAGTTCATACTCGATGCCTTGGCGCAGATTGCGTCCGACGCAACGGACTTTGAGCATGACTACGACCTCGATCCTGGCCGGGCGATCTTCTTCCCGCGAGCCGCAGTCGAGGGCATCGCCCATGCAGCAGCCTGAAGTCGCCGGCTTCTATGATGCACGGACGGGCAGCATCCAACATGTCGTTGCATGCCCGAGTTCACGAAGATGCGCCATCATCGACCCCGTACTCGATTTCGACGAAAAGTCTGGCTCGACAGCAACGACAAATGCGGACGCGATCCTCGACTACATCAACAGCCGCAATTTGAAGCTCGAGTGGATCCTGGACACCCATCCGCATGCCGATCACTTTTCGGCCGCGGGTTATCTCAAGGCGAAAACCGGCGTGCCGACAGCGATCGGCGAGCGCGTGAAGCAAGTGCAGCGGATCTGGCAACGGATCTATAACTTCTCGGATCTCCCGTGTGACGGCTCACAATGGGATCGGCTGTTTTGCGACGGCGAGACCTTCAACATCGGCGAGCTGGAAGCGCGCGTCATGCACTCGCCAGGACACACCTTGGCGTCGATAGCTATGTCATCGGCGATGCAGCGTTCATTCACGACACACTTTTCATGCCCGATAGCGGCTCCGCCCGGGCAGATTTTCCAGGCGGCAGCGCAGCTGATCTGTGGCAGTCCATCCAGGACGTTTTGAGCCTACCCGACCGGACGCGCCTCTTCACCGGGCATGACTACAGGCCGGGAGGGCGCCAGGCTCTGTGGGAGAGTTCGGTAGCGGAGCAGAAAGAGAAAAACCCGCATGTCGCCGGTCATTGTCGGAGTACGTTCATCAGGCTTCGAGAGGCCCGAGACAGGACATTGCCAATGCCAAAACTCATATTGCATGCCCTGCAGGTCAATATCCGCGGAGGGGAACTGCCTCAGGTCGAGGAAAATGGCCGGCGTTATCTGAGGATACCGCTCGACGCGCTGCCAGCATCGGTCTGGGATTAGTTGACGAATTGGATGGCTCTCTCCAGCAGTTCCTGCCCGCGATCGGTTTCAGGATCACTGATCGGGTGTACGCTCGGTCCGATTGGCGGAGGCGAGTCGATCCTCGCTACGCCCTATTGATGTACGTCGTCGGAATGAGCAATCCTCGGAGCGCTCTCGGAGGTGATCGCGGCAAGCAATTGCGGTGGCGCGTCTGCAACACTATTATCGATCGGAGGGGATATCTCGGATGTGGGATAGGATCATAAACCTTCGGATATCGAGCCACACCTGGGAGGTAATTCTTTTGGGGACGAAAAGCTTGAGGCGAACCTCAAGTAGCCGATGTATGTACTGGTGATTTGGCGCGATTCCAGTCGACTAGAGCAATTTGATAGGTGCTCCAGACAGGCCGGAACTACCGAAGGCTGATCGCGGCTTTCATGTTCCTCGCGCGCAACTAAATAGCCGGATTTGGCGCTCCTAACTCGTTCCCATGGCCGGCACAGTTGACTGCGGGCGACCCGGGCAGCGATCATAGCGATCGCCCACCAAAATCACCGCTTGTTCTCCCTTAGCGCTCTTGGTGTTTGAACGCGATGCCCTCAAACATAGATGCGACCGGTCTTGCCGCATTAAGGCGCGGACGTCTAAGTTACACGACGCGAATGCCAGTCCACATCGTCGAGCGGAGAAGAGCCTGCAAATGCTCGGCCAAGTCGAGTTCACCGCGCGCCTCGATCTTCAAAAGATATCGTGCCTTGGCCCGGCGATCACCTTCCCTGACCGCAGTCCATTTCGTGGATCGCCTTGCCGAACGCAGTGTACATTGCCTTGTGCGCTTTGATCAGCGCCCGCAGATCGCTGGACGGTTCCTGGTCCCAGCGTCGCGGCTCTGTGGCGAGAGCTGTTGCCGCAACCGTCGAGGCGATAACGGCGCTGCCGGCGTTGAGAAGCAAGGCGCGGCGATTGATCCTGGACATGGTGAACTCTCCTCTTCACTTCATGGCAGACTGCCAGATCGGTGCCGTAACACCGGCCCGGCCGCGCTCTCACCGTAGCACGGCTGCCGGCGCATTTATGTCAGGATGGATGGCAGGGTTAGCCGCGTTACAGCCAGGGCATGGCAGGAGCGACCGCGCGGATCGGCATCTCGCGAAACCGTTCGATCAATTGTTTCTCCTCGGCACCGCCACCAAAGAAGATCGCGGTTGCCGAAAAACTCCATCACTTCGAAGATTGCTGGCCCTTGCCGTCCGCCGGAGACGGCCAAAGAAACCGGCTCTTCTCGAGCCGTTTTGCATACAGCGACATGCCGAGCCTATCATGCCAGATAATCTTGATCAGATTGCCGCAATTATCGACATTCTGCATATGGTTTCCGCTTTGCGACGGTTGCCTATCGCTGGCATCCGTTGTTTGGGAGCACGTTGCAGGTTTCGCCATTTCGTCGTGGGAAGGCGTTGACGTGCATCTACACGGAGGAGCGTCCTGACCTTTGCCGCGAACTCCCGAATTGGATGTTCGACGCCGGCTACTGCGCGGGCATGACGCTCGGGCGACCCGAAATCGGCATCGAGGGTCTCAATGAGTTGACGATCGTCCTGACGGCGCTCGGCGCGAATCGCAAGCAAGGCGCACAATCCCGCCCTTCAAGGAAGAAGGAGAGGGACGGTGCGAAGAAGCCGATATCACAATCGCGCGCAGCTCATCCTGCAGCTGGAGCGTCAAATTCCTCATCCGCCAGTGGGCAAAAACACAAAGGGACTGGTCGAGACATTGGCCGACCTTCTGCTGGAAGCGCTGGCGGCCGAAGCGGATCAGGGAGGCGGTGATGAACCCGAAGATCACGCCTGATCACCTCGCCCGCTCGGCGGTAGTTTACGTTCGTCAATCGACCATGTCGCAAGTGACGGGCAATCTGGAAAGTCAGCGCCGGCAGTATGACCTGGCGGGAGCCGCAGAAGCGGTCGGCTTTGCATCGGTGACGGTGATCGACGACGATCTTGGCCGCTCGGGGTCCGGCCTGATGCAGCGACCCGGCTTTGAGCGGCTTGTCGCCATGGTCTGCTCCGGCGATGTCGGTGCGGTCTATTGCATCGAGGCGTCACGACTGGCGCGTAACGGACGGGACTGGCATCATCTGATTGACTTGTGCGCGCTGGCCGGCACGCTGGTCGTCGATCCGGATGGCGCATACGATCCGCGGCTCGTCAACGACCGCCTGCTGCTTGGGCTGAAGGGGACGGTGACATGATACAGTACCTCGTGATCTCATTGAAAAGAAAGGGTTTGTTGTCGCGCATCGGCTGATACTGGACGACCTTTCGCGATCGCCTGACGGATGGCCGGCCGCGCAAGATCATCCTCGCAGATGACATAGGGGGCGCCGGCGCAAACCTGCCGTGCCGGCAGCAGCCCATCCCGGATCAGGCGAACGACGGTCATCCTGTTGACACCGAGCCAGCTTGCGGCTTCGCGCAGGATAAGCTCGTGGCGCTCGGCCCGTTCGCCCTCGCGGTAGACCGGGATGCGATGCGCGCCGCGGAAATTGCGCACGCGCAGCTGGGTCCAGGTCTGTCCCCTGGCCGAGCGTATGCCGAGCCGGTTGAGGACGGGGGCGATGCTGTGATCCGGCAAAAGGCGGGCGAGTTCGCGCACCAGCTGCTCGGTCGCCACGTCAGTCTTGTAGCGGTTTTGGCCAGACCGGTTCTTCACCACTTCGAGCCGCGTGTGATCGCCACCCTGCCAGTGCAGCACCAGGTGCAGCCGACCGGCCTCGGCCGTCACGACGATCTCGTTGAGCACGGTGCGCAAAATCCGCTTGCGCGTCTCGACGGACGCGGCGGGATGGTTCCACAGCGCAGGCATGTCGTCTGCGAGCGCCATAAGCATCGTGCGTTCGTCCTCGTTTAGGGCGCTCGGCTGCTCGCTGCGCAAGCTCCGGACCTGATCCTCGAGCCGGGCGACCGCCGCCAGACAGTCATTCCATCGCCGTTCGAGCTCGCCGGCGACCAGGCGGTTGTCGGGATCAACGGCGTCGTATTGCCGGCGCGCATGCGCCGCCTCATAGCGGGCCTGGTCCAGGGCGAGCTCGCTTTGCCGCAGCCGTTCGCTGCCGGCCTGCTTGCGATCGGAAATCAATTGCAACGCCGCCTCGAGTGCCAGCGGCGCAATTGCCCGCAGCACTTCCGCCGACACCGCCGCATCGATGCGCATGTTGCTGAAGACGGTACACCGTTTCTCGGTCGACGGGTCGACATGGGTAGCGCAGACATAGCGCGCATCGCGGCGTGAATGGTGCAGCACCTTGAGCTTGCGGCCACAGCAGCCGCAGCGCAGCAAGCCGACGAGAAGTCCACTGCCATTGCGCACCGCGCCCGCGACCATCGTGCCCTTCATGTTCGCATTGTTGGCAATTATCGTCTGGTTGCGATCATACTCGGTCCAGGAGATATAGCCATCATGGTGATCGCGGATCAGAACCGCCCAGTCCTCACGTCGGCGCGCGACACCGTGGGTGACGACTTTGCGGCCGTCTTCGACGCGCGTGCGCGTGGCGGTGCGGCCAAAGACATAGGCACCAGCATAGACCGGATTGGTCAGCAGCCGATGGACGGCGTGGTAGCGCGGCGCCCCCCACCGCACCGTCCACCCCTGAGGACCATGGACAGCGGTCGGCAGGTCGATCCCCTCCTGGCCCAGCCACAGGACGAGCTGGCGCACGCTGCCGATCTCACGAAATTTGTGGAACACCAGCGACAGCGCTTCGCGGATGCGCCGGTCGGGGTCTTGTTCCAGGCGATCGTCAGCGCCCCGCCGGTAGCCGATCGCCACCGTCGTGTGCAGTTCGCCGCGCGCTGCCTTCAGGCGCAACGCCTCTTGCGAGCGCTGCCGCAGCGTCGACAGCTCAAGTTCGCTGAAAGTGCCTTTCATGCCGAGCAGCAAGCGATCGTTGACGAGCCGGGGATCGTAGATCCCGTCCTCATCGATGATCAGGCTGCCCACCAGGGCACAGAACTCCAAGAGGGTGTGCCAGTCGCGCCCGTTGCGGGCCAGGCGCGAGGCCTCGAGGGCAAAGACCGCGCCCGCGCCGCCGCTGCCGATCGCCGCCAGCAGGCGTTCGAAACCCGGTCGCGCCGTCCCGCCGCCCGAGCGGCCGAGATCATCGTCAATGACGACCACATTCTCCCAGCCGAGGGCGCGGGCGCGCGTCTTCAGGGCGTACTGGCGTCGTCGGCTCTCGGGGTTGTTGGCAAGCTGGTCCGGGGTGGACTGACGAATATAGACATAGGCGCTGCGCGCCAGGTGATCGGCAGTGATTTTAGTCATCGTCCGTGTCCTCCGGTATTCTGACCGGGGCGAGGCGATCGCTCAGGAGAGCTTTGAGCAGGCTCACGATCTCCGCGCGCCTCACTGGATCGAACAACCGGGGCACGACATCGTCGGCCGCCAACATGAGAAGATCGAGTTGCCGCTTTTGGGCATGCTGTTGCATCGTCGTCTCCATCGTTGCGAATCGCTTCAAGCGATGGCGACAAGGATACGCCCTGCGCGTCGACGAGCTGGCGCAGCTCTCGCAGGCAGGCGAAGGAAAGCCGCGGCGTGGCCATCATGGGCGGCGTCGCCGCGTTGGTCTCGGTCATCCATGCAGGCAGCAGGAGCCGGCCGCCGCCTGGCAGCTCGACGACGAAGTGGGCGTCACCGGCGTAAAGGAGACGCCGCAAGACCGTGAGGCGTTCGCCGGCATGCGCGTGATGCGGATACCGGACAACGACTTCAAGCGGCTGTTGCTGGGCAGTGTGTTGCGGGTCTGAAGGGAACGATGTCGGAATACGAACTGAGCCTGATGCGACAGCGCGGCATCGCCGCCCGTGACTCCAAGGCCAAGCGTGGGGAGTTCCGCTTCATGCTTCCGCCAGGCTTCTGCTGGAGCGAGGCCGATAAGGTCGAGATCGATCCTGACGAGCACGTGGCCGACACCATCCGGCTGGTCTTCGCGAAGTTCCGCGAGTTGGGCAGCGCGCGGCAGGTCTTCTTATGGCTGCGATCGGCAGACATTAAAATGCCCGTGGTCCGGCGCAATGTCGAGGTTTGCAAACTCGTCTGGAAGCCTCCCGCCTACCACAGTGTCATGCAGATTCTTCACAATCCGCTTTATGGCGGCGCCTACGCATTCGGCAGAACGGCGCAGCGGACACGGATTGTCGAGGGGCGCGCCCGTAAGGCCAGCGGCTTCAGGAAGTCTCGCGACGAATGGCATGTGTTGTTGCGTGACAATCATCCTGGTTACATCAGCTGGCAGGAATACGAGGAGAATCAGAAGCTCCTGCTCGAGAACGCGCATATGAAGAAGAACTGTGCGCGCAAATCTGCACGTGGAGGCCGCGCCCTGCTCACGGGATTGATGCGTTGTGGGCGATGCGGACGAATGATGCGCGTCTTCTAGGGCATGGCGAAAGGCAACGCCCATCGCTACCAGTGCCGCGGCGATGATGCCCATGTCGGCGCTGGCCTGTGCATCGGCATTGGCGGTCTGCGGATTGATCGCGCCGTCGCCCTGCAGATCCTAGAAGCCGTCTCCGATCGTGCCGTGGAAGCCGCGATCTTTGCTTCGGAGCAGGCCGAGCGTTCGCGAAAGGACATCGTTGCCGCCGTCGAGCGGGAGCTGGAAGCAGCCCGATACGATGCCTCGCTGGCCGGGCGTCGTTACGAACTGGTCGACCCCGCCAAGCGCCATGTCGCACGCGAACTCGAGGCTCGCTGGAACGATGCGTTGGACCGCGTGGCCACACTGGAGCGCCGGATCGCGGAGCTGTCGGCTCTGTCGGCGACACGCCCAAAGGTCGATCGCGCCCGTTTGCTTCAGCTTGCCCA
>NZ_JAMYOA010000019.1:0-103052 GCF_040319515.1 Mesorhizobium sp. M0909
TCGCCAATGGCTGGCCAAACAGCGCTATCGAGGCGCTCATGCCTTGGAACTACCATCGCTGAACGGCATCAGCTACCCGCTTACCACAATGTGGTGTGGCGCCCCGTTTCATTTCCGAGCCACCTTGCGGGCAAGTTCGACAGCCTTGACAGCGTGCGGCTACGCGTCACCGCACTACCGCAGTTTCCCAGCAACGAATGCCTCGATCGCATTGACGTGACAGCCCGCAAGTCCGGAAGCTTCTCGCTCCAGCGCTTCTTCCGCATAGCTAGGCTGGACGCCCGCAAAACGGCCCCGAACAGATGCGCCTACCGCGTCTTGCCGTTGAGCCGGTCGACGACCACGGTCACTGTGTCCCGGCCGTCGCTTTCGCGACGCAATTCGCTTGTTCGTTGTCGGAACGGTTACGAAATTGCGTCTCAGCAAACAGACCGGATCGGACAACGAAAAGGCAACATATTGAATTAAAGCGGCTTTTAGTTTGGCATGGCTCTTGCTTATTGAACGTTGACATTCGCCCATATGGAGTCGTTCACGATGATTTCGCTTCAAAAATCTCCTGCGCCGGCGAGACTGCGGCGGTCACCAGATCTGCGCTCAGTTCTACGGCTACGCGTTTTTCGTGAAACCTTTTCAGGCTGGTCGATGGCTTTGGCCGGCGACGAATTGCCAAAAATTCCATCTAACAGAATTAACCATGCGGCTTGGCTGGAAACAGTCGAATTCCGGGATGTGGAGCGCAACCAGATTTCGACTAGTACGCATAAAAGCAGAGCAAACCCAAACCGGAGAATCTAAAATGTCTGATGACTTCGCCTATAACGACAATTGGGCTTCAAATTGGGCTCCAATCTATGAAAAATTCAACAGCATCCGCGGCAGAGTCGCTGAAGCAGACGAGACTGCCGCGTTTCTTGAGCGATATTGCAGCGGAGGGAGTGCTCTTGAACTTGGTATTGGCGACGGGCGCGTGGCAGTGCCATTGAGCGAGCGGGGCGTCAGGGTCGAAGGTATCGACAATTCGGATAGCATGTTGAAACTTCTAGGGAAGCGTACCGATCTAATCAAGGCTTGGAAGGGGGACATGGCCAATTTCAGAACGGACCAACGCTACAATCTAGTGTTTTGCGCTTATAACACATTGATGGTGCTCGTCACCCGTGAAGCGCAAATAAGTTGTCTCCGATCTGCCGCGGAGGCGTTACATGACGAGGGCACTCTGGTGCTAGAATTGCCTGTGCCGGTCATGGATGGTTTCGTCGGCGGCCAGAAAACTACTACTACGCTCGTCGATCACGAGAATACATTTGTCACTGCGGATATCCACGATCCACTAAACCAGAACTTGGTCTCATCCCTCCTCTGGTTTTCCGGTACATCGATCAGACGTTTGCCCTATCGCGTTCGCTACGTGTATCATCAGGAGCTCGATACCATGGCCGAATGCGTAGGATTGAAACTAGCGGAACGGTGGGGAGATTGGACTAGAGGTGAGTTCACCGAAGGGTCCAAACGTCATATCTCGGTTTACCGCCGTGCCCGCCTTTAGAGCCTGATTTGGGCGCGGCTGGGTGCCTCCGACTTGCAGCTTTGCGCCTTTACGGCTGAGGGTAAAGCAGCCGGGTGACAAATCACCTAATCCTTACCGTCACTGGAGAGACACCAATGAAGTATCCCAAGGATGTAACTGATGCCGTGGAACTCATCTGGGGCGAAGGCATGCTTTCGCCGGGCGGGCCGGAGAAGGTCGCGCAGATGTTGGAGGGTATCGACCTTTCCGGCCACCGCGTGCTCGACATCGGTTCCGGCCTAGGCGGCATCGACGTGCTGCTGGCGGCCACGCACGGCGCGGCGGCCGTCATCGGCATCGATGTCGAGCCGCAACTGATCAGATCGGCTCGCGACCTAGCGGCGAGGAAGGGGCTCGCCGGGCGCGTCACTTTCCAGCTGGTCATGCCGGGGAAGCTCCCGTTTGAGGATGCCAGCTTCGACCTCGTCTTCTCCAAGGACGCTATGGTGCACATCGCCGACAAACCGGCGCTCTATGTAGAGGTCCTGCGCGTGCTGAAGCCCGGCGGCTGGTTCATTGCCGCGGATTGGCTCTGGTCCGAGGGCGCCGCCGAGAGCGGCGTAGTTCACGCATGGCTCTCGAAATCGCAACCGGGATTCGCCTTCACGACGCTTGCGGCCGCCCGCCAGGCGCTCATCGACGCAGGTTTCGCCGAATCGAAGGTCACCGATCTCCGCCATGAACTGCAGCAGGCCAACCGCAAGGAGGTAGCGCTACTCAAAGGTCCGTTACGCCAGAAGCTTGCGACGATCGTCGGCACGGAGATAGCCGAGGGCCGCTTCGCCAGTGCCAAGGGCCGCCAGGCAGCGCTCGATTCCGGGGACCTCATCCCTTGCCATCTCACGGGCCGCCGCCTGTCCTAGGCTCTCACGTTCCCTGTCAAGGCTTAAGGCGAGAGGGAACAATTGCTTGGCGCGAATGTGGTCAAGAATGATGGATGACCTTTTTCGCCCCATGTCCTTTGTCACAGGTTGTCTTTCGTTGATGAGGGCAGCACGGAGACGGGATGGGCCTCACATGAGGAGAGTCAAACCGGAACTGTCGTCAGGGCGACATTTTTGCACTCCAGCGGTTGTTACGGATAATACACTGAAAATCAGGGCCAATTGTCGCGAGCTTCTCGTATCGCAATGTCGTAGAATGCGAAGCCCACCGGACAGCCAGCCACGGGAGATCCATCGAAATTCGGCGGGCCGTCATACCTTTCTGGTTGCGGCTGTGCTCGTGAAGGGTCAGTGTAAGGCGGCTAGAATGGTGACCGACGGCGGAGGCGAAGGACCCGTATCTCGCTGCCGACGTAGATTGAGCTTCCTAGGGCGACTTGAGGACGCCGGTCGCATCATGCACCTCGCGCCCCCCAACTGCACTCTTTCCCAACTCGTCGTCTGAACCCGCCGGGCTGTCAGATTCTCCTTATTGAAATCCCTTACGATCATGATTCACCTCTTACGCTGCCGTGTTCACGGTGCTGCCGATCACGCTTTCGATGGCGTCCTCGAGGATGTCGAGGCCTTGGCTAAGCTGATCCTCCCCGATGACAAGAGGTGGCAGACACTTCACGACCTCGTCTTTGGGACCAGCGGTCTCGACAACGAGGCCATTCTGAAAGGCGGTGCTGATGACTTGACTGGCAACTTCGCCAAACTTCAGATCGATGCCCCGCATCATGCCACGACCCTTGGCTGACACGCGGCTTGGGTCGTATTTCTGCGCGATCTGCTCAAGGCGGCTTTTCAGCAGATTGCCTTTCTCCACGACGGACGCCGCCAAGCTGTCTGTGCGCCAGAAGTGCTCCAGGGCTGCCCGGGCGGTCACGAAAGCATGGCAATTGCCGCGGAACGTACCGTTGTGTTCTCCCGGCTCCCACTTGTCGAGTTGTCGGTCAATTAGGACGAGGGCCATAGGCAGGCCATAGCCCGATATCGATTTCGCCATCGTGACGATGTCCGGGCGGAGTCCGGCCGCCTCGAAGCTGAAGAACGCATCGGTCCGGCCAACACCCGCCTGAATGTCATCTACGATCAGCAGAGCTCCGTGTTTGCGCGCAATGGCCGCCACCTTGCGCAGCCACTCCGTGCCGGCGACATTCAGGCCGCCTTCGCCCTGAACTGTCTCGACAATCACCGCCGCCGGAGCGTCCACGCCGCTGGAGGGATCGCAGAGCAGACGATCAAGGTAATTGGCGGTGTCTACAGTGGACCCAAGATAGCCGTCATAGGGTAGCCGCGTGACGCCGCCGAGCAGCTGGCCGGCGGCAGCCCGGTGGTATCGGTTGCCGGTGCAAGAGAGTGCGCCAAGACTCACGCCATGAAAGCCGTTGGTGAAGGCTACGATGTTGGACCGACCAGTGATCTTGCGCGCTAACTTGAGGGCAGCCTCGACCGCGTTGGCGCCGGTGGGACCGGGAAACTGTACGACGTAGTCCAGTTGTCGCGGACTAAGGATCGTCTCGTGAAATTCTCGCAGAAAAGACTCCTTGGCTTCGTTATACAGATCGAGGCCATGGGTGATGCCGTCGCCCGCAATATAATCTGCGAGCGCGGATTTCAGCTCGGGAGGATTGTGCCCATAGTTTAAACTTGAGCAGCCCATGAGAAAGTCGAGATAGGCTGTTCCATCTCGCGCAAACAGCTGCGCCTCCCGTGCCCTCGCGAAAACGACTGGAAAGCTGCGAGCGTAGCTGCGCACCTCAGACTCGAGATGGTTGAAGATCGCGAATTCCTCCTCGCGATCCGGTGCACTTTGGTGAGTCATCGTTGCCTCCTTATTTGGGTATGGCTAGGCATATCGGCGGGAATGCCTGCAGGGCTGATGGAGCGTTCGATGGACCGATGGCTATCGTGTACTCGCTCTCACGCTCTCCCTTGGTCTCGCGGTCGAACCAGAGCTTGCCGGATTGGTGCACCCAAGTCCCGAGCCACAACTGCGAAGAAATTTAGATGCCCTTTCGGGAGCGTCACCGTGCCTTTGATGTGCGTCACGCCCTCGCAAGCCGGCTCGTTCAGGGCTGAGAGGATGAGTTCCTTGCCCAAGCGCATGTTGCGTAGCTTAGGTTGCACAGCAATTCCAAATGCAGACCATGGAGCCGTCGCTCGGCCGCGGGTAGGCCGACAACCAGCCAACCACCTCACCATCTCCCTCAGCAAGCACGCAGGTGGCGGCGAAATCACTGCAAGCAACAGCTCGAATACAGCAAGTTGCGGTCTAGTTCCGGACACCTCGCAATTAGTTCCCATACATCGGCTGCATTAATCTCCGCCGGTCTTCGGAATGTCATTCGCGACAACTGGACGTTGAGTGGCACCGAGACCATCCGAATGCTCCCAGGCGAACACTAGTGCGTGTCGTGTTTCACGAAGAGGACTCCTCAAAAGTCATGCCAATTGCGCCGAGGGACCCTTAGAAATATTTTTCTGAGTTTTGCACAATGACTTGACCCAGAGCGCAGCAGGCACCCACGCCGAAAACAAAGTGTCGCGGATTCGACAGACACGACAGTAAGTGTCGGTTGCCCGACGTTTTCTCAGGAACGGCGACGGGATTTAACAACGGGACTGCTAGCGGATCATCTGCAACTGAGGACGGAGCAGGTCCGCCGCCTCCGTCAGGCGTTCAGCTTCATCGTCGACCAGCGGGCCGCGCCGACGAGCTTCACCGCGGACATTGACGGACAGGGGAGGGGAGGACGCCTCTGGCGGATCGTCGGCAAAAAAAGCCCGCCGGAACGAACCGGCGGGCGAGACGGGAGGAAACGATTGTAACTGGAATCAGGCGGCGAGAACGACCGTAGGCTCGACCAGTTAGTAGCCGAGCGCCTCGGCAACAGCCCGGTTGGTGATCTTGCCCTTGTGGACATTGAGGCCGTTGCACAGGTGATGGTCGTCGACCAGGGCCTTCAGGCCGCCGTAGTGCAGCGTCGCGTTGTTGAGGGCATGGGCCGAGGTGACCGGCACAGCACCTGGCATGTTGGCGACGCAATAGTGGATGACGCCATCGAGCTCATAGGTGGGCCCGGCATGAGTCGTCGCATGCGACGTCTCGAAGCAACCGCCCTGGTCGATGGCGACGTCGACCAGCACGGAGCCCTTCTTCATGCCCGAGAGCATTTCGCGCGTCACCAGTTGGGCGCTGCCGCGCCCGGGACGGCGCCGACGTCGATGTCGGCCGAGAAGCATTCTTCCTCGAGTGCTTCGACGGTCGAGTACCGGGTGTGCACGCGGCCGGCAAAGAGGTCGTCGAGCTGGCGCAGGCGCGGGATCGAGCGGTCGATGATGGCGACGGCGGCGCCAAGCCCCACCGCCATCCTGGCCGCGTGCAGGCCGACGACGCCACCGCTAAGCACGGTGACTTTGCCGGGCAGCACGCCGGGCACGCCGCCCAGCAGCACGCCACGGCCGCCATTGGCCTTCTGCAGCGCCGTGGCGCCGGCCTGGATCGACAGGCGTCCGGCGACTTCAGCAGCGGCAGGCCGCCACGATCGTCGGTCACGATCTCGTAGGCGATTGCGGTCACGCCGGAAGCGAGCAGGCCCCCTTGGTTTGCTCCGGATCCGGAGCAAGATGAAGATAAGTGTACAGGATCTGGCCTTCGCGAAGCTGCGCCCATTCGGTGGGCTGCGGCTCGTTGACCCTTCACGATCATGTCCGACTTGGCGATCACGTCGGCGGCCGTCTTGGCAATCGTGGCGCCGGCGGCGCGATAGGCGTTGTCATCGGCCCCGATGCCGGCTCCGGCGCCGGTCTCGACCAGCACTTCGTGACCATGGGCGACATATTCGCGGACCAAGCCGGGTGTGAGGCCGACGCGATATTCGTGGTTCTTGATTTCCTTGGGGCAGACGACGCGCATTTTTCTTTTCCTGATCCGGCCCTTTTGGGCTCGTTCCCTGTATTGGTGGAGTGAACCACGAATCGGTGCGCAGGTGTTTGCGAATGCGCCTGCGTCAGCGGGCGTGTTTCGACAATCGCTGCGTAAAACAGCCAGATTTTCGCAGGATCACGAAAAATGCCGCTCGACAGGATTGACATCGCCATTCCTGAGGCTTTGCAGAGGATAGGCGGACATCTAACAATGCGCGCCGGATCCGGGCCGGCTCGAACCCCATGGTTCCGGATGATCTGGTCGCCTGCGGCTGCAACGGAGCAGTCGTAGGCCCGGGTATGCTGCGGTGCCAAAGGCCTTTCCGGTCGCGACTCGCCGCCTACCCCGCTTCCGGGGAAAGGGGCGCGATGCCAGCAGGAGATCACCGACCACATCATTGCCGAGCTGGAGCGCGGCATCGTGCCGTGAGTCAAGCCATGGGGCAAGGCAAAGGCCGGCCTTGGCCCGCGGAGGAATGCTTCCGGGGCGCCAGCCACCGCTCCTACAGCAAAAGAACAGCAGCTATCGCAGGATGCTGGCAAGGCATCTTGTCGGCGTCGAGGAGCTCCGTGCTCGCCTTACGCAGGCGCATAGTTCAGACATGACGTCCGGGAGACTGATGCCGGACAAAGACATCAACAATACCCAAAAGCCATCCTGATCCGAAGCGCATCTAAGCACGTCCATTTCAGGCGTTAGTCGAGGCCGCATTGACCAGGGTCCCTTCTTTGTCCGCTGGAGGAGGGCGGCCGCCCCTCGACAACGGCTTCTTCAAGTGTCGCCCGTGCAGGGACGACCGTAAAAAGGGCGCACGAGGCGCCCTTCATTTCAGACCGGCTATCAGCAAGCCGCCTTCGCCTTTCGTGATCAGAAACGGTAGGTGACACCTGCGCCTATCAACCAGGGATCGAGCGAAGCCTTCCCCGTCAGCTTCGCGCCGTCCACCGTGACGTCGAAGTCTGGCTTGAGGAAAAGCTTCTTTACGTCGAAGTTGACGCCCCAGTGCTGATCCACCATGTAGTCGAACCCGACCTGCAGCGCGGTGCCGAACGTGTCCTTAACCTTGAGAGCATCGGCGCTGCCGACATCCTGGTTGTAGAATATCGTGTAGTTTACGCCGGCGCCAACATAGGGCTTGAAAGCGCCGAAATTGGTAAAATGATATTGCAATGTGAGCGTAGGCGGCAGCAGCCAAACCTTGCCGATCTTGCCCAGCCCGCCGATCGTCCCTTGGCTGCCGATGTTGGCATAGGTGGTGCCGAGTATGAGCTCGGCGGCGATGTTGTCCGTGAAGAAATAGGAGATATCGAGTTCCGGGATCACGGTGTCCGAATAGGAAAGACCTGAGCCTGACACTGCATTGACGTAGCCCGAATCCTCGGTAATGACCCCCAACCCACGCAGGCGGAGTTGCCAAGGACTTGGCTCTTGCGTGACCGGGGTTCCTGCCTGCGGGACGCTCGCGGCTCGCGCAAGGTCCGCCGCGACGGCCTGCTGTCCCATCACGATGAGGACAACGGCCGCTGTTACTCCCCGCGCCGCGCGCATTTGGTTTCTCGCCATGATATTCTCTCCTTGCTCTTCAGAAAATGTGGACTGAATTACGAAAAATCTGCTCGAATTGCGTGGGATTGGCGGAGCGCTCAGCGCAGTTTGAGTGGGACCGCGCACACATTATTGGCGCCGTGCTCGCAATCATCTGTACCCACTGATTGAAACGTTGCTCTTTGTCTGGGTCCCGCTCACCTATCGAACGCCATCGGCTTGCCAGCCGATCGCACTGCGAAGGAAATTGGTGCCCAGGGCAATGAATGCGGCCCGCTCCCGATTTTTTTTGCCGTAGCCGTGCCCGCCCGCGCCGGGCTCGTAGAAGTAGGCGGGATAGCCAAGAGCCTGCAGCTTTGCGGCCATCTTACCCGCGTGGCCCGTGTGGACGCGGTCGTCACGCTTCGTGGTGGCAAGCAGGATCGGCGGATCGAGCTGTCCCGGCGTCGCGGCGTGATAGGCGGAGATTTCCTTTAGGAAAATCCATCCCTCCGGCTTGTCGGGATCACCATATTCGTCAATCCAGCTCGCGCCCGCCAAAAGCTTGGTGTAGCGGCGCATATCGATAAGCGGGATTGTGCAGAACAGCGCGCCGAAACTCTCAGGATAGCGGATAAGCATAATGGCGATCAGAAGGCCGCCATTTGAGCCGCCCTCGGCGGCAATCCGCCTCGGCAGCGTAATGCCCCTTCGCACGAGGTCGGCGGCAACGGCGGCGAAATCGTCATGGGCGAGACGCTTGCCCTCCCTGCGCCCGACTTCGTGACGAGGGGTGCCGAACTCTCCGCCGCCCCGGATGTTCGCCACCACGCAGGTGCCGCCGCATTCGAGCCACAGCTTGCCGAGCGAGGAGTTGTAGTGGGGTAGGAGCGATTTGCCGTGCCCGCCGCAGGCGGTGAGGTGGACCGGGGCATCCCCGTTCCCGTTCGCCGGACCGACCTGCGTGTAGGGGATCATCTCCCCACCGGTCGAGACTGCCTCGTGGCGCGTGACCACCAGCCCGGATGCGTCGAAATTCTCCGGGTTGCGCTTCAGGATTACTGGAGCGCCGAGAGGCGCCGCGGCATTGAGGTCTAATAGGAGAAGCTTCCGCGGCTTGATCGGGTCCTGAGCCGAAACGAGGACCTCTCCGTTGGTCTCGTGATGTTCCGCATCGAGCGACCGAAGGTGAACAGTCCCTCCGGCGGGCACGGTGTCCAGCACTCTGCGCGTCCATTCCTGGCGGTCGGGGGTGAACATGTCGAAACGCGGAACGAGGTAGACGAGGTAGGAGATAATGAGCTTCCCGTTATTCCAGAAGAATGACTGCAGGGAGCGCCTGTCGCCTGGTTCAAAGAGGGTGGCAAAACTGCGCTCGCCGGCGATGAAGGAGGAAAGCGAGATACCGATCAGCGCGTCCGCGGCATGGGTCGTCCCTCCCACTGTCCACGGCTTGCCCGGCCTTACCGCCAGCCAGTCGCCGAAGCCGCTCCACGAGGCGTCCTGAGGAAGGTCGATCCGCATCTTCGGCCCGCTCCTGTCGCCGATTCGGCCGATCTTCTCAAAGAAGGTCGCCTGCTCGATGAACCAAAGGCGCTCGCTCTCGGCGGTGCGGTCCAGATGGCAGGACACGCCGAGGGATTCGGGACCGGTCTCGAAGATTACCGACGCGGTGAGCGGATCCGCGCCACGTTTCCACAGCCGCACGGTGCGCGCGTAGCCGCAGCGGGTGGCCATGCCATCACCAAGCGCACTGGAAAGCAGAAGCGTGTCAGGATCGAGCCAATTTACCCCGCCCTTGGTCTCCGCGAGGTTGAAACCGTCGGCGACGAAGCTAAGAGACTCCAGATCGAATTCGCGATGCACGACCGCCTCGCTGCCGCCGCGCGAGAGGCGTAGAACGGCTCTTTCCCGTCTCTCTGGCTCGATCGACGCGCCCCCCCAGACCCAGTCCTCTCCGTCGCTAGCGGCGAGGGCGTCCACATCGAGCAGGAGCTCCCACTGAGGATCCGCCTTCATGTAGGCGGCAAGGCTGGTTCGGCGCCACAGTCCGCGCGGATTTCCGGCATCTTGCCAGAAATTGTAGAGGTACGGGCCGCGGCGGGTGATCAAGGGAATCTTGTCAGGACGGTAGAAGATCGCTGTCAGGGTGTCACGGTCGCGATCGAACTGCGTTACACCGAAGTGCCCCAGGGTTCTGGCCGACTGGCTGGCGGCCCAGTCAAGTGCCCGTTCGCCTTCTACATCTTCGAGCCAAAGATAGGGATCATCGTCGGGAGCATTCAGCGTTGGGCGGAAATCGAATGCGGTCATGTCCGGCTAACCCGAAGAGTGATGTCGCCTGGAAAACAGGCGCAAAGTCTTCCGTCGGCCCGGGAAAGCTCAGTTTTCGCGGCTGCGACCGCATGTTCGGCGAGCTTGATCATGGCATGATTTCTCCTCAGTCCTTGCCGCAGCGCGTTTGCGGATAGCCTGGCACGTGTCGTGCCAAACGAGAAAATCATTTCACAACAATGACATGGCTGTGATTGCGGTGTGTCTCATGTCCGACTTTGTCGAAGACCCGACAACGAGTGCAGCCGTGACCGCCTGATAGAGTGCAGCCGTGACCGCCTGATAGAACCTCCTGTGCGAGCTCGGTGGGCACTGCGGAATAGCAGTGAAGCTCACCGCGAACTGGCCGAGCTTCGGATCGACATCGGCGACGGGGCGATCGACGACCACTACGTCGCCAGTGTCGGGCGCGGCACAGCCTGAGGACTCCGCGGCGGCGATCATCAAATAACTGCGTTTACGACGGCTCCCATTCCTGGCCGACCGGTGGGCGCGCAAAAGACTGCTTTGCGGCCTCATCCCTCCGCCTGGATTGAGTCGCAGGGACCGAATGGCGTCCTGCTTTGGACCGGCAGAGTGGTCATAACGCAATTCTCTTCCGGCTATCTTTACAGAGATTCGACAATCCAGTTGGTGAGGGTCCCAGATCGCGCAATCATTGATGCGCTCAGGTCTGGGCATGCGCCGATCCGCAACCATCTCATCAAGAGCATCGATCCGACGCCAACGTAGAGAATTGCTTCCCCATGAGAGAGGCCTCGCGGCGGACATGAGATTGCGTCACTCTTCATGATCGCGGCCTCCGAGAATGTCGGGATAGAGCCAGTGCAACGGCACGACAGGGCAAAGGATCTGGCAACTCTTGCAACTGCCGACCTCGATGAACAAGGTATATCGCGATCTGTCCGACAGAGACACAAGGTTCTGCACTGTTCGTTCATGAAGACGTCGTGCTGGTCTCCATAAGAGAAGTATTCTGGTGCAGAAAGTGCCCGATTAGCTATTCGGAAAAAGGCGACATCGACGTGCAAATCGAGCGCCGCCGTGAGGCGTCCCTCAATGTCGGATTTCCGACAGGATCGCAAATCCGCCAAGCCATTGTTAAATAAACTTTTCCTTCTCTGGCACGGCCCATGCATGGGGTTCTGCGAACGCATCAGCGAGACCTCCTCCATGATCATGCGCACCGAAAATGCCGTCGCCGCAGTGAAAACCGCGCTCTCGCCTGCCGCCAAAAGACGGGCGCGCCATGGTTGAGGCGGGCGATTGCGCCGGCTTCAAACACCTGAATGGGCTTGGAAAGCGTCTCGCGTGATGGCGACGCGGGCATCCAGACGGGCGGAAAGGACATACGTCGTTGCCCCACGTAGCCGGTATGACCCGTCGATTGTCACCGCGCTGGAATGCTCGGCTCTACATTCGACAACCCGAACGCGCAGGACAATTCTCGCAATTCCGGTCGGCACCGGGGTTCGAAAACGCCCCGCGAGGGGGCCCAATGGCTATGGCCGATATTCGCCGCGAACAAGCCGCCGAGTCGGAAAAATCTATAGGAGCAAAGCAAGTGGAGTTATCTTGCGTTGGAGTCGGTGCTGGGCCGTCTAATTTGAGTCTTGCGTGTCAGATACACGAGCAAATTGGGCAAGGGGCGCTGTTCCTGGATCGGCAAGTCGATTTCCGTTGGCATCCAGGCATCGCTTTCGATTCCTCAGAGCTCCAGGTGAGCCACTTCAAGGATCTGGTCACGCTGGTGAATCCGCGATCAGCCTACACTTTCGTAAACTTCCTGTACGAGAACGGGCGTCTGTACCACTTCCTGAACGCACAGTTCGACGCTGTGTTCAGAGCTGAGTTTGAGCAGTACCTGAACTGGGCCTTCCACAGGAACCCACTTGTCCGTGGCGGCGAGACCGTGCACGAAATCCGCTTTGACGGCGCGTTTCGGGTGCGGACCGATAACGCGGTTCTCGGCGCCAGAAACGTCGTGGTTGGCATTGGCAAGCAGGCGCAAATCCCGCCTCAGTTTCAGGGCTGGATTGGACGCAACCTGTTCCACTCATCTGTTGTACTGCACATCCACCCTGAGGTGCGGAGAAAGCATGTCTGCGTGGTCGGCGGAGGCCAGTCGGGAGCCGAGGTGATGTTGCATCTTGTCGGCCTGCCGAAAGAACGGCGGCCTGCCTCGATCACTTGGGTCTCGCAGCGCGAAAACTATCTGCCTCTGGACAACAGCCCGTTCACAAACGAGTTGTTCATGCCCTGCTTTTCGGATCGTTTCGCGGCGATGAGCGAGTCGCAGCGTAAGCTGCTCCTGCGGCGTTTCGTGCTTGCCTCGGACGGCATTTCGGAAAGCACGTTGCGCGCGATCTATCAGGCGCTGTACCGCCACGCGTTTTTCGAGCCAAACCGATCCGACATCACACTGCGGCCGGGCTGCACCGTCTCGCACTGCATCAACGCCGGCGCGGGTCACAGGCTGACCCTGCAGCACGGCATGGTCGAGGTCGAAGAAGTCGCGGCTGACATCGTCATCCTGGCCACCGGTTACGAGAACGCGGTGCCAGACTTCTTGGAACCCATCGCGCACCGGCTGGAGCAGATCGACAATGAATTAGCTATTCGCGAGGATTTTTCGGTGAGCTGGGACGGACCGCGTGACAGACGCATCTTCGTACAAAACGCGAGCCTCGGGCAGCGCGGCCTGGCCGATCCGAACCTAAGCCTGCTGGCCTGGCGCGCGCGCCGCATCCTCGATAGCCTTCTTGGGCGCGCGCCATGCGCGAACCCCGAGCATCCTGGCTTCATCAGCCATACCTCGATCGAGAGCTGGCCCGCCCCCGCAGCCGAAGAAATGGGCAGCGGGATATGACTCGTAGACTTTTGATCATCGGCGGTGGCATCCTAGGAATGATGTGCGCCTCCGCTGCGGCGAAGGCCGGAGGCTTCTCCGAAATCATCGTGACCGAACAAGCCCTTGGACCAAGCGGCGCATCGCATTATTCTGGGGGCGTGCATTTCCCCTGCGGTCGTCAAGACCGTACCAGGTCGCTCACTCGAAAGAGCGCCGTGGTCTTGGCGGCCATGGCTGGGTCGGCGGTCAGCGGATGGTGCCGGCCTTTAGCGATGCGTGTCGTGGCTGGACCGGGTGAAGCGATTGATCCGGCCCAGTTTACGGAACCCCTGGACCCGGCTGAGCCTGACATAGGCAGTCTCGCGCCGAGCTTCTGCGGACAATATCCGCCGGAGCGGAACGCACTTAGCATCGCCCCCCCCATGACGTGAGTCCGTATCCGTGGACCCGCAACTTGACCAGCGCCCGACTGCCCTAATCGGGATGTCCGACCAACCAGTCTTTCCAACAGGAGGCTTTTCGCATGTTGACTGATGCACAAAGAGAAAGGTGGCAGAAAGACGGATACGTCAGGCTCGAAAGGTTCTTCGCTCCTGCGGCTCAGGAAGATATCTCTACTTTTGTCGAAGATATGTCACGCTGGGATGTAAGCGATGATAAATGGCTCATGTGGTTCGAGAAGACTACGGACAATCGAAAGATCATCTCCAAGATCGAGAATTTTCTCGACTTCCATGATCCATTGCGTCGTTTGCTCTTAGAAGATCAGCGCATAAAGTCAGCGGTCGAGGATTTGCTTGGCGAAGATTCGCGCAGGCTCAAGGAGTTGCTGATTTTCCACTACCCCGACAGCGGCGGCTATCTCCCGCATCAGGACATTTATCACATTCCACACAAACTCCCCGACCGGATGGTCCATGCGGTGGTTGCCATAGGCATCGACGACTCCGACCCGGAAAACGGCGGGCTTTTCTTCAGCCCCGGCAACCACAAGAAGGGGGTGTTTCCCATGGATGCCGGTGGGGTGATCGATCCTCAAGTCGCCGAAATGTTCTCCTGGGAACCCGCAGTATGGAAGGCTGGCGACATCTTCATCTTCGACGATTACGCACCGCACTACTCACGACCGAACAAAAGCAATCGTTCGCGGCGGACACTCTACTTGGTGTTCCAGCGTGCTTCAACCGGTGGACCGACCCGCGCTGAATATAACGTGCTTAAGCGCGCCCTTAACCCGCCCGAGGGCAAAGTGGCCGATCTCGACAAACTCAAGCCCCCAAATGGCATTTTCTATCGCGATTGAGCTCACGCAGCCAGGCGGAGGCATGCGCACCAAACTGATCGACCGCTCAAAAATGCGCGGAGAGTATGGCGTTCTGATTTGCGGGCTCGCGGAGCATCGACCGCAGCCCGTTACGACGCTTTGGCACGTGGATTGTGGAGGTGGTCGCAGGGCGGTCTTGTATGACGCCTACAGCCCGACTGGCGCCCCCTCGTCGCCGCCTGGCGGCCCAGAGCCGCATTATTCTGGCCGGGGCCGCCAACGGGTTGGCGTACCGCCCCTCTGCGCAACTTGCACAAGAGGCTGTTGCGTTGGCAGCCGAAGATACCACTGCTTCAACAGCTTAGGTTCGTCATGCGCAAACACAAGTTTTCTCGAACCGGGCTGTCGCGCGCGTTCGGTATCGACATGGCCACGCTTGGAACGGGAAGCGCCGGCACGGGGTTTTCGTTCGGTAGGGTGGCACCGGGCGTTACATCCGAGCCCCATCGGCACGACGAAATCGAGGCCTTCGTGGTCCTGTCTGGCGCGGGCAAGGTCACTACCGACCGTGGGGAAATCTCGGTCGAGGCGGGCGATGTCGTTCTGTTCCACCCTTTTGAAGCGCATGTGCTGCGCAACGACGGAAACGAAGACCTAGATTTCGTCGATGTCTACTGGCGAGACGGCGAGGCCGCCCTTGATGCCGCTGCAAAGACCGCGGCTCCACGCGGGCCGATCTTCGTCTTCTCCACGCCGCCAACGCCTAATGGCGATCTGCATTTAGGGCATCTTTCTGGCCCTTATTTTGGCGCTGATGTCTATACGCGTTTCCTGCGCATGAAAGGGGTCGAGGCCTACCACCTGACAGGAAGCGACGATTACCAGAGTTACGTCGCCACTCGTGCCGACGCCGATCAATCGACGCCCGCAGAGGTAGCGCGCCACTACGCGGACGAGATTCGCGCCACGCTTGCACTTTTTGACTGCGAGATCCACAGCTTCCTACACACGATGGGTGATGCCGCTTATTGCGAATTTCAAGCCGCGTGTTTCCGTAGTCTTCTGAGCAGCACGGCGGTAGATCTGCGCCAGAGCCCTGCGCTTTTCGATGCCGTGACAGGCCATTACCTTTACGAACCGGATGTTAGCGGCCTCTGCCCCGATTGCGGCGGCTCCGCTGGTGGCAACATCTGCGAGGAATGCGGCGGCCCAAACCTTTGCCACGACTTGGGTGCAGCCCGGTCACGGCAGTCTGCCGAGGCGCCGCTGGTCGGCTCCGTCCGCCGCCCGGAACTTGCCTTGGACCGATGCTACGACAATATCGACCGGCATCTAAGGGCGTCGGGCGTCCCGCTACGGATCTTGGATCTCTTCGCGCGCCTACGCCGACGCGGCAACTTTTCAGTGCCCATTACCCACCCCTCGGACTGGGGCCTGCCAGCCGAAGGGTTCCCGGGGCAAGTGATCTGGGTCTGGCCGGAAATGGCCTTCGGTTTTCTTTACAACATCCAGGCGCTCGGCCGCTTGCTGGGTCGCGACTGGAAGGCGGAGATGCCCGGCAACGACTGGCAGATTGTCCATTTCTTCGGCTTCGACAATTCGTTCTACCACGCGCTACTTTACCCCGCTCTTTACGCCGAGGTCTTCTCCCACTGGACGCCACGCATCCACTATCACGTCAACGAGTTCTACCTGCTCGACGGCAAAAAGTTCTCAACCAGCTGCCGCCATGCGGTCTGGGGCAAGGAGGTTCTGAGCCCAAAGACAGTCGACGTCGTGCGCCTCCATTTGGGCCTGACACGCCCGGAAGGTGAGCGGACGGATTTCACGCTGGACGCGCTGCGCCGCACCGAGAACGAGGTGTTCCAAGGGATTTGGCTGAACTGGCTTGATGCGTTGAACCAGGAAATCAAGCAGGATTTTGCCGGCCGTGTACCCGATGCAGGCGACTGGAGCCCGGTCGACCGCGCCTTCTTTGCTCGGATAGAGATCTATCGCGCGGCGATGGAGCGCGCCTATTCGGACGAAGGCTTCTCGGTCCGGCGCGCGGCCGCTCAGGTCTGCGATTTCGTGCGCGATTGCGTGATCTACCGTCGGGCGCGAGACTATGCGGCGGCGCGGCGTTTCTATCCCGCCCGCAATCGGACTTCGCTAGCCCTTCAGACGACGGCCGCTGCGATCCTGGCACCGACACTCGCTCCGCTGATGCCCCGATTCGCCAGAACGCTGGCGCGAGGCATCGATGGCGTCTCAACCGAAACATGGCCCCGGTCCGTCCAGCGCCTTGCGCCCGGGACGCGCTTTGATCTCGGACCCGTGTTGGTGTTCTACGCCAAATCCGGCAATCCTCATCTCGATGAGGAGGAAGCACTATGAGCCCAAAGGTGCACCAGTGAGCTATCCCATCTCGACCAGATCTGCGCGGCAATCAAAGTCGATGATGCCAAATATCCTTACTCGCTGTCACTGGCGGCCGAAGCCGCTATCAGACGGTAGAGACCAGATTGGCGGACCTGAACCAACGCATCGTTGACACCCTGGCCCGCGCCTTCGAGGACCGCTCGGCCGATCGCTTCCCAGCCCTTACTGTTTCGTGCCGCAAATGCCGTGTGGGCTCGACTGCGCTGACCAACCTCTTCGGCATCGCGGGATTTCCGTCCTCCAGCCGGTCAAGACTGTCATGCGGTTCGAGGCGCTTGGTCAACCTGGCGCGCCCTGGATCGTGCCCCGATCACCGGAAATGTCGAATGCGAATGCCTGCCTGATGGTATCTTCGATTCTGTACGAGCCTGTACTGGCGCGGCAGTCGGCCGAGGACCACTGAGCTACTGACAATCGGAAGGTAGCAGGTTCAAAATTCTGCCTCAGAAACCGGATATTGCGCACAACCAGCGTTCACGATCGCGATGGTGCACAACCTTCCAACCAGACCCGCGCAAACACAGCCCGTCGCCTGAAGATAGTCGGCGAGGGCCGCCAAATCCCTCGCAAGCGTATCCTCCGTCACATGCACGCTCGCCGACAATGCAGACGCTTGTGTCGTCGAGAGATAAGTCCAGCCAGGGTGCTCCTTCAGGATTGCGTGTTTGCTCGGGTACGGAGCCGCCCAGTTCCCAATCGAGGAGGCGATCCTACAATTCACATATTTGGAGATCGCTCGCTAGGTTACCCGGTCTGTGAACCCTGCAAGCCGAAAATTCAGATGCCGCCCATGCAGAGATATTTCATTTCTAGGTAGTCCTCGAGGCCATGGCGGGATCCCTCCCGCCCGATGCCGGACTGTTTTATCCCACCGAACGGCGCCGCTTCTGAAGACATCCGGCCGGTATTTACCCCGACCATTCCATATTCCAAGGCCTCGGCCACACGCCAGACACGCTTCAGGTTGGAGGCATAAAAGTAGGCCGCGAGGCCGTAGATCGTGTCGTTAGCCTCACGCACGACCTGATCCGCATCTTTGAAGCGAATAAATCGGTGCCAGCGGCCCGAATGTCTCTTCTTGCGCGACGGTCATCTCGCTGGAGACACCGGTCAGGACTGTCGGTTGGAAAAACGTGCCATTCGTGCCGACGCGTTTGCCCCCGCATCGAATTGCGCCGCCTTTGGCGACGGCATCGGCAATATGGGATTCGATCTTGGCCAAAGCGTGCTTGTCGATGAGCGGTCCGATGTCCACTCCGGGAGCGAAACCGTCACCAACTTGAAGTTGGCGAGCCCGTTGCACGAATTTCTCGACGAACTCGGCGTGAACGCCCGACTGGACGTAAAGGCGGTTCGCCGAAACGCAGGTCTGGCCGGCATTGCGGAACTTCGCCTGGATCGCACCGTCAACCGCGGCATCGATATCGGCATCATCGAAGACGATGAAAGGTGCATTGCCGCCGAGCTCAAGGCTGACTTTTTTGATCTGGTCCGAGCACTGGCGCATGAGAAGGCGCCCGATCTCAGTCGACCCGGTGAAGCTGATCTTGCGGACCTTGGGATTGGTACAAAGTTCGCGGCCGACCGCGTCACCTTCGGACGCATAGATCAGGTTGACGACGCCTTCGGGAAAGCCAGCCTGATGGGCGAGGGCGAACATTGCTCCCGCCACGAGTGGCGTCTGTTCAGCGGGCTTGAGGACGATCGTGCAGCCCGGCGCCAAGGCTGGCGAGATTTTGCGCGCCACCATCGAGGCCGGGAAATTCCATGGCGTTATCGTGCCAACAACTCCGATGGGCTGCTTGATTACCAGCATTCGGCGGTCCATCGATGGTGCGGAGATCGTCTCGCCATAGACGCGATTGGCCTCCTCGGCGTACCATTGCAGATACGCCGCAGCATGCGATATCTCCGACTTGGCTTCTGCAAGCGGCTTGCCCATCTCCGCGGTGAGAATCGCGGCGAGATCGTCGGCGTGGTCGATGATCAACTGATGCCATCGCCATAGAACGTCGCTGCGCTCACGTGCGGTCAACCCTGCCCATCCAGGCTGCGCGACATAGGCCTTGTCGATCGCAGCGCATGTCTCCTCGATACCCATGTCGGGTAGATCTGCCAGCACTTCGCCAGTCGACGGGTTGAGGACCTCGAATGTCCGCTCGCTAATCCGCGTGCCAAGTGCCGGCAGGCGATCAATGGGTCCAAACAGGTCAGGGGATCTCAGGTGACGGATCATCGGCAGGCACAGGGGCAATACCGGATTCCTCCTCAACGCAGCAGGTATATATAGCAGGTGCGGTGTGTACTCCGCGACGTCCGGGTTCCTTATAGGGCCTCGGCCAGACAGCTGGTAGACCACGGTAACCAACTGGAAAGGGAGAATACCTGAATACGCTAGAAGATGCCTCGCGGTTCTACTAGTCGAACGATTGAACAACGGACATCGGCTTCGCCAGCCGCGCGGAGTGGATGCTGGTGGACTGCGCCTACAATCTGCGGACCACGAATGGGCGACTCTATCCACTCGAAGAGAGGCTGGCCTGAGGAGGAGCGCACCCCAATAATGACGCCTGAACCGGCAGATGCCTGGCAAGGCCCGCGAAAACCGCTCCTCGCGGCTTTAAACAGATCCCGTTTACCCGGCGAGCGCCCGCAAGATGAGAAAGAGGATGGAGAGGAACAGGGTGGCGAAGGCGCGCCGAAGGAAGACCGGCCGGCGCATTTGCATGGAGATGGAGCTCATGATCAATTCCCCGCCTGTTGCTGCGGCAAAAGATAGCCTGTCGTCGAATGGTCGAGCACCAGATAACGCGCGGCGACCGCCTTGACCTCGTCGGTGGTGACCTTGCGGACGCGGTCCGGTCTCTCGATCACGTCCTTCACATTGCCACCGGTGGTGAGCGTCTTGCCATAAATGTTGGCGATGTGGTCCAGCTC
Source organism: Mesorhizobium sp. M0909 (assembly GCF_040319515.1). NCBI lineage: Bacteria > Pseudomonadati > Pseudomonadota > Alphaproteobacteria > Hyphomicrobiales > Phyllobacteriaceae > Mesorhizobium > Mesorhizobium sp. M0909. The sequence continues at coordinate 19,762 of NZ_JAMYOA010000019.1, forward strand.
GTCGTGCGCAAAAATCACCGAGCGGATATAGCGGTCTTTGGCCTTGTCCAGCTCGTCGCTGGTGACGCCATCCTTGGCGATCCGGGCGACTTCGGCAACGGCCGCCGCTTCGAGATCGACGAGCTTTGCATCGCCGCGCGGCGAGCCGGAGACGGTGAAATTGGTGTCGTCTAGCATGGTGCCCTGGAAGGAGGCGCCGGCCGCCGAGGCTATGCCTTGCTTGACGACAAGCTCCTGAGATAGCCGGCTGCGGTTACCGCCGCCGAGGATCTCGGCCAGCAGGTCGAGCGCCTCGGCCTCGCCGGGCTCTGCCGTATGATAGGACGGCACCACCCATTGAGTGGAAAAGCTCGGCACCGAAACGCGCGCATCGGTCAGCGTCACTGTGCGCCTGGTGTTCTGCTCCGGCTCGACCGGACGGTTGCGCGGGGGCAGGTCCGGCCCGCGCACAACCTTGCCATAGGTCTTCTCGGCCAGCGCCTTCACCGTCTCAGGCTCTACGTCGCCGGCCACCACCAGCACGGCGTTGTTCGGTCGGTAGTATTTGTTGTAGATGGTGAATGCGTCGGTGCCGTTCAGCTTCTCCATCTCCTGCATCCAGCCGATGACCGGAATGCGGTAAGGCTGGTTTTGCCGCAACGTCGCGTTGACCTCCTCGTCCAGCAGAGCATGCGGGTTCGTCTCTCTGTGCCAACGGCGCTCCTCCAGGATCACGTCGCGCTCGGTCTTGATATCATCGTCGTTGAGGATGAGGTTGAACATGCGATCGGCCTCGAAGCCCATCATCTCACCCAACGCCGAGGGCGCCACCGTCTCGAGGAAGGTGGTGTAGTCATAGGCGGTGAAGGCGTTATTGTAGCCGCCGATGGCCGAGACGGCTCGGTCGAACTCGCCGGCGGCGTGGTTGGTCGTCGCCTTGAACATCAGATGCTTGAGGAAATGGGCAAGGCCGGATTTGCCGGGTGGCTCGTCGGCGCTGCCGATCTTGTACCAGACCATATGAGTGACGATCGGCGCGCGGTGATCGGGGATAACGACCACTTCCATGCCGTTGTCGAGCAGAAAATCCGTCACCTTGCCGCCGTCGCTGGCGGCCAGAGCCGGAGAGGTCGTCACTAGGGCCAGCGCGGTGGCAATGAACGCCTTGCGCAGCCAGGTGGACGATCGATGGCTGCGGTTGTGGTGGCTGGTCGAAAGGCAAGGTTCGAGGCAAAGTGATTTGTTCCTCATTTTGATGAAGGCGCTGCGTCCCCGTCTCCCCGCGTGGGAGGATCGGCGGGCAGCGCCGAGCCAGATGAATAAGCTCTTCATGGGGCCAAGCCTTACTCGAGCCTCATCTTTGGATGGACCCAGGAGACCTGCGGCGGTATTTCTTGGTGAGGTGATCATGGGACGGATTCTCCTTGGTCCGCGACGCCTTGCGGATGACCAAGCATGCACCGTGCCAGATCAGAAAACCGTTCGAGGCAGTGGACAAATCGGGCTCTGCCATGTTGCGCATCCGACATTGTCGGATATCGGACAGGGCCGAACGCGACGCGCGCGCGGCTGAGAATATCTTCTTCGTTCGGAAGACGATTGGGCGCGCTGCCGGGGAGGGGTATAGGATGCGCTTCGAATGGCCGCTGCACTGACGGTGAGAATGGAGATGTTGGTCACCCCAGCGGAACCCTGTCTTCGACAGCCAGACCGGGTCGATGCTGAAGGGCAGAGGCGTGAGCAGCCCAGCCAACTCGAGCGCGGAGCCTGCTCGCGCGCGAAGACGGATCTGATCAAAGATCGGCGAGTTGGGCGATATCCGCGAGGCGCTGGAAAACGAAGATCGTAGGAGTCGGGCGGGAAAAAACGATGCGGTTGCGCGCTTCTGGCGTAATGCGCCTGCCGCGAGGCCGTTGAGCCTGATGAGTTGCTGCGGGAAAGGGGAGTGTTTGCGCGGGACCTTGGTCAAACGTAAGAAACAACCCGTCGAGCTCGCCGTGGATGGGGGCATGCAGGCACGTTTGTCGCTGGAGGACAGCAGCACGGAAGCTGTCCGCGCTTGCCGTCGTCGCTGGGTACCAAACAGGAGAATTTGGCGGTCGCGATCGAATTCATCTGAAAGTCGTCGATCGCTTGGGCGATTGTTTCTGACTTGCCCTTGAACTGGTCCAGCAAAACGCGCGCGTTATCGATCGCTTCCACCTGGTGACATCGATTAACCCCTCGACCCTCTTGAAACAATCCAATTCGAAACTCCTTCAAGCGCTTGCCAAGCCGTTATGCACGAAGGTAGCTCCGTGAACTACCCGGCCTTTGACCTGGCGGCACGAGCAGCGGTCGGCCTTACGTCCCGTGCCTCCAAGCACCAGCCGTAGACGTGGCGCTGAGGAGCGTTGGAAGGATCGGGCGCTTCCGGCCATGCTCGAGCGATAGTGTAGGACAGTGCTTGCTGGCGACTTCGGCCAAAATGGAGTGCGCCAGCTGATCGGGGTTTAACAATTTTTCGCTTTTTGCTGCGCCCAAGTCTCGGCTATGAGTTGGGCAGGCCTGATGGCCTGCCCACGTTGCAATTGTTAAGGAGGAACACGTATATGCCGACTGGAACGGTAAAGTGGTTCAACAGCACCAAGGGGTTTGGATTTATCCAGCCCGACAATGGCGGTCCGGATGTTTTCGTCCACATTTCCGCTGTCGAACGCGCGGGCCTCTCGACCCTCGCTGACGGCCAGAAGATCAACTATGAGATCGAGCAGGATCGCCGCACCGGCAAATCCTCCGCTGGCAGCCTCAGCAAAGCTGGTTGAAATTTTCTCCTGCGTCCTGGCAAGAGTGGGCGCGTAGGTCCGGAGGTCCTCACGGCCGCTCGATAGGAGCGAGCAAAACTGAGGGCAGCAGATTGCTGCAGGCGTCGCGAATTCCTCATGAAACAAAGTTTTTTGAAAGGAAGGCGGGGTTGGCCCCGCCTTTTTATATGACGCGCAGATTAAGCCGATGGCTGCAACGCTCCAGAACGAATCTCGATTGCCGAAATCAAGCTGCGATCTTCTTGCGGGTTCGCTTCGTCGCGGCCGGCTCCGGCGCTTCCGGCGCTTTCGGTTTGCGGCCGAGCCCCATCGTCTTGGCCAATGACGAGCGCGCCGCGGCGTAGTTCGGCGCGACCATGGGATAATCCGCCGGCAGGCCCCATTTGGCCCGATATCCATCCGGCGTCAGCCCATAGTGGGTCGACAGATGGCGCTTTAGCGATTTGAATTTCTTCCCGTCCTCAAGGGAGATGATGTAGTCCGGTGTGACCGACTTCCTGATCGGGACTGCAGGCGTAAGGGCAACCGGCTCTTCTGCAGAGACACCTCCGGCCGTCCCTTTCAGAGCCGCGTGCACTTGGCCGATGAGGGCAGGGAGATCCCCCACCGGGATCGGATTGTTGGAGACATAGGCTGAGACGACATCGGCGGTGAGCTCGATGAGGGTGTCGATGTTTTTTTCGGCTTCTTCTGTCATGAAACTCTCCAGGCGGCGTGAAACACAGTCGGCGAAGCGTCGCTTCATAGTGGCGGTCTCCGCTGAAAGCAACCAAGGTCTCGACAGGATTATTGCGATGCTCGTCCAGCAGCGAGATCTATAGCGCAGTATCGCGCCGTCATGACCGTTGATGCGTTCCGTTGTTGGCGACCTGCCGCGGTGCTTGCGCATTTTCAGGCGCGTCTCGGCCGTAAGCTTTGCGCCAAAATGACCAGTAATCTCGAAACGAAGCGGGCTATTCCTGTTTCGCCATCCTCTCTTTGGCTGTGAAATCGGTGGCAGAGCAGTGGCCGCTTCCTGGTGGCGCGTGGAGGAAGTATCAAGCGTTGATTCGCAATTGGTCGAAACGATGTAGATTCATCCGGTGAGCCGCTCTCGCAGCAGGATGTTAGGGATTGGACCGCTGGTAAACCGAGGACATCACGCCGCTGCTTTGCTATTGAACCGCTATCGCTGTGACAACACATTCCGCAATGGTGGGCGGGTGTAGAGGAGGCAGCTTACGCAAACTAGCGGTTCAGCAGGTCGGGAGGAACGAATGAGCTCAGGGACTTTCAGCAGCCCACTTTTCGTAAGACGTCCAGCGCACATCGTGCAAGAGATTGCCAGTCCTGCGGATGCTATTGATTTTCCTCAACGAAGGGCCAGAAGATCGCAGAGACCGGATCTACGAAGCCGCCCTCAGGGCGTGCTTTGATGCATACAACGGACGAATACCTGCGAGCGCAGCGCGCAAGACTTTTTTCCGCTTTGGGGGACAGGTCGCCATATTGGAAGATGCAACCTCCGCGATGCAATGGCTCGCTGCCTGCATGTCGGGCAGTGGAAAAGCGCAAGTATAGGCGTCGCAGCCGTATGTGAGGCTGGAGCGGGTACGCCGACGAGGTTATTGTATCGAGATTTCGCCGGCATCTGGAGAGCACTATAGCGAACAAACAATATTTTGCGCGCCATGCCGATGTTAATCATCTTGTTGTATTTTTAAATCAACTTCTCGCGACAGGACTGCAACGCTTCCGATGTGAAAATCACTGCATGGGACTTGGTTCTCTCAAATTCATGATGGTAAATTGCCGTGTAGTTATTGCAAAGCAGTTGTCCCATTGAAGCAAGATGATAACGAAGCCAAAATTGTGCTCCATCGTCTGCCAATATTCGCTCGATGGAGGCTATAGGCATCACAAGCTAATCAAAACAGCTACTTGGGCGCCCTTTGAAATTCGCTTAATTTCGCTCACCCCAAACGGCCCTCCACAGTCGAAAATAAGATTGTCCCGCAAAGGGTGCTACAAGACGCGATCGCGGATCGTTTGGGCCAACGTCGATCTGGCGAAGGCCCGGAAATCGAGCAGGACCTGCAGCGGAACAGATAACCGGCCCCCAACCGGAATCTGACACGGCGGCGGACCCGATTCTTCTTGGTAGAAGGCGCAGAGAACCGGAGCACGGCTCCGGCGCCGAAGGTTGCCGAGCAAGGATCCTCCTCCTCCTCCCTGAAGTCCAATCGAGAAGAGCGATCACTTCCAAGAGGGTCCCAGCTCTGCCGCGAAAGCAGGTGTCAGACCCCGGTCCTCTCCCGCAGCTGATCTAGCGCAGGGCGTTCATGGGCTGCGTATCCCAGAGTGGCTGCGTGGACGACGCAGGGAGATCATTTATGAAAATCCTATTCAGTACGATGGCTGTCCCTTTGCTGGCAGCCACCGCTTTTGCTGCGGATTCGATCCCCACAGACCTCAGAGAAACGGCACTGGCCACCTTCAGGGCTTTGCCATCCACCACGCCGGCAGTCGCCAACAACCCGATCACCCCGGAAAAGATCGCTCTCGGCAAGGCACTGTTCTTCGATCCACGCGTCTCGGCGTCAGGCGTCTTGTCGTGCAACTCGTGCCACAACCTGGCCACCGGCGGCGACGACAATCACGAAACCTCGATCGGCCATGGTTGGCAGAAGGGACCGCGCAACGCGCCGACTGTACTGAACGCTGTCTTCAACATCGCCCAGTTCTGGGACGGTCGAGCCGAAGACCTGAAGGCTCAGGCGAAGGGACCGGTCCAAGCCGGCGTCGAAATGGCCAATACACCGGGTCAAGTCATCGCCACGCTCAAGTCGATGCCGCAATATCTCGAGTGGTTCGATGCAGCTTTTCCGGCTGAAGCCGATCGCGTCACCTTCGACAACGTCGCCAAGGCAATCGAAGCCTTCGAGGCGACACTGGTCACGCCGGCCCCCTTCGACGGCTTCCTCAATGGCGATGACGCCGCCATGACTTCCGAACAGAAACAGGGCCTGGCGCTTTTCATGGACAAAGGCTGCTCGTCCTGCCATGCCGGCATCAACGTTGGTGGGGAAGCCTATTACCCATTCGGCCTCGTGGAACAGCCCAGCGCCGAGGTCCTGCCGGAAAAAGACAAAGGCCGATTTGCGGTCACCAATGCAGCCGACGATTCCTATGTTTTCCGCGTGGCGCCGCTGCGCAACGTTGCACTCACCGCGCCATACTTTCATTCGGGCAAGGTTTGGGATCTGAAACAGGCCGTTGCCATCATGGGAACCACCCAGCTTGGCGTGGTACTGGCGGACGAAGAAGTCGACCTGCTTGTTGCCTTCCTCAACTCGCTGACCGGAAAGGCACCCGAGGTCGCCTATCCCATCTTACCCGCCGAAACGGCGACAACACCCCGGCCTATAATGCAGATTTTAGGAAAATAAACGGCCAGCTGGCTGCGGAACGTCGCAACCGACAATGATTGCGACTTTTACAGCCACGAGACGATCGCGACGTCCATGAGGACGCAAATGCCTGGCTCGTTTCCAAAGTGCAGACACTGCTTCCGTCACCATCTCGTTGCGGTGGAACCATATTAGGATCTGGCGTGCGACATGCCAAGGAAGGCATTGGACGCTTGAGGCTCGCGCGCTGGGATACCGCGCGGCGGACGGCCATCGACCTGGCGGCCGAATAGCCGCGCGCCGGAGTGACCGGCCCCCCTTAGGGCGATGGGCCAGCCACTACGTCCTCCATGTCCAGAGATTCTTCGACTGCTTCCGGGTTCCGGGCGATGGTCCAAAGGAGAGTATTCGCCGCTGCATCCGGTTTCGAGCGACCTTGCTCCCAGTTTCGAAGCGTTGCCAGATCGAGGCCATACCTCACGGAGAATGCCTCCTGAGAGAGCTTCGTGCGATCCCGGACTTCGCGAACACTTATCGGCCGCGGCGCATGAACCTTCGCGATCACGCCTGCGGACGACAGTTCATTCTTCAGTGCCAATAGGTCGTCGACGCAAGGAACCGTCACGAACGCCTTGCCGTGATTGACCATCTCCGTGAGTATCGCGTGGGCCGTCCTGAGCGGCAGCTGTCTCTTAACGAGAATCCGGGCGGCCTCAGGAGTATTCGCGCCGTGAAGAAAACTGAGGCTCAGTCGGACGGGAGAGCCTGACGACACCGGGACGACGTCCCGGGTTCGCACCCGTTGTCCGTACCGCTCCATGAATTTCGATTTAGTCGACATTAAGCTTCTCCGCGATCACTCGACCGAGCTTGCGCAATTTGGACCATCCCCACTGGAAGCATCGCGATAAAAGTACGCCAAACAACGCTAAGGGAGAACAAGCGGTGATCTGATTCGTTCGACGCTCGTTTTCGAGAGCCGTTCTGGGTCGTTCGCAATCAACTGTGTAGGCCAGCGGAGCGAGCAAGGAGCGCCAGATCCGGACAGGGCTGAGTGGGGTGTTTCTCCGAAAGGTGGGGCCATACCCTAAGGGACACGAGATGTAGTGGACTCGTCGATCCGCGCGGTTTCGATTCGCGCACCCCGGGCACAACGCTGGGATAAGTCCCATCAAATGCTCTCCGGTGCCCGTCATCTGTATAGCTGACATTGGGCCGAGGGCTTCCAGCACGAGCCACATGGCGCGGGTATCGACCGTGACCATGGTGCGCCGCCCCTGCCGCCAGTTCCAGCGGCGGCACGTGACACCGGAATCGAGATCTTCCCCGCCAATCGGAACGCCATACAACACGCTGACGGCATTGTAGGCATCAACCAGTGGGGAAATCCGCGGGAGAGAGCCATCTTTCCGCACCCGCTTGAGAAGCGCGGCGGCCGAGCACGGCGTTCGATTGGCCTTTGTGCCGAAAGCCTCGTAGGCAACGGCCCACGCCGCAAGACGCGCGTCCCTTTGGGCGTCATCGCGAAGCGCCGCCTGTTCCGCCGCCGCAATCGTGTCGTTCAACGCCTGTGCATCCGGCACGTCGATTCCAGCGTTCCGCACCACAATGCTGATCAGATGAAAATCCCGGTAGCGGGCCTTGATCTCGGGGCAATCAATGGGGTGAAAGACATGGGATGCTCTTTTCTCATGGGGAGGCTTTGCGCTGCGCGGGTGGTTCGGGAAATGTTTGAAGAAAGGTGCTTGTCGAGCGTCCAGATCTTCTGGCATCGGCATGGTGCATGCCGCACCATGCGCTGGATAATTCCATCATTCGGCCGTGGACAAGGCCTGGTAGAGATCGTCGATTATCTCTTGCGGGTGCTCGAGCCCGCCTCGGCCGGCAACAAGCTACGCCTCCGCCAGATCCTCCATTTCATAAAAGGCAGCGGGCGCGATATGGATGTGAAGCAGCTTTCCTTGCCAGTTATGCATCGCTCTCGGAAATTCGTCTCGCACGAAAATCTGCCGCCAAACTGGCCTGATCAACAGCGCCAGTTGCATGGCGTTTTCCCAGTCCAGTTGGCTTTGCAAACGAAATGCGGTTCAGCCCAAGGGTCGGTTTCCTCGCCAGCACGCCACGTCCCCGCCGTTTTAGCCACCGTGTCCCGGCAACGCATCTTGCACCTGCTTGACAACCGCTCGCAGGATCTCAACGCCCTTCTCGATCTGCCGAATGCTCAAGGCGGCATAGCCCATGACAAGCCCCATGCGATCGATGTGGCCTTCGTCCGACTGCCGCTCGTAAAGGGGCGAGATCAGGTGTAGCCCCAGGCCCGCGCCTCGGGCGGCTTCGACCAGGGTCGTTTCCCGCGATCGCGGCAGTTCGTCGAACCAAACGACGACGTGCAGACCGGCCTCTGCTCCCTGGACAGCGATGCGATCTCCGAAGCTGCGCCGCAAGGCGCCCAGCAACGTCCCCCGACGCTCGCCGTTCAGCCTGCGCACGCGCCGCACATGGCTTTCGTAGCCGCCACTCTCGATCAAAGAGGCCAGAGCCTCCTGTTCAGCCACCGGCGAATGCCGGTCCGCGAATTGTTTGGCGGTTGCGAAGACCTCCTGCAATTCCGGCGGGACGACGAGGTAGCCGATACGCAGCATCGGCGAGAGCGTTTTGGAGATCGTGCCGAGGTAGATGACAGCCCCGTGGTCCTCGAGACTGTGCAGCGGAGGGACCGGATTGATGTCGTAGCGATATTCGCTGTCGTAGTCGTCCTCGATCACGTAGGCATTGTTGTGCCGCGCCCATTCCAGAAGCTGGTGGCGGCGCGTGATCGGCATGACGCCGCCCAGCGGAAACTGATGCGATGGCGTGACATAGGCCAGTCGTGCACCAATCCCCGCCAGCAACTCCGTCTTCATACCGTCCTCGTCGACGGTGACCGGGACGGGCGAGGCACCCGTACTGGCAAAGACCTGACGCGCCATCCTATAGCACGGGTCCTCGATGACGAAGCGGTCGGCGGGATCGAGAAGCAGGCGAGCGCACAGATCTAGGCCCTGCTGCGAACCGTTGACGATGATGATCTGCTCGAGGTCGCAGCTCAGGGTTCGGGCGCGCCAGAGATAGCCCTGGAGCGCCTGGCGCAGCCGGCGCGAGCCGCGAGGATCGTCATAGGCAAGACGCAACGGGCGCTGCCCCATCGCCTTGCTCATCGCACGTTTCCAGACCAATGCGGGGAAGTCTGACGTCGCCAGGTCGCCATAGCGGAAATCGACCTTCAGCCCAGTCGGCAGATAATCCGGCCAGGGCGGCGTAACGCGCAGTCGTTCGCCATAGGCGGACAGATGAACCGGGCCGACTCGTTTCGCGACAGTGCGGCTCGTCTCAGGACCGATCAGCGAGGATGCAACGCGAGGTCGTGCGCCTTGACGGACTTCGATAAAGCCTTCCGCGGTCAGTTGGTCATAGGCGACCGTCACCGTCGTTCGCGAAACCCCAAGGTCATTTGCCAGGCCGCGGGAGGACGGCAGCTGACTACCGGTTTCATAGACGCCGCCGAGGATTTGCTCGCGAAGAGCCTCGTAGATTTGGCGTGCACCCATCGCGTGCGAGCGACCTGCAGAACCGGCACTTGAAGACTGGACCATTTCATTCATCGCTAACTGGATATTTCACATTGGCCAGTTTGCCGTCAATCTTTCGGAAACCCAAGAAAGATCTAGAGGCCGAATGACCCGTTCCTATCAATCCGAAACCGATGCTCTCACGCGGTCGCTCAACGACACCGGTCCCGGATTCGCCACTCGGGCGATCCATCATGGCTACGATCCGGCCGGCTTTTCCAATGCCGTTCAGCCGCCAGTCTTCTTGACCTCGACCTATGGATTCGAAAGCGTGGCAGCGAACGAGGCCGCCGCCGCGCTTGGCGGAAGGCTCTATGCGCGCGAATACAATCCGACGACGGATATCCTCGAGCAACGGCTCGCCAATCTGGAAGCAGCCGAGGCAGGTCTGGTCGTTGCCTCGGGGATGGCGGCTTTCGGGACGCTGATCCTGTCGCTCCTGTCCCAAGGGGACGAACTCATCGTCCACAGGACGCTTTATGCGAACACGCTTGCCATGGTCGAACAGGCGGTCCCTCGCTTCGGCATCAAGGTCGTCGCGGTCGACCTGTCCGATCCTCACAATCTCGATGCCGCGACTACCGAGCGGACCCGGCTTGTTTTCTTCGAGACGCCGGTGAATCCGCTGAGCCGCATCCTTGACATCGCTGCCATTGCCGAGCGCGCCCACGCGCGCGGCGTAAAGGTTGCAGTCGACAGCACCTTCGCCTCGCCCGCGCTCCAGCGGCCGCTCGAACATGGGGCCGACCTCGTGCTCCACTCCCTGACCAAATACATCAATGGGCATGGCGATGCCCTTGGCGGGGCGATTCTCGGCGACGCGCAAACGCTCCGCACGCTACACGAGACGGGCCTGCGCTACATCACCGGCGCAGCGCTCTCGCCCATGTCAGCCTTCCTGATCCTCCGCGGTCTGAAGACGCTCACGCTACGCATGGAACGCCACAGCGCCACAGCCCTTGCGGTGGCTCAGGGACTCGAGGCGCACCCGGCCGTGGCATGGGTGAGTTATCCCTTCCTCGACTCGCACCCTGACCAGGTGACGGCGCGAAAGCAGATGTCCCACGGGTCGGGCATGTTGGCCTTTGGCCTCCACGCTGGATTCGAGGGCGCGCGCCGGATGATGGACCGGCTCAACCTGATCACCCGGGCTGTCAGCCTCGGCGATGCCGACAGCCTCATCTATCATCCGGCAAGCCTGACCCGTGCACGTCAGCCGATCCGCAAGGATGCGCATCTGGCCGATGGAGTCGGCGAGGACCTCATGCGTCTCTCGGTGGGTCTTGAAGACGCCGATGATCTAATCGCAGACCTGCGGCGGGCTCTGGACGCCTTGTGATGACCTGTCGTCCGGCCAGTCCTGCGCTCACGCACAAACCTGGAACCTTGCCATGGCATTCCTGAGCGGTCTTTCCGCGTTTCCCATTACGCCGACCGATCGTGACGGCCGCGTCGATACCGTTGCTCTGCGCAAGCTGATTGCTCGGCTTGGCGCCGCTCAGGTCGATTCCATCGGTCTTCTCGGCAGCACCGGCACATACATGTATCTGTCGCGCGAGGAACGGCGACGGACGCTCGCCGAGACCTTGGACGAAATCGCCGGGCGAACGCCGGTCGTGGTGGGTGTGGGCGCGTTGCGCACCGATGAAGCAGTGAGGTTCGCGCAGGACGCCAAGGCCCTTGGAGTTGCCGCGGGGCTGCTTGCGGCCGCCTCCTACACCCCGCTCACTGAGGACGAGGTGTTCGAACATTTCTCGACGGTGGCGTGCGAGAGCGGCCTGCCGATCGTCGTCTACGACAATCCAGGAACGACGCATTTCCATTTCACCCCAGCACTCGTCAGCCGCCTGGCAAAGGTGGGTGGGATTGTCGCTATCAAGAATCCGACAAACAAGGGCGATGCGATCAAGAGCCATCTGGCCGACCAGAGGCGCACTGTGCCGGAAGGGTTCTCGATCGGCTACAGCGGCGACTGGAACGCTGCAGAGGCCATAATCGCCGGCGCCGACACATGGTACAGCGTCCTCGCCGGCATCCTGCCCGAGGTCTGCGTGAAGATCGTCACGGCGGCGCAACAGGGCGATGCGGCCGAAGCGCGACGGATCGATGCCACGCTTGCGCCGCTCTGGAGCCTCTTCAAGGAGTTCTCGAGCCTTCGCGTCGTCTATGCACTTGCCGAATTGCTCGACATTTGCCGTGCCGACCCCCCGCGTCCCATCCTGCCTCTGCCCTCAGCAGCGAAGCGCCAGATCGCCGCCGCGTTGGAACGCTTGCCATCGGATGCCGGCCGGTGAACAGCGAACCCGGCGGCCAGTGAATGAACTTGTCATGTATGTACCCGCGCATTTCGATGAACCGAGCCGAGAAGTCCTTTACGAACTGATCGAGAACAGCGCACTTGGCATGCTGATAACCCATGGCCGGAGCGGTCTCGACGCCAATCACATCCCCTTCGAACTCGACACGTCACAGGGAGAAAACGGTTCCCTTTATTCCTCGCGCGATTAGTACACGTGCCGGAGGAAAGTGCCCTTTCTCGCTCGAGTGACTTATTTCAAAGGATGTGATCGCGTTTTGGCACATTCACGGCCCACATGCGGCAGCCGCTAACTCACCACATGGTGAGCAACCAGGAAACCTTCCGGCCTACACTTTCTCCCGGAGCGCGCGTGCTGCAGCAACCATGTTCATGAGGGCAGGGCGGACCTCCTCCCATTTGCGTGTTTTGAGGCCACAGTCCGGGTTTACCCACAGTTGGGCATCGGACAGTCGCTCGCGGGCAAGCATGACGAGATCCGAAATCTCGCCGACTTCCGGGACCCGTGGTGAGTGAATGTCGTAGACTCCGGGCCCGATTTCATTCGGATATTTGGAGCTCGTGAAGGCGTCCAGCAGTTCCATTTTCGAGCGCGACGTCTCAATCGAAATGACATCCGCATCCATTTCAGCGATCGCGTCGATGATCTCGTTGAACTCCGAATAGCACATGTGGGTATGGATTTGAGTCGCGTCCTTTACACCCGTTGAAGCGATCCGGAAGCATTCGACAGCCCAGTCGAGATAGTCGTTCCAATCAGACTGGCGCAGTGGCAATCCTTCGCGAAACGCGGCCTCATCGATCTGGATCATCCTTGCGCCGGACCATTCGAGATCCGTCACTTCGTCGCGGATGGCGAGCGCGATCTGGCGGCATGCTTCGGAGCGGGGTACGTCGTCGCGAACAAATGACCAGTTGAGAATGGTCACTGGGCCTGTGAGCATTCCCTTCACAGGGTTTTCCGTAAGCGACTGGGCGAACTGCCACCAGCGCAGCGTCATCGGATTGGGCCTCGATACGTCGCCGAAGATGATGGGGGGGCGCACGTAACGCGACCCATAGCTCTGCACCCAGGCATGCTGGGTGAAGGCGAAGCCGGACAGCTGCTCGCCGAAATGCTGTACCATGTCGTTTCGTTCGAACTCACCGTGCACCAGCACGTCCAGCCCGATCTCTTCCTGCCAGCGAATTGCAGCCTCGATCTCCTTCTTCAGGAAGGTCTCGTAGTCGACATAGCTCAGTTGGCCCTTCGCATGAGCGGCCCGCGCCCTGCGTACCTGCGGCGTCTGCGGGAAGGACCCGATGGTCGTCGTCGGGAACGGCGGCAGCCCGAGCGTGCCGGCCTGGACTCTGGAGCGCTCGGCAAAAGCGCTCTCTCGTCGCTTCATGCTGTCGTCAATGCTGGCGATCCGTCCCTCAACAAGCGGGTCATGGATCTTCGTGGATGTCACGCGAGTGGCGGCAGCCTCGGCAGACGCTTTCAACGCGCCTGCCACCGCATCCCTGCCTTGAGTCAGGGCCCGGGCCAGCAACACCAACTCGTCGGTCTTCTGGGCCGCGAAGGCGAGCCACGACCTGATGTCCGCGTCGAGTTCGGTCTCCATGCGCAGGTCGATCGGCACGTGCAGCATCGAGCAAGAAGGCGCGATCTCGACGCGGTCCAAGGGCCAGCCGGCGACGATCGGTTTGATGCGGTCGAGAATGGCGGGCAGGTTCGCACGCCAGACGTTGCGGCCATCGATCAAGCCAAGCGAGAGCACCAGATCCTTCGGTGCGAGCCGACCCACGGTTTCCAGTTGCTCGGGAGCGCGCACGAGATCAATATGCAGCCCGGCCAGGGGCAGAGAAACCGCGGTTTCGAGATTGTCTCCCAGCGGCCCGAAATAGGTAGCCAGCATGATTTTCAACTCGGGCGCGGCTTTTGACAGCTGGCCATAGGCGAATTCGAACGCAGCTCGTTCGTTCGGGTTCAGATCGAGGACAAGCGCTGGCTCATCGATCTGCACCCAATCGGCACCCGACAGCTTCAAGCTCCGCAGGAGTTGCTCGTAGACGGGCAGAAGCCGTGGTAGGAGCGCGATGGGATCGAAGCCTTCGGCAGGCGATTTAGCCAGCTTGAGGAAGGTGACCGGTCCAAGGATGACTGGGCGTGTGTGAATGCCGAGGGCTTTAGCCTCGAGGAAGTAATCAACCGGCTTCGTCGACGAAAGAGCGAACGTCTGATCATCGTCTAGTTCCGGCACAATGTAGTGATAGTTGGTGTCAAACCACTTGGTCATTTCCATCGCGGTTACGCCAGGCCGATGAGCCGCATGCTGGTGACCACCGTGCCCACAATCCTCCGTCTGACCTTGGTTGCCGCGCGCCAGAGCGAAGTAGATGTCGAGTGGGACCTCGCCGCCATTCCAGCCGTAACGGGACGGAAGGGCGCCGACCATGGCTGCGGTGTCGAGCACATGGTCGTAAAGCGAGAAGTCGTTCGACGGGATTTTCGACACGCCGCGATCGCGTTGCTCCTCCCAGCTAGCGGCACGGAGCGCCTTCGCCGTCGTGAGAAGGTCGGCAGCGGACGATTTTCCGGACCAGTAGCTTTCAAGCGCGAATTTCAGTTCTCGCCGACGACCGAAGCGGGGCACGCCGAGCGTTGCTACAGGAATTTGCTGAGAGACAGTCATGCATACCCCGATGGTTGGGGCGTCGGTGACAAGGAAGGCGCTAGCAGGCCGGCACGAACGCCAGGCTGCAGCGGCCATCGAGACACCCCGCCCGTGGACGTAATTCGCCGTGGCAGGTCTCCTGGCTCGCGGGGTCATAGCCTCTACCCGTCTTCCCAAGGCTATTCGCCTCAGTGACATGAGTGGGGTTGGCTCGCCGCTAACAGTTGCGGGGGCAGCGCCGGCATCGCACCGGCTTCCCTCTTAGCTCCGCTGCGGCAGCGCCGTACGGAGAACCACGACACGGGAGACAATTACCGCAGTTCGCTTCTTTGTCAACGCCGCATAAAGAAATGTTTATGTCGTTATGTTAAATTTCCGTTGGCATGTTGCCAAAGGTCGCCTTGAAAGCGAAACTATGGAAGCCTTGAGCGGCCGGTAAATCAAAGCAATAACGCACAGCGGTCCAGGAGGATAGGAGTTCGTCGGCTGCCGGCGGCAAACTACCGGGAAGCGCCGTGGTGCTGCTTCCCGCATCATGCGAACGCCACCTCGGCGTCGAACTTCGGCTCCGAGCTTCCGACCGCTTCGTTGGTGATCTGCTCGCGACCACATCCGGCTCAATGGCGAGGCTGTTGCCCATGTGGAAACTGTTGGCCGTGATGCCCTCGGTGATACGACACAACGATTTCGAGGGGAGCACCCCGAGGCCCGGCGCAGCGGCCTGTTGCGAAGTGATCGAGGCCAATGTCTCGAACTGCTTGTTCGCAGCCCACCGGCTCAAGGTAACCCGGCTCAAACCACCGGGCCAGCTCAAGTCCTGTCCAAATGAGGCCTGAGCGGCAAATCGTCGTGCACGCGCACGGTTTGGCGTTCGATCTTGTGATGCGTCTTGGGCGGACAATCGCCACGGTGCAGCGCGCAGAAGCGGTTCCCCAATTGGAAGCCGAGGGCGGTGAGGGCAAGCCAGCGCCACGGGCGGAGGGGGACTTGGACCTGTTTGCCCTGCTGGACCACAAGTTCGCGACACAGGGCCTCAAGGAGAAGACCAAGAGTGATTATGCGCGGGACCTCGCCAAATCATCAAAAGCAGCGGGCAGTCAAAGTTCGGCGCCGATTGACATGGAGATAGCCATCGCGGCGGACCCCCAGGCGGACCGCAAGCCGGAATACAACCGGGTGCAGGCGGCCAAGCTCGTCCACAAGATGGCGTCGGGCACATACCGACGATGGGAGAGCGGATCGTGGAGTGCAGGAACTTCACGCCTATCCACGCTCCCGTGGACGTGTCCTGCGGCACATCGGCAGCGATATTGAGGAGGCAGTTGAGCTTCTGGTCGAGCACTCTTACCTGCCACTACCTACGCTTCACTTCATCTCGCACTGAAAACGCAGCACGCAAGGACGAGATGTAACATGTTGCCTTCGTGGATGATTCTAAGCTTCCTCGGGCGCGGTCAATCTGTGATAACGGTCGCTTGGAACCTCCATCACCGCGACGCGATCAAGGTTGGCGTATCGCGCTCGGTAGTAACCTTCTTCCTCCACTTCGGCGAAACTACACTGGGGAACGTCAAAGGTCGCAGCTTCCAATCCGAAGAAAGTCGTGGTGGTTTCTTCATCCAAGAAGTTCCACTCATCTTCTCCGTCGTCATACGTGACGCGAACATAGGAGGCCATGCGCACGGCTTCCTGATCACCCATCTCTGCGATGATGGCATCGCATTCTTTCTTCAGCTTTCCTGAAACCTCACCCTTATCCCAGTCATCCAAAGCCCGATAGATTTCTGGATGATAATACTCTGGCATCTCCTCTACATCGTCACCGATAAGCTCAATGGTGCGGACATATTGCGGATTGATCAAAAGTATTTTGTTGTCAAGGCTCCAACAATACAGCCATGGCCTGCTTGTGTTATTTCTACGAAGATTATGAAGTTCCTTCAACTGATGTAAAATCGATTCACGCGCCTTTTCATCGATAGGATATTGGCGGCTGCCAACAGTCGTCTTGATTCTGAGCGTGCCGTATCGCGTTTCGGCATCGGCAATTGCAAACGGGCTCGTGCGCCACTCCTCGACATCAATCTTCCAGCCCAGCAGCTCCTCGACTGTGCATTTCAACGTGAGACAAAGGTCCTTGATCTGCTCGACGTTCAACTGCGTTTTGCCTGTTTCCCAACGGGCCACAGTCTGTTGCGTCGTTGCCATCTGCTCTGCCAAATCTTTTTGAGTCATGCCCAGTCGAACCCTAAGTTCTTTCATGTTCATAACTCACCTCGCGTGTGCAATACACGCATTGTGGATGAATTAATCTAACACGTCAAGCGTGTTCAAAAATCGCAGCATGTGTTTTTAGGGCGTCTTCGAGGCTCCGACAGCCGTTCGTGACCACTTGCGCAAGACACAGGGCTGGTACACAGCACGAATGGGCGATCAAAAATTACTGCTGAAATTCAGATAATTATTGTGGGCGAGTCTGGATCTCTCTGATCGACACGATAGTCGACCATCACCATGATCGGACCGCTTCGTGGCCGCAGGTCAAGTTGCAGCGTCGGTTCGCTGAACTTGTTGGTCGGATCCAGATTGAGCGTTTCAAAATCCGGCTGACGCAGAAGGATGCCCATCAGTCCCCCAATCACAAGAACCATGCTGGCGGACGAGCAAGGCTCCCGAAACACCTTGGATATCCGCCAGTTCGCCCCAAAGCCAGCTTCCCGCCGCCATGCCGCCGTATGTGCCCGTCTGATAGAGAGACAGGGCGCGTCCAACCACCCACCGCGGCGCCGAAAGCTGCACTGTGACGTTAAACAGCGAGAATGATTGAATCCAGGCCGCACCGGCTGGCATGAGGAGCAGACAGCTCAGCCCAACGTGCGACGGTCAAAGTTGTCCGCGAGCGCTCCCGCCGCGAGGGAGAAGATCATGTAGGGGAGGGTGGTCGATGACTGGAGGAGCGCCACCATTCCATGGGAGGTGGCGATGCTCGTCATCAGCCAAGCTGCCGCCGCACCTTTCACTAGGGTGCCAAGGTTCGAAATGAGTGCAGCCGACCATAGCGAACGGAAGGTCTTGTGCTCAAAACGAACGAGTGAAGATGTTCTCTTCGCCATTGTGGGAAGCTTCGGGATTGACCGCGGGGCTGGATTTGTTTCGCCTCACTCAACCATGGCCTCGCCGTACAGGCCAAGCTGCCACAGTGCGCGCCAGCTAACCCAGAAAACTTGGCGGCCTTACAGGCATGCGCAGGACGCGCGAAGCCGCTCAAATCTCCCCAGATGGGTCAGCCATCGAAGACCGGCATCACTTGCCCGTTGAGCGGCTATACGATAATGCTCCGCGCTAAGCAGGAAGCGCCAAAAATTCGAGCGGCGACTTCATTCTCCTATTCAGGAAGGAACTATGAGGCGGCAGACGCGACCATTCACCGTGGAAGTCAAACAAAAGCGCAATTATGAAAAATCCGCACGTTCCATCTGGGGCAATTTCGACATCGCCGCGGCGATGGCCGAAACAATAAACGAAGTCGAGCCGTTAAATCGTCAGCTTGTTGACTCTACTGTAGTGGCCCTTGATGCTGAACCTTTGCACAAACCTCGAGTGGAGCATTTCATGGCCAATCCCCTGGAAACCGAGTCAGCAGTAGTTCATAGCGAACCGGCAGACAAAGCGGAAACGCCAAAACCGAAGACGAGAGCGCGGCGGTCGAGGAAGCCAGAAGCTGAGGCGAGCGCGCCTGCCCGCAAGGAGGGCGCCAAGCCGATATCCGCGACCACTGAAGCACCGCCGTCAGCGCGAACAGGCCGAAAGAGCTACTCCGCGAAGGATCGTGCCCAGAAGCTGGCGCAGATCGAGACCTCGATCGGCGGCGGCGCTACTCTCAAGAGCGCGGTGAAGCAAGCCGGCATCTCGGAACAGACATATTATCTTTGGAAGAAGGCGGCGGCGCCGGCGGCGGACAGTGACGGGCTGAAGGATCTCGTCGCGCTCGAGGAAGAAAACAAGCGGCTAAAGAGCCTGCTTGCCGATCGTCTCCGCAAGGAGAATGCGGAACTGAAGAAAAGGCTCGGGCTGGATTAAGAAGGGTGGGCAGCTGGTTCTTGGCTCCCCACCTACAGCAATACCGCCTGCTCCGCCTCGCGACGCAAATTCTGCCTTGGCCTTGGGCCGATCTGCTGGATGACCAGTCCGGCCGCCAGCGAGCCGAAATCGCCGCAATCCTTGAGGCTGCGGCCTTGCGTGTAGCCGTAGAGGAAGCCGGCAGCGTAGAGGTCGCCGGCGCCGGTGGTGTCGACCAGCTCCCGGATCTTGGTCGCCTCGATGGTGACGGTCTCGTCGCCGCGCACGATCACCGAGCCCCTTTCCGAGCGGGTGACGGCGGCGATCTTGCAATCCCTGCGGATCTGCGCCAGCGCCTCGTCGAAGGCCGCGGTCTGGTAGAGCGACTTGATCTCGTCGCTGTTGGCAAAGACGATGTCGACGGTGCCGGAGCGCATCAGATCGAGGAATTCGTCGCGGTGGCGGTCGACGCAGAACGAATCCGACAATGTCATCGACACTTCGCGCCCGGCGGCATGGGCGAGCTTCGCCGTCTGCCGGATCGCCTCCTTGGCGCGCGGCGGGTCCCACAGATAGCCCTCGAAATAGGTGACCGCCGCGCCAGAGGCCTTGTCGGCCTCGACGTCCTCCGGGCCGAGTTCGATGCAGGCGCCGAGATAGGTATTCATCGAGCGCTCGCCGTCGGGCGTGACGAAGATCATCGAGCGCGCCGTCGGCGGCTCGCCGTTGAGCGGCCGGGTGTCGAAGGCGACGCCTTGGGCATGGATGTCGTGGGCGTAGATTTCGCCGAGCGCGTCGTTCGAGACCTTGCCGAAGAAGGCGGCGCAGCCGCCGAAGGAGGCGACGCCCGCCGCCGTGTTGCCGGCGCTGCCGCCCGAGGCTTCGATGGCCGGGCCCATGCGGCTGTAGAGCAGTTCGGCGCGCCTCGTGTCGATCAGGTTCATTGCGCCCTTGATGATGCCGTTCGTCTCCAGGAACGCCTCGTCGCACTGGGCGATGATGTCGACGATGGCATTCCCGATACAAAGCACGTCATAATCCGGCATCAATTCATGTCTCCGCCAAAAACCCACCGGCTTTCTGCCACGCCGGGCGCGGGCGGGTCTGGCCAGTGGGAATGGGCTTTCCGCTTGCCAATCCGTTCGGCGCCAGCCCTCACGGGGCGGCAAGTCCTGCCTCGCGACGCAATTCGTCGGCCCTGTCTGTCTTCTCCCAGGTGAAGTCAGGCTCTTCACGGCCGAAATGGCCATAGGTCGCGGTCTTGCGGTATATAGGGCGTAAGAGATCAAGCATCTTGATAATGCCCTTCGGTCTGAGATCGAACAACTCAAGAATGAGGCGCTCGATCCTTCTTTCCTCAACCCTCGCTGTCCCGAACGTGTTGACCATGACAGAAACCGGACTGGCCACGCCGATTGCGTAAGCAAGCTGCACCTCGCAGACGTCCGCAAGTCCGCTAGCGACGATATTCTTTGCGACATACCGGGCCGCATAGGCAGCTGAGCGGTCAACCTTGGACGGGTCCTTGCCCGAAAAAGCGCCGCCGCCGTGACGACCCATCCCACCATACGAATCGACGATGATCTTGCGTCCAGTGAGACCGCAGTCGCCGCGCGGCCCGCCGACTACGAACCTCCCCGTCGGGTTGACCAGAATTCTGATGCCTTCCGTCTCCAGGTGGGTCGGCAGGACAGGCTTTATGATTTCCTCAATGACGCCCTCGCGGACCGTCTCTTGCGAGACCTGCTCGTCATGTTGGGTCGATACGACGATGGTATCAAGGGCGACCGGGCGCAACCCCTCATAGCGCACTGAGACTTGGGATTTCATATCAGGACGCAACCAGCCAAGCTGTCGTGCTTTCCGGACATCTGCCTGTCGTTTCGTCAAGCGATGCGCGAGCTGGATCGGCAAAGGCATCAGGGTATCGGTTTCGCGGCATGCGTAGCCGAACATGAGGCCCTGATCTCCCGCTCCCTGCTGGAGGTCCTGCCCTCGTCCCTCGTCAACGCCCTGGCTAATGTCGGGCGATTGCTCGGTGAGTGCATGAACGACGGAGCAACGCCGGCCGTCAAAGCCGACGGCCTCATCGTCGTATCCAATATCGAGAATCGTATCGCGCGCAACTTGGCTATAATCCACCCGCGCATCGCTGGTAATCTCGCCAGCCAGAACGACTATCCCTGATTTTACCAACGCTTCACAGGCGACGCGCGCCTTGGGATCGGTGCGGAGGATGGCATCGAGGATGGCATCCGAGATGTTGTCGGCCAACTTATCCGGGTGTCCCGCGCCAACCGATTCGGAAGAGAACACGAACTGCCTAGCCATGAAATGCCTCGTTTCGGGTGTTGGAGTTTGTATGGGGCATCTTGCTTAGCCCACTACCTGTTGGTGATGCCCGGGACCTCGAACGCAGCGCACAAATCGGCAACGTCTCTTCGCACACAGGCATGGAGATCTTCGTCATCGGGCCGCCGGAGGACGCAGTCAATGAAGCCAGCAATTTGCACCATTTCCACATCGCGCATGCCCATGGACGTCACTGCTGGCGACCCCAGGCGAATTCCGCTTGTGACCGCCGGATCCCGCGGGTCGCCAGGCACCATATTAAAGTTTGTGATGATGCCTGCCTTTGCTAGCCGCTCGGCATAGGCCTTGCCCGACAGTGGTCGATCGCGCAGATCAAGGATCAGCATGTGATTGTCCGTCCCCCCGGTAACCAGGTCATAACCTCGCTCGATCAGTGCCTGTGCAAGAGCCTTGGCATTCTTGACGGTCTGTTGGCCGTAGCTTCGGAAGGACGGGTTCGCGGCTTCGTGCAAGGCAACTGCTAGCGCAGCGATGGCATTCATGTGGGGCCCGCCTTGGAGGTGAGGAAAGACGGCCCGGTCTATTCGTCTGGCGAGATTGTATTTGCTCTTTGTATGATACAGGGCCTGATAGCGATCTTCGTTCCTGGACAAAATGAAACCACCGCGGGGACCGCGGATCGATTTGTGGGAGGTGCTGCTGACCACGTCGCAATGGCGCACGGGATTCGGGTGCGCTCCCGCGGCAATCAGGCCGCTGATGTGCGCAATGTCGGCTACGAGATAGGAGTTCGCTTCCAGGGCGATTTCTGCAATTGCCGCGTAGTCAAAGACACGCGGATAAGCAGTCCCGCGGACCCAAATGAGCCGCGGCCGTTCCCGCTTGGCTGTCTCGCCCACGCGGTCATAGTCAATTTGCTGCGTCTTTTCGTGCAGCCCATAAGGGAAGCGTTGATAGTCAGTCCCGGAAAAGTTGATGGCCCAACCATGACTCAGATGGCCCCCTTCCGGAAGGGGCAAGCCCATGACCTTGTCACCGGGGCTCAAAAGCGCGCGGTAGACGGCCTGATTGGCCGGCGAGCCGGAATAAGGCTGGACGTTGGCGTGTTCGCTGCCAAATAATGTTTTCAAGCGCTCAATGGCGAGGGTTTCAAGCTCATCGACGATCTCGTTTCCCGCGTAGTAGCGCGCAGCGGCGTACCCCTCGGCGTACTTGTTCGTGAAAATCGAACCGGTCGCTTCCAGCACGGCCGAGGAGGCAAAGTTCTCAGATGCGATCAGTTTGAGCGTCGTCCGTTCCTGCCGCTCCTGTCTTAGAAGCAGTTCGTGAACGCGGCAATCAACCGCCGCCAAGCGAGACCGTCCGTAAGTGTCGGGCGGCGCGATGGCGCCGTCGGCGGAGTTGTCCATGGTGGTTTCGCGCTCCAATTGGACTGATCTATTTCACGGTCAAGCATGCGATCCCCTTCGACGGCGCGTCTTGTTTCGCTTCGAGCCGTTGAAGGTCTCGTTTGTGATAGCCATCGCCGTGGGGCAGGAGATCAACCAACAATTGAACCAGCCCGCCGTCCTTACCTCGTGCTTTGAGATGGTACGAGCACCACGGACGTTGTTCGTTCAGTAAAGAAAGTCGGCTCTGGCGAGCAGCCGGACGTGTCGCACAACCCGCTCGCGACGCACGCCCAGAATCTCCGCTAGCTCGCAGACAGTTAGGTCCGCATGCGCGCAAAGGCCCAGGATTCGAAGGCGATCAAAATGCGCTGCCGTGCGTAGGCGACTGACCAGTGTCATCATGGGTCAGGACCAAGCCACATGGAAAGCCGGGGCACTCGTCCTACTGAATTTGTCATTTCGCGTTCTCCACAGATGTTGCAGCTTTCGAACCAAATTATATGGTTCGTTGTCCAGCGACCGGACAATCTTGGTGGCCGTGAAGATACTGTTTTGAGCCGATATGGCTGTGTCGAACAAACAAGATGGGCGCTCTTCTTGCGATTGGCTTTAGCTTCAGCGGGTCGAAGAATAAGCGGCGCACGGTTTGGACCCCACTGACCTCAGACGTTGCAATAAGCCTACCATTCACAGCGAACCGGAGTTGCTAAGAGTCTATGAATTTCCTTGAAGGATCTGTTGCAACGTTTGCCCAGCCGCTCTTGCTCCCGGCTTGCAGCGGTCAATCTCGAGCACACTGATCGCCGTGATGCAAAGATGACAAAGGAAGATTCCCTTTCAAACCGATCTTCTTCCTGGCCAAGTAGTTCGTAGTCAGTTGTGTGCGTCAAGTTCTGCAAAATGGCGTGGCATTGCGGTGACGTCGGCGTGTCCGCCGCGCAGCCCCCGTGTTTAGCGGAGCGGCGGACACATGACGGTGCTCAGGCGGCCAAGGCCCTCAGGCTCTCCTTCTTGTGCTCGCGCAGATGATCCATGTTGAGGTAGCGGGTCGCCTCGAGCCAGTTCTCGTGGATCTCCACCGCCAATGCCCGAACCAGCCGCAGACAGCTCCGCGGGTTGGGGAAGATGCGAACGACCAGGGTGCGCCGCTTGATCTCCTGGTTCAGCCGCTCCAGCATGTTGGTAACCGGTATGATCATGACGGTGCCATCCGATCCCCGCTGGAGATGAGCGATTTTCGGCGTATGGTGCGACCATCCGGGACAGGGGCACCGGGAGCACGCCAAGTGCAGGCAGGCCGATGTATTCGATGAGCTGCGAGCTCGCGTTAGTAGCTGGCCGCCCCTGCGACCTGCCCGGTTGCGCCGAGAGCGCGGATCCGTAGGTGTCGCGTCGCCCGCTGGCTCCCGATTGTTGAGGAGAGGGAGCCGATGAGACGTGTGATTGGAATGGACATCCACCGCACCTTTGCGGAGGTGGTGGTTTGGGAAGACGGCCGGCTGCGCCATCACGAACGGCTCGACATGACCCGCTCGGGACTGGAAGGGTTCGGCCGCAATTTGCGACGGACGGATGAGGTTGTCGTCGAGGCCACGGGCAACGCCATGGCGGTGGTGCGGGTTCTGTCGCCCTATGTCGGCCGGGTGATTGTCGCCAACCCGATGCAGGTGAAGGCGATCGCCCATGCCAGGATCAAGACCGACAAGATCGATGCCGGCGTTTGGCGCAGCTCCATGCCAGCGGGTATGATCATGACGGTGCCATCCGATCCCCGCTGGAGATGAGCGATTTTCGGCGTATGGTGCGACCATCCGGAACAGGGGCACCGGTAGCACGCCAAGTGCGGGCAGGCCGATGTATTCGATGAGCTGAGAGCTCGCGTTAGTAGCTGGCCGCCCCTGCGACCTGCCCGGTTGTCCCTGACCTCAGCCGCAGTGATTGGCGGGAAAGATGAAGAAAATGGCTAGCCGGAAGAAACGCGGGGCAACGAAAAGGCCGCTCGATGAAGAAGTTCTGCTTCGGCATATGCAAAGCATAGTAGACAGCGAATTCGAGAATCTTGTAGGCGAGGCGCTGTCAGAAATCTGTGGGAGACGCTTCTTTTGTTCGCGAAGCGGAAGCCAGTACGGGGGTGACGGAAGTGCACGAGGCCCGTTTGAAACGGTTTTCGAAGCCAAGCTCTATCGAGACACTACTTCTTTAAATCAGCGCAATGTACTCGGTGGCTTCGTTGAAGCGACCCATCGTGAGCCGAAACCTGATCTTTGGGTGCTCGCTGCTAGTCGGCCTGTCCCAGAGCAACTTGAACGAGCACTCCGCCGCGAGGCGGAAGAAAAAGCAATCGGCCTTCTCACGCTCGACGCTCCGCCCACGGGCGGCTCAGACCTTGTCCAATTGATTGCTATGGCGCCAAAGGCCGCTGCCCTACGGCTTCCGGCAGAAGCCCAAGCCGCAATCGACCGCCTTAGACGGGAGCCAAATTTCTCTGGGCGGGCTCTTGAGCTTCGCCAAAAACTCTCGGGACCCGATTTCACGCTTGCGACGTTGCGTGCGGCAGTCGATGCCTGGTGGCGAGAGACGATGTCGGAACCGCAGAAACTGGTCCGTCGCCTCAGGGCTAGACCCGCCCCTGGACGGTTGGGTGACCCGTGGGCCGAATTCGTTCGCCGTGATGTGGTCGATGCTAACAGCGCAAGCATTAAAGCCGCGGCGACAAAGGGAAATCCCTGCTTTTTTGTCGGCGACGAAGGAGTTGGCAAGACTCTCTCCGCTCTTCATTGGCTTTTGGAGAATGCCTCTGAGACCCTCTTGCTTCCGGTTACCAAAGCGGTTTCCGTTTCGAAAGACCCCATAACACTCATGAGTTGCGCGCTCAGCATGATGTTGGGTCGCTCCCCTGCGGAATGGGTCAAGAAAGCCGAGATGTTGCTCAGTTATGACGATATCCAAGCCCCTATCGTGACACTTTTTCTTGACGGTCTCAACGAACGACGAAAGAGCGATTGGACCGAGTTGCTGACGCGACTGCAAGACGAACCCTATCGCCAGCGCGTTCGTGTTCTTGCTACGTGTCGTCCCTATGCGTTCGAGCACGATTTCAATGAGTTTGTTGGACTGAGCCAGAAACCGCAGGTTATCCGTATAGGCCTCTTCGCAGACGCGGAACTCGACCGAGGTCTTAAGAACCACAAAATTCCCCGATCCTCTTTATCCGATGAAATGACGGAATTGCTACGCCGTCCGCGACTTTTCGACCTAGCACTCCGATACCGTGAAGAGCTTGAAAAAGTGGGCGAGTTCACGCCAGCTCGCTTGTATTGGGAGGACTGGAAAGACCGCCTGGCACGAAACCGTGACATCCTTGCGGAACCCGATTTCAAGGAAGCACTCCGGCAAGTTGCAAAGGCAATCGATAAGGCATCGCCGAATCCTTCGCGAATAGCGACGGCTGACCTACATCACGCCGTCCGGAACGCAAACCCTTTTGCGGACAATCCAGAGCGCGTCTTGCAAACACTTACGGAACTGGTTGACGGCGGGCTTGCCGAACGGTCCGGGGAAGATACCCGTCTAACATTGTCATTCGCGGCATTTGCACTTGGCTGGGATCTCTGGCGCCGAGCGCTAGAACTTCCTGCGGATTGGACGATTGGACAGATTGTCAGTGAAGTTCGAAGCTGGATAGAGCCGTGGGGCGGGGCCTCATTCGATTGTGAAGTGCTTCGAGTTGCCAGTTGGGCCGCCGCATTAGCGGACGGTAGGAGAGCAGCCCAAGCCGCGATATTCGCCCTTTGGCTCGATAGGCCAAACCTTTCCGACGAACACGAAGACGACATTCTTGCTATTTCACGGCGCATAAACACAGCTCTTGTGGATGTCGCCGAATACGTCTGGTTCGCAGGCGACGCAGAGGCGTCCGAACGCCTTGCTTATATTATTAGACCCCTCACTGGTGCGAGCGAATTGAGGGTAGCACTGATTGAACGTGCTCGTCATTGGGCCGGCTTGATCGGTCTAATGGAGTGGCCATTCTTGGGGCAAACAGACGACCGGTCTGCTTTGCGTGAAAAGCGACTTGAGCGACTGCGCAAACGCCTCGGCGATCGCTTGGTTTTGAATAAACCGTTCAAGGAGGCCGATGAAACTCTCACCATAGCAGATGGCGAAGAGCCTGATGGATCGCACGCCTTTGGCTACGCCGTTAGCGTTCTTGCTTTTCACAGTCGTGATGACCTGATGCCTTTGATAAGGGTTTGGTCCATAGCCGGGTCTGTTCGGTACGGAGACCATGACGATAAATATATCGCAGCGCTGCTGCGCGGTGCCGAACCCTCCGAGATCGCCCTAGTCGATCAAGCGTTGTCACAAGCGCAATCTTTCACCTTGGGCAATGACATTCTGATGGCGCATGCCGCAGGTTCACTTGGATGGGCAATTGGGACGCCTCAGGCCATGACCGTCGTTGCAGACGCCTTTGACAAATCTGGGCTTAGAGACGAACGACAAGAGTTAATCAAAACAATTTCAGTATGGGAAAGACCTGCAACCGTCGAGGAAGCCACTCAGAAGGTCGCCGACCAAACCGAAAAACCTCATGTTCGCTTGTCATATGCGCGGGACTGGCTACTCCATCCTAAGATGAGACTACCGGAAAGCCTTGTTCGCGAGGCCACGGATTTTGCAAGAAATCTCGACGTTACGGCAATCTATCAATCAAGGGGCCACACTTCCGAATCCCTTGCATTAGAGCATTGGATGCCCGTTTTGGCCCGGGCAGCGCGCGATGATAGAGCAGCCATTACGCGCCGACTTTCGGGTCACGTCGCGGCCGGCCAAGTGTCGCCGGAAAGAGCCATGTTTGTTATCATCATGGAAATGTCGGTACTTGATGCAGCCGACCTTGTGCCGCTTATGTCGATACCTGGAGACGATCCGGATAGCGCGAATCTGCGGATGGCGGCCCAATTTTTGTTGGCAAAGGACGGCGACGAGCAGATTAGCCTGCTCCTGAGCTTGGAACCGTCGCAAGTTATCTATCGTGATTTGGCGCTGACGTTCAGCATTCCGAGTGCCACTGGGCTCGATGCATTGGCGAAAGCTATTCATGGCGGCCTCGAACGAAATCGATTGCGAAGTGCGCTCTTTTTGGTGGCTGCCACGGGTGTGGATTTGACCAATGCCCTGCGCACTGCATTGCTGGAGCGCCTGAGACAATCATCTCCGCATTGCCGAGCGCCCGAACTGGAGATTTTGGCTAAATCCGATGCGCCTGCGGCGGCTGCCGAGTTGATCGCCTTGGATTGGACTGTCGGGAATGCCCGAGACGATGATGAAGCCTTCTGGGGAAGTTTGGTTCTCGCAAAGGCGTCGCTTTCCCTCAATGAGGTGGTTCGGCGTCTTCATCCTCGCCATCTTGTGCGCGCCGCCGAGAATACAAAGGATGGGCCAGCGGTGATCAGTGCCATTTTGATCGCCAAACTGCGGTCAGTCTTGGACGCAGAGAAGCGACCATTGCCGGCGACGTCCATTTCCAATTTTGCAACCGATGACACTCAACTGGAAACTCGAAGTGTCACGCTTCAGCACGGTCTCAATAAATCGGCTCTCACGCTGGCCGAACGATTTCGATTGGGGTTCGATGCCGATGCGCGCCAAGAAATCATTGACCAAGCAATTGAGGCTGTTCAGCGTTCGGATCAATCGACCCTTGCAAGCGGCAGGCGGCGTCCCGACTGGACCATTCCGAGCGCTGGCCTTGAAACGCTCTGGACCGCAGAGCCGACCGCCTTTGAGGCTATTGCGGATTTCCTCTCGATTCAGTCTGCTGACAATCTGAATCAACTCGCTGTCCATGAGCCTGGTCTCCTATATCCGATGGTCTCCGTTGGACTCAAATGCGACCCAATTCGTTTTGCCTCGATATGGCGTAACCTCCTGTCTACGAGACATCATACTGTATATCGAACGAACCTCGGCTCGGACTGGCTTCTCACCATGCCTTTCGCGTGCACGAGCCCCAAGGGGTGGGCACTTCAGATTGAAGCGTTCGACTTCTGTGAAAACGACCGCGAGCTACTCGATTGCACCTTGCACGCAGAGACTCCAGACCTCCAGCAGCGATTGATCGGTTGGACTATTTCTGAAGCCCAATCACCCTCCATCTGGAGACGGGGGCGGGCTATGATTGTTCGGGGCTATCTGGGCCTTTCGTCGCCGCGTGTCGAAGACCTAGAGCGCCTGGACATACAGGCGTCTTGGCTCGGAAATGTCTGGCGCTATGCCGAAGGATGGAGGGAGCGCCGCCGCTCAATTGTTCATTGGCTGGAGCAGTTCAGGTCAGCCGACAATGGCATATACGCGTCAGCGGATTTCGAACTCCTCAAGAGCAGTGCTGACCGTCGCGTCTGGCGGATGCTTGATGGATGTAAACTGAACCATCATTCTCAGATCATATTCGAGCGACAGCGCTCTGAACTTAAGCGAGCGATAGAGAAACGCGAAAAGGATATGGGGGAGAAATTCCTCGACCAAAAGCTTGTCGACGGCCTCTGGCCTCGCAATATGAAGCTGAATTGAAGCATCCGAACGCGGTTCAGATGAACCAAACGAACTCCGTTCGCGCGTTTCGCAAAATGTGTGCGGGTGTACCGCGCTTTTTCCGCACCTTCTTGGCAAGGGGGTCGCTGCGCACCCCCGTTGCATCCCCCGAGCCGCAAGGTCTTCGCGAAAGATCCAGTATGACCACGTCGATGACCCGGCGTAGATCGACCGGCATCTGTTCAATAATAGCGTCCTTTAGCTGTGCCGTCGTCGTTATGGATAAGTCTTTACGCCCCGCGATTTTCTCACCTGCCCCGAACCATAGAACGAGATAGATGCCTTGATCCGCCGCATCAGGGTGCACGCTATAGCGGTCGTGAAGCTGCGCCGAGGCGGCTGAAAAGAGCTTTGAATGCCACTGCCCTTTGACCTCGATGACGAGCAGCCGCCGTCGACCGTCAATAATCACTGATGCTGTGATGTCGCATCGGTTCGCATGCGCCATGTGATGTTCGATTGTGACCGAGAGGTTCAAGGCCGACATTTTCACCTGTAGCCGGTCAACGATCCGATCGCGCGAACTATTTTCATCGAGGTGCTCGCCGCCCGGATAGAACATGTTGAGCGGGTCGGTCTCGGCGCCCTGAACCCATCGCTGGTATTCCACCAGTTCTTCAACCAACAATGCACGCAAATCCTCCACGGTGGCGATCTTGCTATGGTCGAGAAAATTGACGATGTCCTTTGCAGAGGGCGTTCGAAAATCCTGTAGCGCCTGTTTCCGGTGCGCCGCAGCTTTCATGCTGCGGGCATCCCTGTGGAAATCAGCAAAGCGATCATCGGACAAAAGCTTGTCCAGGACCGGGAGGCTCTGATCAGGAGAATCGCGTCCTATTAGGTGAACCACATCGCTCAGAAAGCGATAGGCCGTTTCGCCGGGCGGGTCGCCCGTACCCCACGAGCTGGGTAGAAAGACCTTCGGCCATACATCGACGTATGCGTCTAAGATTGCAAATACCTTCTTGGCCGAGAGCACAGGCCACCCCACCGCGTCATCCCGATAAAACCGGCCCGCTCGATGCTCCAAACGGGTTATCGTCTGCGGATCAGCCTTTAGCGCTTCCCAAACAGCTCCCGGCGGATCTTCTAGGAAGAATAGTGCCCGCAGAAACCAGAATTTTTGGTCGGACTTTTCGTCGTCGGTCGTAGCTTCACGCCCGGTCCACGCCGCACATTGTTGTTCGATTAAGTGCCGTAGTCTTGAGCGATCAGCATGCTCCGCACAGATGTCAAAGAGCGTATCTCTGGCCCCCTTGGGCATTTCCGGAAACCGCTCCAGCCATTCCAACGCCAGTGTTTTTTGAAGAGGTTTGAATGCCTGTTTGTGACGAAGCCAGCCGACATCGGTAGGTGGGTCGCCCGGTTGAGTTAGCTGGGGTTCGATAAATTCTCGCGCATAGGCTTCGACATCCGAAAGATCCCCAAACAGCAGTCGATCGATCTCGGCTTGCAAAGCCTTGCCTTCTCCTTCCCCATATCCACCATACCCCCCCAAATCAGTCTTCACGGCGGCAAGGACTTTACGATCGATCCGCTCAAGAGTTCCTGACCCGCGAAAATATGCGAGACATGCGGCGTGCAGCACCCGCGTGACCGCCTTCCGTTGTTGAGAAAGAGCTGATAGAGTCGGAACATGCTCGTCGAGCAAGGGGAAGCTGTTCAGAAGCGCTCTGGCAGCGCTGCGAACGTCATCGAATATCTCACCCATCTTTTCGGGTTGGAGAAGGTAGTAGTCGGCAATCAGTCGGAGTGCACCCCAGTGCGCACCGGCCTCGATTCTTGCCAAATTTTCTCGAAAAAAGGCTAGCCTCGCTAGTTTGGTTTGATCTTCCTTGCGTTGCCATCTACGGTTTGATCTCGGCCAGCGATACCGATCCTTGTCTATCAATGAACGGGTTTCACGCTCACGCTTGGACCAGATTCTGAGCAGCTCTGATCGTTCGCGTCCTTGCCTGCGCATCAAGGCCCGGAAATCGTCTGGACCTTTCTTTTCCGAATAAATGTTATGCATGGAATAAAATCCGCCCCACAATGCGGCATTGCCCGTTTCAAAGGCATGGTCGAGCAGGGCACGATAATCACGTAGGTTCATCTGCAACCCCGAATGACGCTGGCTCATCGAGAGGCGCATCCGAACGTCCCATACGTCCTTGTCGTCGGCACAACCTGCGAAAGCGAGCCGATGTATCGCCTGCCGTAATTCGTCGTTCTCGGTCAGTGCCTGCACTGCGATGCTCTGATCTGACGATTTGGTGCGATCAAACGTCAGAGATTTCGTCCATCCCCAAATTTTGTCTGGCGCATGTGTTTTGGTCGACAGCTTGAAATATTGGTCAAGCAGTGAGCCGGCGATCTTGCTGACCTCGATACGACAATTGCATCGATGTTCGCGTGTTGCACCGCATGTGCAGGTGAGGCCACGGGTAAGCTCGTCGAGAAGCCATTCTGTGCCGGGCAGGTCGAACGTGCTGATAAACTGCCTCACGTAAAAACGAAGCTCCGGCGCCGCTTGATCGCGTCGTTTCCTGACCTTCCCTGTTGCTGCAATTCTTTGGAGCAAGGCGAGTACCTGCTCCCTTCCGATCACCTTCATACCCAATTCGGTGATATCAGTCGCGATACGCAACGAGGCTGTATCGCCCATCGCAATCAGGGTTGTGACATCCGGCCCGCGGTCGCGGTCCGGCAATTCCGTGAGAAGGTGCTGCGCACGCATACGAGACGACAACTGGTTGTCAGCGTCGAGCATGATGCAGCAAAGCTCTTCTTCGAGGTGCGGGATAGCGTCGGATGCTTGAAGAAGTTCGAGAAGAAGATCGCGCAACTCGGGCGCGACTTTGTCGCCAGTCAGCTGCTCTTTCAGGTCATCGACCATATCGACGCTGAAGAGGCCAGCCACGCTAAATCGCCGCCAGGAGTCGCTGCGGCGGAAATACGGATCGATTTTTGAGAGCTCGCGCAGTCGTGTCATGAGAAGATGCTTGGATGACGACGTAAGTTGCGACGGGTCGCCGTTGGCCAGCACCGCATAAGGGTCGACGTCGATACAAGCCCGTTGGATATGGGGACTTCCTACAGCCGCCATCCATCCGAGCATGCCCCGAAGCTCGTCGCGCACTACGCTGTTGGGCGCGATTACCGCGAGACACCGGCCAAGGGAAAGCGGATCGGTAGCATCGTCAATGCGTGTCGCAAGATAGCGTGCGGCACAATATTCTGAAACGATGCGATGCACCGGCTCGTGCCTCGCGGGTGTGGCTGATGGTTTGAAGAGCCGCGTGTCGAGCGTGGATTGCAACAATGACAGGTCAGCGGTGCTGACCGCCCGCAGATACGGGAAATCCATATCGCCTGGCTGCTCTACAGAAGATAAGCCTGTTGATCCCGATAACAGCAGTTTTGCAAAGAGCTCTTCTCCGACGCGGATAATTGCATCAGAGGGCGGCCGTCCGCGCTGTTTTGGCGATGCGCTTCGCTCCGAGGTCAGCCTCTCGACCGCGTCAACGAAAATCCTGCTTTTTGTCACGAACTTCCGACCGCTCTGCACATAGGCGTCAGAGAAGAGCTTGAGAAATTGTGGATTACCTAAAAGCGGCACGAGCTCGAAGCGAGCAGCTTCATTGAGGAACGCTGTGAAATCCTCTCCCGGAAGATAGGCTTCAAAAAGCAGCTTCTGTTCCGCTTCGGAAAACGGCAAAAGCCGTACCACGGCCGGCTCAGAGCCGAAGCACTGTTGCAAAAGCCGGGTTCGTGCCGGGTCCCATTCACTGGAGCGACAGGCCAGCACGACGATACCCGCCTGCGACTCCTTTGCCTTGACGATGATCTGATCAATTGCAGATTGGTCTATACGGGCCACTTCATCGAGAGCATCGATGACCAATGACGGAACCTCGGCTATCACCGAGCGGTGACGGAAGCTGGTTGCTGTGCAGAATTCACCACCTAAATGGGCGGCCATGCTCGTCAGAAGATCGCTCTTGCCAGCACCTGGTTCTGCTAGCACAACAATGAGTGCCTCTTCGGCGAGCAAAGCCGCCTCTGAAATGATCCTGTCCCCGTGATAGAGCGATCGTGGAATATAATTTTGGTCCATTCATGCAGCATAAGCGCCGCCAATGTCTCACCCAAGCTGCAATTTAAGATTGGTGGAACGCACGTGACTGGCGTGTGCCTGGATTCGTTCAGTAGTTCCCGTCAACTCCATCGTGCTGACGCGCGGCGCCTATCGGACGAACACGAAAGAACCCGCTGAGCCTCGCGTATTGAGTAGAGTGCTTGTTTGCAAATATTTAAATTTGCGGCGATCATCGCCGCATTTTTGAAAGATTGTAAATTCACTTTAAAAGTGATAGTTTATGAGAGTCGCAAAATACGGCGATGATCGCCGCATCGAAAGTGTTTTTTAAACCTATGCCAACGAACACCGACCGAAGACAATTGCTGCGAAACCTGGTGCCTGAGGGGCTACCGGTGACGAAGCGTTGGCTGTCCGAGCAGAATCCGGACTTCGATCGCCACGCGCTCGATAATCTGGTCAAAAGCAGGCAGCTCACGCTGGTCGCGTCCGGTGTCTATATACGCCCCAGTACACACCTTACCTGGCAGGGCATCGTCACCGCACTGCAGACCATCTTCCGCACGGATCTAAGTGTCGGCGGATTGACAGCGCTCGAATTGCAAGGATTTGCGCACTACCTGCCATTGTCGAGGCAACGCGCGGTCCATCTTTACGGCAAAGACGTTTTGCCGGCCTGGCTAGGGAGTGCGCTGCCTTCAGTCCAGTTCGTTCGCCACAATCGTCTCTCCTCGCTAGGCGGTTCCGGCCTCGTCAACCGCGAGTACGACACAAACGAGCGAACGCTCGTGGATAGCAGCATACCGGGTCAGCGGACAGGCGCTTGGCCGTTCACCATGTCATCGCCCGAGCGGGCTTACCTTGAAG
The DNA here is from genome assembly GCF_040319515.1 of Mesorhizobium sp. M0909. Lineage (NCBI taxonomy): Bacteria > Pseudomonadati > Pseudomonadota > Alphaproteobacteria > Hyphomicrobiales > Phyllobacteriaceae > Mesorhizobium > Mesorhizobium sp. M0909. Next base: position 53,824 of record NZ_JAMYOA010000019.1, read on the forward strand.
TCCTGATGGACGTGCCGGGCGCCATATCCTTCGAGCACGCCGACCAGCTTCTCCAGGGCATGACCACGCTCTCACCAAGGCGCATGGAGCAACTCTTGCGCAAGTGCACGAGCGTCAAATTGCGCAGGCTGTTCTACTGGATGGCCGAGCGTCATTCCTACGCCTGGCTGAAGAAGCTTCCCAAACCCGAAGCGCTTGATGAGCTTGGCCTTGGTAGCGGTAACAGAATGCTGGTCAGAGGCGGCAGACTCGATCCAAAATACCGCATAACGGTTCCGGAGGAGATGTGGACACAACCAGCCCTTATTACAGACAAGTCCGACTCCTGACGCGTGTCTTGCCGCTGGTCGCGGCGGAGACGTGTTTCGCCCTCAAAGGCGGCACCGCCATCAATCTCTTTGTTCGCGATCTGCCGCGGCTCTCCGTCGACATCGATCTCGTCTATCTGCCCATGGACCAGCGTGACGAAGCGCTTAAGAAGATTGCTAAAGCGCTCTCGCGCATTGCTGATGCGATCTCAAAGGCGATGCCCGATACGGAGATCATCAGATCGTACGAAGATCAGCGGGATGCCTTGCGTCTTTTCGTGACCCAAGGCGGCGATCGGATCAAGATCGAACTCTCCCCTGTGCTGCGCGGCTCAGTATTCCCCGAGGAGCTACGGGAGGTGTCGCCCGCAGTCGAAGAGCAATTCGGTTACGTCGAGATGCAGCTTCTTTCGATCCCCGATCTATATGCCGGAAAAATCTGCGCGGCGCTTGACCGCCAACATCCGCGTGATCTCTTCGATATCAAATTGCTGCTCGAGAATGAAGGGCTGACCGAAGATTTGGTGAAGACTTTTCTCGTCTACCTCATCAGTCACAACCGAACGATGGCTGAACTCCTACAACCAACCCGCAAGGACATTGCCGGCATCTACGAAGGAGAATTTCTGCGCATGTCGCAGATCGAGGTGAGCCTCGATGAATTGCTCGACGTTCGCGAGCGGCTGATCACCGGGCTAAATCAGGCATTGACCGACGATCAGCGAAAATTCCTGCTCTCCTTCAAAGCCCGTCGCCCGCAATGGGATCTGCTCGGCATTGAAGGGGCGGACAAGCTGCCCGCCGTTCGCTGGAAGCTGCACAATCTGGATCGCATGCCAGAAGAACGGCATCGCGGGGTGTATGAGAACTTGGAGCGGGTGTTCGGCCAGAAACGCAAATAAGCGACGCCGCGCAAGAATCAGGTCGATCCCGTCTCACCGACACGACATCAGGATGTCTTCAAGACGTGGAGGGGACTGCTCCATCTGGTGTGTCATCTCCCGCAGATTCCCGTGTCAGTTCGAGACGCGTGATTGTCAGTGTTCCGTCTTTTGCCAGATAGACCGGAAGGATAACGGTGTTATCACTTTCGGTCACCACGTCTTCGATTACTCGGACATACTTGTCCTGCTCGCCGGGAAGGGAATTGGCCTCTCGGTCCCAAGCTGCGATGGCTCCTGCTAGCCAGTCTGCTGCCCGGATATAATGGTCGAACCACATTACTTCCTTGCCGGTGCTGCTATCCGGAATAGCGACTCCAGGTATGATGCCCGATGCATCTATGTCCAGAAGTCCAGCCAACCCAACAAAGTTATTGATTGCGTAGTCCCAAACGAGGCTATCGCAGTAATTGATCATGCTGTCACGGTCGCAGAACCAACTAATCATTTCCGGTTTGCGGTCGCGACACAATATCAACGAGATGATGGCAAGGTACAGGGCTAGCAGAGTGAGATCGGTGAAGAGCCCCACATTGAATGAATTGGCCTTCGTTTTTTGGATCGCAGCCTTGAATCTCCGGATCTGTTCGTCGCCTCGTTCCGCCGAGATGAGCGCCGCCACTGTCAGCGCCAAGCTCTCTTGGATGACGTCTCTCGGCTTCATGTCCCCATTACTATAGAAGGCCCGATCCTGCCTCATCGGTATCAGGATGTGAAAATGGCGCGAGTCCCGCAGCCAAGCCGCTGCATTGGCGCCAAGTGTCTTGCTGTCCTTTAAGTCTCTCGGGAGGTTCTGCCGAACCTCTTCGGCAAAGTCTGCGGGAAACAAATCGTACGGGATGATGCTGAAGGCGAAGCAGTCGCCTGGGCGGCTCTTGTCGCGTAGCGCGAAGTCCCCTGCAATGATCCACTTGGTAGTAGCTGGCTTCTTGGCAAGCCAACTACGGAATATCTTTAGGGCACTCTTGTCGAAAGTTTCGATGAAGCAGCTGGCAAACTCTGAGGGCTCGATCATGAGCGCTATGTAGCGAACGCCCGATGTTCAAGCTAGCTCTGTTTGCCAAGGCTGATCGGCCCGATGGTCGGTCCGTTCGGTGTCGAGGCTTGTCGCAAGAGTGGCCGGTGACCTTCAAGAACGTTCATCTAGTGGCCAGATTTAACTCTCGCTCAATCATTTCCCTCGTTACCACGCGCGCACGATCTCGCTCCCGGTATGCCTTGGCAAATTCCTCGTCGCTCAGGCTCCCATCGCCATGCGCGCCAGGATGTACGTTTGCACAAAGGGTACAGTCCCAAAGGATTTCTTGACGAACTGAGCTCCAGGTGTATCGGCAATGAACCACGGTTGCCGGCCAAAATAGCCGAACTGCTTGGAAATGATCGCGCTAAATAATTGCAGTGACGAAAGAGCGTCTTCGCGCGGCGCCGCATAGGTATCCGCGTTGAAATGGATTGACCGGTTTCGCAGCTTAGCTAACTCCAGGAAATAATCGCCGACACCATCCGCAAAAACACCCCACTCGGAAAGCACGTTGACGGCAAATGGCCAGTCATCGAACGAGATATACGTTTTTGTAGTGAGGCGAGCTCTTGAAACTGCCCCGCAAGTCCAGAACCAAGTGATCGAGGATGCGCACACCCAACGCGCAAGCCGCAACGAGAGCCGGATAGTAGGCACCTACAACGAACGCCTGGCGAGCCTGATGATAGAAGCGATTATGGTACGCAACCAGGGACATTGGCTTTGCGCCGGGATCGACAATGTTTTGAACGATTGCGTCCTGATTCCACGTGCCGTATTCGTCCTTTATGCGCGATATTGTCTTCTCGCGGTTCTCAGCATGCAGCGTCTTTGCTTCATTGTCCCACGTCTCGCCGGGCTCATCGAGGAGCATTGGAGTCGAGTCAAAATCGAATGAGTACGGGTGATACCGGCGCATCGCCCGATCGGCGACTCCCGCGTGATGGGTGTGACTATATACGCCTTGCGCCAAGTCTATGATTGTGATGCGGGTTTGAGGGTGATCTCCCACGGTGCTTCCCGAAATATAGATCATAACATACGCGCGTGGTGGGTAGGTGCGAAAGCACTCTTCAGGATTGCGTAGCAGCGGCCTCAAGCAGCCTTTTCGTCTACGGCGAACATTTCGGCGCTGACTTCATCCGGGTGACGGTGTGTGAACATATGCTCGACGACGTTACGCCAGTTGAGAATGTTCTGAACCTCACCCTTTCCAGGTACCGCATAATACTGGCAGTCGGGCTCAGAGTTCCGATTGTCCAGATGCAGAACGCGAGTCGGACTGAGCGGAAATATGACGCTCGTCTCCGCATCCTTGAGGCCGCGGAAACGCATGCTCGGATGCAGAACCGTCACCGGGCTGTCTGATGTGATGAAAACCGGTCTCTCCGAAGTTATGATGGACCACCTCATATTTAACAGCAACTCGGCCAGCGATGAGGCTTGGGTCAATTATCCAGCCACATGCGCTTTACATCATCTTCGCCTGCGTCCCGATACGCGGGCCATGATGCCTTATCCACGTCGTACTTTCGTCCGCCGATTTCCACCCTGTCAGGCGGTTCGCCGGCTGCCATGTAGAAGGATCGAAGATGCTGATAAATTTCAGCGGTCCGATTGAAGAAGGATGGATTGCGCAGGTACATAACCGCCGTCAGAAGAGCGATGCCCTCGCGCGTAACCTTGTTACTGAGATCGATATACCCCGTGCTGATTTCTGACCAGAACGGCATGCCAAAAAGCTGCTCAAGATTGCTGAGCTTCTGTTCGAGTTGGTAATTGCGCTGGCCGTTTTCGACGGGGGCATAAAGGTAAAATTTCACGGCGACCTTTGAGATAGATCGCTTGAGGGGATCGCCGCCTGACTTCCCGAAAGTCCAAATTTTTCTCACAGCTACTATCGCAGGCGAACGCCCGCAAGTATGCCTTAGGGACCCAGTGATTGCGTTTATATTTTTGTTGGCTCATGACTTTAGGCTATCGATTCCTAGCCCTTTTATAGCACTCCTGAATGGCTGAATTGGGCTGAATTTGGGGACGGCATCACACATGCCAAAAATCTCGAAGCTAGTTCAGAGAATCCATTTTGAGGATTTCGGCGGACCCGAATTCGAACGATTGGTCTTTGCCTACCATGTCAGGGCCGGATGGACCGATGTCGCATGGTATGGGCAAGCCGGAGGCGATCATGGACGCGATATTGTCGGAGTTGAACGGCTGGACGATGGCCCGCCACGCCGGAGCGTTATCCAGTGCGTCAATCGCAGCAGTCTCACTCAGGCCAAGGCCGAGCATGACATTCAAAGGCTGCTGTCCTCTCCAACGAAATTCGAAGCTCTCAAATTTGTGACGCGGGGCGCCGTATCCGCTAGCCGCCGCGATGCCGTTCAGAAATTTGCCAAGGCGAACGGTATCGATAATTTGTCAATCTGGGGCGGCGCGGAGCTGGAGGAGCATTTGCGCTTGATCGGCGAAGACCTGCTGAAGCGATTTTGCGAGGGAGAGGAATTTCCTGACAAGGCTGCCGAACTGACGCGGTTTGCTGAGGACTTTGCGGGTCTGTCGGATATGGATGCTCTTGCTCAGATGGCCATCGTGTTTGATCGCCCGGCATTTCGCACGCCATTTCAGCAAGAGTGTTCGCTACACGCGTTTAGGCAGGCCATTGACGATACCATCTCCGCGCTGAATACGGGCATTTGGCGAACGCGCGAGGGCGACGAGATAAGGCGTATCCCCTCCCTCCATCATCTGCGGGATCGGCATAAAAAGACGAGCGTGAGTCGTTCCGTGCAACTGGTAGATCAATTGCGACGCGCTTTTGCGTCCGGTCTGCGTGACAAGACCATCAGGCCTTGCGGGTGCGGGAATCCGGATTGCCCCGTATTCACTGTCGACTCAGATGTCGCGGTCAGGTTGAACCAGATCCGATCCGGTGCCCTCGCGGCATTCAGGGATGCCTATCCGAAGTTTCACGTCGAAGTCGGATAAGGGGCGTCCGGTCGGCGCCCCTCTCTTCCGACCATTCAGGCTGCGAGTGCTTGCCCTCGCGTAGGCTCGTAGAGCATAGCGAAGAATTCATCAGCAAGATCGCAAGCTTAATTCCGGCAGTAGTGGATCCACAGAACCCACGAAGCTCGAGCCAGAGAATAACGACTTTCCCGGTATGCGGCGGGCGATTCCTTGATACGTTTTGAACATAGCTTTTGTCAGGGCGCTTCCGCTCTCGCCCATCACGTGGGCCTCGCTACGGCCGTCCAGAGATATGCAATCCCAGTTCAATTTGACGTACTTGGTGCGCTTGGAAATACGCAAGTTGGGAATGTCGCGGTTCCGGCATTCCCGGAACCAGTAATTGTTGGCATTGACATTACCGTTGCGGAATTCCACCCATATGTGCTCGGGCATTGAGGGCGACCTGAGGGTAGTCCCTGTGGAAACGACACCAAACATGTTGTTCCCAAGCGCGGCTAGTCGTGCGGCAATCTTTTCATCGTCAACCTTCGCCAGAATAGGACGATGCCGGGTGCAGGTCTTGATCGCCGCCAGCAGAGCTGCGTGCGTGTCATATCCAACGCCAAATGCAAGCGCTTCGGTGAGGTGCGCAGAATTCCCCCCCCCGGCATTGCCTTGCGCAACTCGGATTTCACAAAATCGATATTGTCGAGGGTTAGCAGAATAGAGGCCATGTGACCGTTCCTTTTTCATGATCGTCTGTCGCCAATTACGAGACGACCCAAAGGATCGATTCACGTTTGCAGGTAGTCCATGTCCACTTTGACCTGGCGACAGGTCTGGCAGGAATCGCCGCATGAAGGTTATCCATGTCGATCGGATCGCGCAATCTGAAATGGATTAACCGTTCGCACGCCCACCGGCCGATCTGAAGGGACGAACAGCCTCCACTAGCCCAAATACGTTCAGGGTCCGGACGTTTACACAGGCAACGGGACGATTGCGGCCCGTAATCGGCAGGTCGCTCCTTCATCTTTCACGTCCGCATCGCGCTTCTCGCCGGCTTGCTAAAAAATCTCCTGTGAAACAACACAGGAGGCAGCTGATGGAATTCTTTGTGGGCTGGACGTGTTGATGGACGAGACGGCGGTGTGCGTCGTGGACGGGGAGGGCGCGGTGCATCTGCAGGCGGTGGTGACCGATCCCGAGGCGATCCTCGAGATCCTCAAACCGTACCTGGGGCGCCTGCGCCGCGTCGGCCAAGAGGCAGGATCGCTGTCGCCCTGGCTGCATCCCGAGCTCAAGAAACTCGGCCTGCCGGCGATCTGCCTGGAGACGGTGCATGTGCGCGCCGCGATGGCGGCGCAGGGCAACAAAACCGACAAGGCCGATGCGCTGGGGCATCGCCCATCTGATGCGCACCGGCTGGTTCCGCCAGGCCTACATCAAGTCGCAAAGCTGCTACCGGACGAAGCTTCTCTTGACCCACCGGCGCAACCTGAAGGCCAAGTTCCTCGACCTGGAAAACGCCATCCGGCACTCACTGAAGGCGTTCGGCATCCGCCTGAGCAAGGTCGGATGCGGCGCTTTCGAGCAGGCGGTGCGCGCCGCCGTTGCGGACGATCCGCTGTCGGCCGAACTGATCGACGCCATGCTGACGGCGCTCCGCGCTGTGGAAACAGTACTGTCGGCTGCACGATCTCGTCGTCAGGATGGTCGCGAAGAGCGAGCCATGCAGGCGCTTCATGGCGATCCCCGGCGTCGGCCCGGTGATGGCGCTCTCGTTCATGACGGCAATCGACGACCCGTCGCGCTTCCGCCGCTCGCGCGACGTCGCCGCCTACTTCGGGCTGACGTCGCGACGCTGGCAATCCGGCTCAACGATCGACATTCAGGGGCGCATCTCGAAAGTCGGCGATGCGGACGTACGGCGCGCGCTCTACGAGGCGGCGTCAGGCCTGATGACGCGCTTCAAGGGCTCCGACAAGGTCAAGAGCTGGGGCCAGGCGATCGCCAAACGCTGCTACCGCAAGGCCTGCGTCGCGGTGGCGCGCAAGCTGGCGGTGATCATGCACGCGATCTAGACTGACGGGACCTTCTATATCGGCGATCCGGCCGCGGGCAGGCCGACGCCGTAGCGCCCGAATTTCCGCGGGGATGGGTGAACGGAGGCGATCCATTTGCGATTTCCAGTGCGTCGGGCCGCACCCCCACAATCGCTCAACAAGTTGAACACGTCCTGACCCGACTGGGACTTCAAGTTCGGACGTGAAACCTGGCCGGGTACTGCTGGATGGCAGGGTCCGTCAAGCGGGCGGAAGGATGAGGAAATGAAAGAGCTGCAGATCAAAACACATAATCGACCGATGAATATCGCCGGCGCGATCATCCGGACCAGATCTGATTGAAACATCGTCCGGCCCCGAGATCGATGCTCCAATCTTGTATAGCTTCCATGCGACGTTCTCTTGGAGTGTTGCGGGATTGGTCCGCTCAACCGGAGCTCAACCCTTTCATCGCGTTAGAATGAGCGTTCGAAACGCAGGATTCCGCCGACACTGCTCTTCTTGTTGGCGTTGGTCCAGTTCACGTTGGAAGCGTCCACCTTGCCGACGGCGAAGTTGCCGTAGCGGCCATAGTCGAGTTCCGCCGTAACTGTGAAATCTGGAAGAAACGCATAGGCGACGTTTGCAGCGACACCATGGTTCTTGAGCTGATCACCGGAGAGCTGAAGCTTGAACGAAGTTGTCTCGTTGAGCTCGTAAGCGGCGCCAGCCCAGAAAGCCCAGTTCCCGCCCCAAATCTTATAGAAGCCGCGACCATGAGCGTCGATCGCGTTCGTGGAGTCGTCGATGAGCTTGCCATTGGAACCGTAGCCGAACATTCCGAACAGCAACAGTTCGTTGGTGACATTGATGTCGACACGGACCTTGGCGGCCACCGATTCGTAGTTGCTATCATAAGCGGCAACGCCGGTGATCGCGCCCCAGCCATGTGTGTATTTCAAGCCGCCGACTACGTGCGGAGCGTAGCTGTCGATTGTGCCGACCACGCCTGAGCCTTCTTCGAGCGAAACCACGGCCGAAAAGCCGTTCCTGGCGTCGAAGTAGTACTGAACCACATTGGTATCGAAAGCGCCGTACGGAACCGGCGTCTGGTTGAGTACGTCACCCGCGCCGCCAATAAACATGTCGAAGGCCGACCAGTCCTTACCAACTCGGAGGCCACCAAGCTGAATCCAGGCGAAAGTCAAGGTGCTGTCTCCGTTGAAGGCATAGGACCGAGAACTGTCCGAAACCGAAGCGTCGCGGTTACCGAAGTTCATGCGGGTTTCGGTGTAGGTCTTCAACGTGCCGAGTTCGGTCTCCTGGCCGGTCCAAGTTTTCGATGTGAAGCGCGTGTTGTTTTGCCATGTGCCCTGATCCTCACCAGTCCTCACATCCGAGGTTCTTGCGTGATCAACCACATGGCCCAAGCCGACGTGGTAACGGACATAGCCGCCGATGCGCAGGCAGGTCTCAGTGCCTGAAATATAGACGTAGCCCGAGCCGTAAGCGTCGCAGATTTTAACGTACTCAGTCGGGTCAGGCTCGGCAACGGCGGTCACGGCGCGAGCGTCGGAAACGGCAATCAGTGCCGCAGTTGAGCCGAGGAGGAGGCTCCTAATGTTCATTGTTGATCTCCGTTCAAAGAGTAAAAGTAATTGACGTCAGTGAATGAATTCTTGCTAAGGAAACAGTCGATAACGATGCGCATTGAGTGAATTTGAGCAGTTTTGATGCGCTCGTCATGCCAGATGTTCATGAGAAATTGAGAATATGATTGGGTAGTATTGCTACAGATATGCAATTGTTATTACGAATATAATTATCGCGGAAACGACGCCATTCAACAATTCTGTACAAATCACCACCGTCATCTCCGCTAGTTGTGGGCGGGCCGTCACAAAGGCTACTGCAAATGGCGTGCCATCCTGACGACGCGCTGCGGCTTGAAGCTCAAGTGTGCCGGCGGACCTTGGTTCGCTCTTCCTTCCTTTTTGCCTTGCGGATCAACCCAAGCACGAACGGCAAACGTTTCGCCTACGGTTCGTCTGTTCGCTTCGCGACAGTTTCGTTCAATGGCGACAGCTTTGTTTGCTGTGAGCCCCGACGTTGAGACATCATGCGGCGGCACCGCTCGGTACGACGCGGTCATTTTAGCGAGCGCGATGGTCGATAATCACGCGCTGAACGCGCAGCCTTGCCTCCACCACGGAGTCACTAGGCGCGCGCCGGCCTTGGCATTGCGGCGGACCTGACGGTCGCGTCGAGCAGGCTCTCGTCCTGATAGACGGCGCGCCACAGCTAATGCTTCTTGCCAGCAATTCACAAAACGAGCTCATCGAGATGCCAGAGATCACTAAAGGGCGGCGCTAGCTGGCGAGCTAAGTCTGGTCCCAACGCCGTGTTATCTCGTCGGATGCGGCAGCCGCGCTCAGCAGAATCTTCTCGACCAGGCGCAAGCTGAAGGGAAGGGATAGTGGAACTAAACGGTGCGCGTGAGGATCTCGGCGGGAACAGCCATGGTCAGTTGCTGCCCGAGTGCTCAGACCATCGCTGTCCAGCCAAGACTGAACAGCGCCTTGCCGCGAAATAGAAGTTTCGAGCCCAAAGCGGAACGGACTGACATAGCGCAAAGACACAGGCGAGGGCAGCGGTAAGGTTGGTGGTATCAGCATGGGACGGTAACTGTTGCAGACCACAAAATATCGCGAGGCCGGCCTGCCTTGGTACACTATCTATCCGACCGTGTCGGAGTTCTCTGGGGCGGTCGGCGCCGAGGCTTATGAGGAATGGCTCAGGAACCTGCCGGCTGACGATCCGGTGTCGCTCTATTTCCACGTTCCGTTCTGCCGATCAGCGTGCTGGTATTGTGGCTTCCCCACCACCATCACCCGCCATGATGCGCCGATCCTCAACTATGTGGCGGCGCTGCGTGACGAGATCCGTTTGGTCTCGGAGCGAGCGCCGCAGAGGCTGCCCGTGAGCGACATGCATTTCGGCGGCGGAACGCCGTCTCTCATAGGACCAGCCGAGTTCCTCGCTCTGATGGAATTCCTGCGACGCCGCTTCGCTCTCACGAAAACAGCTACGGTTGCCGTCGAGATTGATCCGCGCACGTTCACGGCCGAGATGGTCGAGGCCTTAGGTGCAGCCGGCGTGAACCGTGTGAGTCTCGGCGTGCAGAGCTTCGATCCCATTGTTCAAAAAGCAATCAACCGGGTTCAGAGTGAGGCGCAGACGTCTGCTGCCGTGGAAATGCTGCGCCGGCATGGAGTAAGCCGCATCAACTTCGATCTCATCTTCGGTCTCCCGCATCAAACGGTGCAGTCCTGCGTCGAGACCGCGAGGGCGGCGGTCGCAATGCGCCCCGACCGGCTTGCGGTGTTCGGCTATGCGCACATCCCGTCGGTTGTAAAGAATCAGCGCCTCATCGAGGAGGCAGTTCTTCCGGGCAGCGCTGCCCGCGCCGAACAGTATGCGGCCGTGGCCGCGACGCTGATTGCCGCCGGCTACCGCGAGATCGGGCTCGACCATTTCGCCTTGCCGGACGACGAGCTCGCGCTGGCACAGAAAACGGGTCGCCTGCGGCGTAACTCGCTGGGCTACTCGGCCACCACCTGCAGAACCCTGATCGGTTTCGGCGCGTCGGCTATCGGCCGCGTCGGCGAGGGGTACGTCCAAAACGAAGTTACACGGGATTCCTACATCCAGCACATCGCAGCTGGCCGTCTGGCGACGTCAAAGGGCTATCGCCTCACCGACGACGACCGCGTGCGAGCCGCAATTATCGAGCGACTAATGTGCGATCTCGAGGCCGATGTGCAGGCAATCTGTGGCGCCCACGGATCTGATCCGATCCGTCTTCTCGATTCAGCTGAACGCTTGGCGATGCTGGCCGAGGACGGGATAGTGGACTTCGAAAACGGTTTTGTCCGCGTACGGCGGGAGCATCGCTTTGTGATTCGCGCTGTCGCTGCCGCGTTCGATGCTTTTCTCGATCGGGATGGCCGTAAGCATAGCCCACAGGTGAGGGCAAGCATCCAACCGGAAGCTAAACTCGACGCCCTCCGAGGCCTGTCATGAAGCGCGCGTCAAGGATGCGAAAAGCAGAGCTGATCCGCCTATATCACCTCATCTTCAATGACATCGACTCGTGGCTGCCACCGAGGCGTTTCCATATTGATCGTGGTAGGTGCGGGATATCTGGGTGTTTCGCCCTCAGCGCATGAAGATCCCCGCCATGTGATGGGTCAGGAGATCGCGGTGGCTGCGATCAGCCCGTCCATCGATGACAGACCCCGGCCACGCCGCTTCCCGAGGCCAGTCAGGTCGCCCCAGGCCAAGGCAACCAGTTCGTCCACGGGCAGGACTCTCGGCTCGAGCGCTGCGGCAGGTCCCGGGCGAGCCACTCGGCCAGTGCGTCACGTTTCCGACCTTTGTCCATGAGGGCAGCGCCGCGCCGGATCTGGGCGATCGACACAACGCTGATAAATGAGCGGTCGTCATCGAGCCCGTCCATCCATTCCAGCACGCGCACGTCAGGGCTCGGCCTCGTCACCTCGGAGAGGACATTGGTGTCGAGCAAGAGCCTCACAATGGCAGACCATGCGGTTCATCGCGTAGCCGCTCGATGTCCAATTCGGCGTTGCGCAGCGGCGATGCGCAGCGAGTGCCCAAAACAGCAGCCAGCTCCCCTTCCGGAAGATCGGAGCGGACGCCACGCAAAAAGCGCCAAATCCTTGGCGCCGAGGGTCTGTGTGTTTTGCGCGCTGGCGGCTTTGGTGTACTCCGCCGTTTCGACGAGGCTTCCAGCCGGACCGGCAGGGGAGGAGGCTTTGGCGGGGCGGCCGGCACACGGCCCACCTCGAGGACGAGATCGACGATGTCGGGCAGATCCTCGGTCGCCTCACAAATCGGTGAGGTCGTCGGGACACCGTCTTCCACTTTTGTTGATCAGCCGCCTTCCTGGCCATGTTCCGAGACAATAAGGCGCCCGTGCGCCGCCGCCTCGATTAACCCAAGACGCGCAAGGATCTTTTGCCGGAGACAACGAGGTCACCATCCTGAGGTGCCGCGTTGCGTCACAGTCGGCATGAGATGTGCAAAGTGGACCGTCGTCAAACGTCAAACAGAGGCGTTGGTGACTGGACTGAACGACCAGAACGGGCTGCTTGCGCCCTTTGGGACTTCACAAGGTTCGAAAATGGCGTCGTTTCAGGGCATAATCGCCGCTTGTCAAAATGTTTGCGACAAGTCCGGTGAAAGCCTACCGAGTATCTTGTGCTTGGGGGGCGGTTAGTTCCGATAAACTAAGCGGCATACACATGCTAATCTATTTGATTTACGGGCCGACCTGCAGCGGCAAAACAGACGCGGCAATCCAAATTGCACGAGAGACCGGATGGCCGGTCATTGCGCTGGATCGTGTACAATGCTGTCCTCAAATCGCCACCGGCAGCGGGCGTCCCTCGGATTCCGAACTGCAATCTACCCAGCGGATCTACTTGGATTCGCGCCCGCTAACCGCGGGCATCATCGACGCCGAGACCGCCCATCGTAAGCTGATAATGCAAGTGGATGAGCGTAGTTCCCAGCCGGGGCTCATCCTCGAAGGCGGTTCGATCTCCCTTCTCAATTTAATGGCGCGAAGTCAGCATTGGGATGGCGCTTTTCGGTGGCATGTAAGGCGGTTGCGGCTCGGCAACTCGGACGCCTTTCTGGAGAGAGCCAAGCGTCGGGTCACAGACATGTTTGTCACAAGAGAAGGACAACCTTCATTGCTGCAGGAACTTGCGGATCAGTGGAAGGAAGATGCAGTCCGTCCCACTTTGGAAGACGTTGACGGATATCGTTGCGCCATTCGTTTTGCGAGAGAGCACAGCTTGGCAATCAGCGAAATGCCGTGCCTTCGCAAAGAGCTCCAACAAGATCTTGCAGAGGCGATTGCGAGAGAATATCTCGAATATGCGCGTTGGCAAGAACGCGACTTTCCAGAATGGCAAACTGAGTGAGCAAGCCTCCCCGGACCTCGCCTGCGGTGCGGGCACGGTAGCTCCTGAGAATTGCGCTAAGTGGTTTGCTGAAGCAAGCTAGTGCCAGGCGACATTAGGTCCGTGTGGCAGCGGAAGGATTGCTTTCGCCACGGTGACTGCGGAGGAGGCGACATGGCTGCACTGCTCATTTCAGGCATGGGACGGAATGTACCGATGACAAAGTGCTGCGCGCTTCGTAGCGACCGCTACCGTGGCTGACTCGCGAACTACTATCCGCCAGCCACAGTCTGTGGCGTCGTCTCGGCTTTCATCGCCACCGCCTTCGCCCAGGAAACGCCCGAGGCCGCAAGCGTCGCCGTGGCAGTGCGGCACCCGGCAAGATTGGTGGTCATCGGCCCTATCTGATCGACGGGGAGCACCGTGCTTTCGTCCTGGGCGAGGTTGAGCGAGATGCCAACATGACGCTTCATCAATTGACGGCGGCACTGGCTGAACGTGGTCTCCTGCGAGTGTCGGTCGCTTCCTGCACCGCGAGGGCAAGAGCTTCAAAAAAACCGTTCTGCCGGCCGAGCAGCTCAAGCCAAAGCTGATGCGCGGGCGTGCGCAATGGATGCGCTATCAAACCCGCATTGACCCTACGCGCCTGGTCTCCCTGGATGAAACATGGGTCAAGACCAACATGGCGCCGTTGCGCGGCTGGGGTGTGCGCGGCAAGCGGCTGATGGCCCACGCACCATATGGCCATTGGAAGACGATGACCTTCATCACCGCGCTGCGGCATGATTGGGTGGAGGCACCTTGGGTCATTGACGGACCCATCAATACGCAGGCCTTTCGCGTCTATGTCGAAACCGAACTCAACAAAACACTGAAGCCGGGCGACATCGTCATTCTCGACAATCCCGGTTCTCACAAGGGCCAAGCCGTCCGCGACATCGTCAGGGCTGCTGGCGCAAGGCGGGTCAAGCCCGCGAGAGCGGCAATTTTGTTCCGGCTATCACCCTCTCGTCGAGAACGGCGTGACGGAAGCGATAAAGTTGCGCCGGCCGGCCGCCGGTTTCCGCGGTTGTCTCACCGGTCTCCTCGACCAGCTCCTGCTGCTCGATCAGCCGGCGAAAGTTCGGCTTACGCACGAGCCTGCCGGCAAGCGCCTCCACGGTGCGCTGCAGCTGCAAAAGCGTGAAGACCGGCGGCATCAGTTCGAATACGACCGGCCGGTATTTGATCTTGGAGCGCAGCCGCGCAATGCCGGTCGCCAAGATGCGACGATGATCGGCGATCATCGATCTGCCCGACACCGAGGTGGGCGCAGCGGAATGTCCGGCGCGTATTGCTTCCTCCACCAGGGCGGCTTCGTAGAGCAGCTCATAACGTTGAAGCGCGAGTTCCTCGTTCCAATGGCGGTCGTCAAAGCCGAAGGCGATCGCCGCCCGCCGTCGTCGGTCGAGGCGTGTCGTACCGTCGTCAGTGCCATCCGCCCATTCCATCAGGCGCGGCCGCAATTCGTCCAACACGACCGCCGGTGTGCCGGAGCGGTGATCCTCCCACGGGAAATAGTCGTACCAGCTTCCCCAGTGTCGCCCGGCCGGGTCGCCAGCTTCGTCTTGGTGGGTGAGCGCCAGATAGCTGATAGAGACCACGCGGTCGTCAGCGCCAACCCTGTCGCGATCGGCGAAGGTGTAGAGCTGTTCGATATAGCCGAGCGGCTGGCCGGTCTGTTGTTCCACCCATCCCCTGAGGCCCGACTGCAGCGAACGGTGAGCAAGCTCGAACGGGCCGGAGGGCAGGGCGTTTGCCTGCGGGATGGTCAGAACGCAGGGGGCGCTGCTGTCCATGGCGACCACAACGGCGATCAAGTCCGCATTGACGTCGTTGGCCTTGCCTCCAGCTCCGCCTTTCCTAATCCCTTTTGCGCGATCGTCCATGGTCCCCGACGTCGTTGAGCAGAGCCCTGCCGCGTAGGCGGCTGAACCGATTGAATTCCGTTTTTGTCTGATAATTGTCGGCGCGTCAACACCACCCGTCGAGGCGATTTTAGCTCTTCGCAGCTGCACAAAAAGTGCCAACGCGACATCCGTGCTTGGGGAAGGAGGCCCATTGAGTGCGCCGATTCAAAGCTCGTCGATCGACATTGCGACGTTGTTCTCGTCGGCGACAGCGCGGCATGGTTCTCCACGGCTTGGCGTCGACGCTGGGCGTGACGCTGGAGATGATGATCATGCACGGTCAGGCCTGCCCCGTGGCCTGGAGCCGGCGCAAATGGTCGTCGACCCGCCGTTCGGTTCCTTTTGAAGAAACCCGGAGCAGGCTTTCCGCAATGCCTGATAAAGCCCTTCCAGTGCGCCCGCGCCAGCATCATCGCACTCTCGCTCCAACACAACCTATGCGAGTCAGTAAATCGACTCGCCGGCACTATTGTTTCAGGGGAAATGAATCTAGTTTCAGAGGGTTCGGCCGACAGGCCGGGCACAGCTGCGGTCTTCACAGCCTTTTTGACATAAACGCGTCGCCCGATTGAGATTATCTTGACGGTAGCGCAGTGCGCCATCCATGCCAGTCGAGATGATCATGGGCAAATATCGAGACCATCGCGAGCCACGCCGGCATCGCTATGACGATGACCCCGTTTCCTTTTCGGAACGGACTTCCGAGCCAAGCTATTTTCAGCGCCCGCCGACCGTGACGGCAGATCCTGTCGATGCGGAGGTATTGTGGTTCACAGTCAGCAAGGGTTTTGGCTTCGTCAAACTGTCGGACGGCACGGAGGCCTATCTGCATGTGCGAGTGTTAGAGGCGGCCGGAAGCCGGGATGTTGCCGCGGGAACGCCTCTCAAGATCACGGTCGAAAAAAGTCCAAAAGGTCATCAAGTCGCGCAGGTGCTGGAGATCGGCGATCACCGCGCGAAAACTCCGTCACATACGCGCGTCGCTGGAGGGACCTTCGTTGAAACCGGTGCGCAGCTGGAGAGCGGGGCACGGTCAAGTGGTACAAACCCGAAAAGGGCTTCGGCTTCATTGCTCCTGACAACGGTGAGAAGGACGTCTTCGTTCATGCCAGCGCCCTGACGCGCTCAGGGCTCAGCGTGCTGGTGGCGGGACAGAAGGTGTTTGTCGAATGCGGGCAGGGCAAGAAAGGCTGGGAAGTCCGGAGCATTCGCCTTGCCTAGACGGCGATGCATTGCTCGCCTCGAAGGAGATGCCGGAGAGCGTCGGGCGGCCGCCCGAGCCCGCGTAGCAGAAACCGACATTGTCGAAGCGCAGCACGCCGTCGGTGACGACGAGATCCCTGGCGCCCGGCGCGTCCTCGATGTCAAGTTCGGCGTCGAGCAACTCGAACAGCCGCGTGCCGCAGGTCGAGGCGCGCGCGAACGAGTTGACCATCAAATCCGAGCTAGCGCACCGGCATCTGCAGAATGGTCATGAAGGTGAGCAACAGGGCCAGCGTGCCGACGCTGATTTGACCTGCGATCACTTTCTGGCCACCGAACCAGAGCACCAGGCCCATGGCGGTCAGGAACGAGAAATTCATGGCGCTGGTGTTGCCGACACGGATGTCAACGCGCTCATTGGCGAGATCAAGGCGCGTCCTGCTTGGCGCGGTCGAACTTTTCCAGCTCGTGCGGCTGCGCGGCGAAGGCACGCACGACACGGATGCCGCCGAGATTCTCATCCATCACCCGGATCTTTAACGATCGCTGATGCCCAGATATGGGAAGGTCAGGCTTCAATGACGGGGAAGGTGAAGGATTGACTGGTCGGGTTTCCGGGCCGAGCTTGTCGGCCGCTCAATCGAAAGCGTCATTTGAGGCGCTTTTTCTCCCGCGTGTAACTGGAAGACACGCTCGTCCAGTTCCTTGTCTACTTCCGTGAGACGATGATTGAGGCGAAGGTAGTCGGTCCAGGTCGGCGTTCGGAACGTTTCTGTCCACTGCATAGGCTTCTGAAGGTTGCGCTGGAGCGTCCAGTTCCGAGCACCGACGCGGCTGTGTACATGACGCCGCTGCCGCATGAGGTCGAGGAAGGCCTCGACATTTCTCTCGGCTATCAGATATTCGATCTTGACCACGATCGGGCCGCTTCTCGGCTTCAAACTGAGAGCGACAGCTGGGGCGTCGAATTCCTCCAAAGGATCGGGCTCGGACTCGCGGCGCTCGCGAAGAGGAAACAGAACGCCGGCTGCAGCAACGAGCAGCAGGGCCGCAGCGGAACCCTCTAGCGCCCAGGTCAGCGAATTGTTCTGGGAAACGGTGCCCCACACCCAGCTGCCGGCCGCTATGCCGCCGTCTATCAATGCATAGTAGATGGAGATCGTGCGCCCCACGACCCAGCGCGGGCTTGCCAGCTGCACGCTCACGCCAACCCCGGACCAGGCAGTGACCCAGCCTGCGCCGCCCAAAGCAAGTGCAATTGCCGCCACGCCGATCGAAGAGGTAAGCGCCAGGGAGAGGGAGCACGCCGCGCAGGCGACGCAGGAGAGCCTCATCAGCTTTTCTTGCGACAAGCTCCGTCTGAACAGGCTGTTGGAGAGGCCGGCGAAGACCGCGCCTGTTCCGAAACCTGCCATGAGCGTGCCATAGGCGAGCGGGCCTCCTCCCAACTGGTCGCGGACAATCAGCGGCAGCAGCGCGAGTATGGCGATGCTCGCCAGGCCAAAGAGGGTTCCGCGTGCGATCGCCGCTTTGATTTCCGATGACATCGCCGTGAAGCGCAGCCCGTCATAGATGGCCCTCCTCATCGACTCGCGCGGAAGAGGCGACGAGCGGACCTTCCACTTGCAGCGCCATATGGTGGCCAAGGGTACCAAATAGGTGAGGGTGGTCACGGTAAAAGCGGCCAAAAGCCCGAAGGAGGCAACCACGATGCCGCCGAGCGCCGGGCCCACGGTCCGTACGGTGTTGAAGCCAACGGAAAGCAGGGTAACGGCAGCGGGAACATCGCGCCGGTCCACCATATCGCCAACCGACGCCTGCCAGGCGGGATCGTTGAGAGCGCCGCCGCATGCGATTAAAAAGCTGAAGCCGAGAATCATCCATGGGTCGAGAAAGCCCAGCGCTACAACAGCGGTCAGCATCGCAGATGCTATCACCATAAGGCAGCGGCCCGCGAACATAACCCTGCGACGGCTGAAATTGTCAGCGAGAACCCCGGCGAACACGGACAAAATGAAAGCGGGCAGGTTCGATGAAGCCTGCACCAGCGCAACCATCAGATCGGAAGTCGAGATGGTAGCCATCAGCCAACTGATGGCAACAGTCTGCATCAACCAGCCGAGGCTCGAGACTTGCGTGGCGAGCCAGATCGAACGAAAGGTGGGCTGCAAAAGTGGCGCAAAGGTCGTTGGTGCAGCCAAATCATCATTTGATCCAGCCACCCTACTCATTTTGCCAACCTTTGCTTTGCGTTATTGCCGTTTCCCATGTAATCTAGGCTGAACCGTGGCGGCTAGAAGAATAGAGAGAAACTGTTTGCCTTGCGGCACAGTTCCTCGTGATTAAGGGTTGCGGCCGAGACGCATGCCCGAGCCGGCTCACCCCGCCTTCGAAGACATCACGGGGTGGAGCCCGGATTCTTGCTTGTCGTTTGACACAGCATGCTTCATCAACGGGCACTTTGCCGAGCGATGCCTTTTCGCGAAACGCGACGATGTTCTTTCGTCGGAAACTCTCTCCAACGGCGTTCGATGCGCTGAGTCTGGCTTGGGGCGAGGTGAGGGCTTGCAGATCTTAGACAGGATTGATTGCTGATATACGCAGACGGTTGCCGGGCCGCGATCGAAGAGGCGCGCGCCTTGCTGCTTCAGCTTGAACAAAAGTCTGACGCGCTCACACATGCCATCGACGACTTTCTGCTCGATCTGATGAGGCTGGCTTTCATTGTTGAATGTTATGGACGCGGCTTTGAACTTTTGGCGCGAACGCTTGCCCGTAGAAGACTGGCAAAGGTCAGGCTTTTGTCGGGGGCGGTGGACTCCGCCAGGGGAGAAATGACACCCAAAGCCGGATGGCTGACGCGGCGGTCGCCCCGCGTTCCGCACAGTGACGAAGGTAACGGTACGGCTCTTCGGCAGATGGCGCATCCGCATGGTAGCGTCTGGCCGTTCCCTCTGATGCTTCGGCCTCCCACACCTATCCGAACAGGCCCGATCCTGGAGGGTCCTCGAAGTGGGCATGAGGGCGATAGGGCGCGTGGTTCGGGTACCAAGCGTAGGCGCGGTATTGGGCTGGAAATTGGCGACGCGCGACGAAGAAGTCCGAGATCAACTCGTGCAATGGCAATTCCTAACACCGTGGACGTGTTGGAGCAGCCTCATCCTCCTAGTCAGGAACGTCATCAAGGTTATAGGATTGATGCGCGGCGAACCCTCGGAACTCAGGATCATGTTGACATCGCTGTTCGACAGAGCCGACTTCGCGCAAGGAAGCCACATCGTTTCGGAATTGCTTATCTCAGGGTCTATCGTCGGCCTAGTCAAACCCTTGGCGCGGCGAGGAAGCGGCGGTCGTCGGCGTGATGCATGACGGGAGTCGGCGGCGCCTCACCATAGGCGAAATGCAGGAACCAAAGGAAAGGACCACCTGCATGGAATTGCGAACCGGGTCCTCGGCGTCTGAGTCGCGACCTTGCCAAGGATCATTCAACCCGCGACGTAGAGCTTCAAGCCAGCCTTGGACATGCGAACCGCGCTACCATCGTTGCAGAGGAGCCGTCCACCAGATGGTTCCATTTGTAGTCCGCGCCTTTGGTCGACATAGCGGACTGGCTCTGGCCACCGGCAAGGTTGAAGAGTGTTCCGTTGTTGCAGTCGTACTTGGCCTACGTGAACCAGATGCCTGAGCACGCGGTCGCGTTTCAGGGTTGATCTACTCGTAAAAAGGAATTGTCTTAGGCGGAAGGCCGCACTTAATACCACTATCCTATTGGCGCCCCGTCGGGTTCCCGGATTGAGCAAGTCCGGATCACTATTTTATGCCGCTGCCAGCGTTGTGTCCGCCATGTGCACGCGCGCTGCCGCTGCCAGCAGGTCGGTCTGGGTGATCAGCCCAATAATGCGTCGCTCGGCATCGACGATGACCACGGCATGGCTGCGGCCGTCGGTGAGCACCGGCAGCAGGCTCATCGCCGGCGTATCGGGAGAGGCGGTGCCAGCCTTCGACATTACAGCCCTCACCGCGTCGGTCGCCTTCGTCAGCTCGCGCAGGCCAACTACACCGACCAGCCCGCCGTCGGCGTCGGTCACCGGCAGCGTCCGGATGTTGTGATCGAGCAGCAAATGACGCGCCTGGTCGGCAGGCGCATGTTCATCGACCGAAATCACATCGCGCGACATGATGTCCTCGCACAGCAGGGTGCGGTGGGAGCGCACCATCGCCTGCAACTCGACCTGCCGCAGCAGCCGCTCAAGATCGTTGCGGTCGATATCGAAGGTTTCCTCCAGCGCGCCGAGCGCGGCATCGATATCCTCGGGCTGGAAGCCGACCCGCTCCCGCGCCGGCGGATCGATGGTTCCATGCGCGCTTTTAAGGGCGGGGGCCGCCACATGTGGATAGTTGCGCCGCGACAGTTTATGGATGCCGTAGCCGAGTGCAACCAGCACGATCGAGTTCAGCGCTACCGGAACGAAGGGAAACAGCAAGCCGGAACTGAAGACGGCCGGTCCGCCGAACACCGCAGTTAAGGCGGCGGCGCCACCCGGCGGATGCAGGCAGCGCGTGAACGACATGGCGGCGATGGCCAGCGCCACCGCAATGCCGGTAGCAAGAACGGGTTCACGCACGAAATGCGCCACGATCACCCCGACCAGCGCCGAAATCGTATTGCCACCGATAATCGACCAAGGTTGCGCCAGCGGGCTTGAAGGCACGGCAAAGAGCAGCACGGCCGATGCTCCCATTGGAGCAACTAGCAGTGCGACATGTGGGCCAGACCCGTTCGCCAGCGCACTGATCACGCCAGTCAATGCGATGCCGATCATGGCCCCGATGCAGGCGAGCAGCCGCTCGCGCAGCGTTGCACCGGCAAGGATCGGAACAAAGAGACGAAACGCCATGGCATACCCTTGGGCGAGTGGTCGGAACTCCGCGCTCCGCAATGCAGGCAAAGCCACAGATTTGGAAGTTAAGCCAATTCGGAAAGTCGGCTCACGGGGGAATACTTTTGCGCGAAACGGCCATTGCCAAATGGGTGCAGACATTTTGATCGGCCAGAGAAGGCAGACGGCACGCTGATCCGCTCGAGCGCAGCTAGAGGCCAAGGGCTGCCGTGCCGCGGGCAGCCGGAAATGGGGATGGTCGGAGGTCGAGCTGGGATGGACACTAGGGAATTCAGAGGCTTCGAAAAGCGTGCTGACAATGTGGCATGGCAAGACAAATCAGGCCCTTGTCGCTCCACTTCCGAGGCGAACTCCAGCGGAGTACAGCTTCTACGCGGTGCTTGGTCTGCCTGTCCTTGCCACCATCGGATTCGGTGGCGTCATGCTGAAACGTCCACCTGTAGCCGCTGAGAAGACGACTGCCGCCAGTGCCGTCGTGGAACCGCTATATGACGGCGGCTTGGTTACAGAGCCGGCTCGTGTCGATCGGGCGGGGGAGCCTGATGTGACGTACATGGTCCAGAAAGTGGCCAATGAAGGTGCTGGCATCGTCAACGTGATCAGGTCACGTAATAGCGGTAATACAACCGCGACCACGAGCCTCTCAGGCGTTCGATGAGGCGGGAAAATCCGATCACCAGACCAAACGCGTTTCCGCCACACTGCCACACACGAAACCGATCAGGTCACGTTCCAGGCTCGCCAGAAGATTGGAGCCAAGGCCACCTCGGCTGAACTCTGCCATGCCGCGGCCGCCACCTCTTCCAGCCGCGGTAGAAAACGTGGGTCAGCAGCGCCGGCATGGGCGAGCAACTCCCAAAATCGCGAGCAGCGCCATCGGCTCCGCAAGCGGCCGCAGATGTCGGCCGATGAAGCGGAAGGGCGGCGGTGCGATGGAAGCGCCGTGCGACAGCCTATCCAGACCTGTAATCGTGATCAGGCTCATCTGGGTCTCCGGACGCCAGCGTTGCAGATGGTTTTAGGCAAGCGTGAGCAGGCCGTGGGTCCCAATCCGGTCAGGCCGACCACGATCATGGCCGAAAGAACGAGTTCCAATTGAAAGAGCTGACGACCATAGGCGATCAGGTATCGGAGCCTTTCGAACGATGCGATGAGTTCTACCGCAACCAGGGTTTGCCAGCCGTTGGCAAGGCCTTCAGCCCTGTAAAGATCGACGGCACGGCGGAAGGCAGCACGAGTTTCGACCAGCGGCTGAACGAAAGGACACGGCCAGACCCCGTCTCACGACGACGCCGTTGCGCTTCGCCGCCATCAGGCTGGGTAGAGGACTTGCACGTCTAAAGCTGTCGATCATGCTCGGCACACAAAAAAGGGCGGCATTGCTGCCGCCCTTTCCGCTGTAGGTTGATAGGGGGCTGGATTAGAAATCCATACCGCCCATGCCGCCCATGCCACCGCCGGGCATACCAGCCGGCATGCCGCCGCCAACCGACTCCTTCTTCGGAGCCTCCGCGATCATGGCTTCGGTGGTGACCAGCAGGCCGGCGACCGAGGCCGCGTCCTGCAGAGCCGTGCGCACAACCTTGACCGGATCGACGATACCCATGGCGATCATGTCGCCATATTCGCCGGTCTGGGCGTTGTAGCCGAAGGTTGCCCCCTTGTTCTCAAGGATCTTGCCGGCAACGATCGATGCTTCCGCACCGGCGTTGGCCGCGATCTGACGGGCCGGAGCCTGCAGCGCGCGACGCACGATGGCGATGCCGGCGGTCTGGTCGGAGTTGGCGCCAGTGACGGTGATGGCCAGCGAAGCGCGCAGCAGGGCGACGCCGCCGCCGGGAACGATGCCTTCTTCGACGGCCGCGCGGGTCGCGTTGAGGGCGTCATCGACGCGGTCCTTCTTTTCCTTGACTTCGATCTCGGTCGCACCGCCGACGCGGATGACGGCAACGCCGCCCGCCAGCTTGGCGAGACGTTCCTGCAGCTTCTCCTTGTCGTAGTCCGAGGTGGTCTCCTCGATCTGCTGCTTGATCTGGGCGACGCGGCCCTGGATTTCTTCCTTCTTGCCGGCGCCGTCGACGATGGTGGTGTTCTCCTTGGAGATCGACACCTTCTTGGCGCGGCCGAGCATGTTCAGGCCGACATTCTCGAGCTTGATGCCGAGGTCTTCGGAAATGACCTGGCCACCGGTGAGGATGGCGATGTCTTCCAGCATGGCCTTGCGGCGATCACCGAAGCCCGGCGCCTTGACGGCAGCGATCTTCAGGCCGCCACGCAGCTTGTTGACGACCAGCGTGGCCAGGGCCTCGCCTTCGACATCTTCCGAGATGATGACCAGCGGCTTCGAGGTCTGCACGACGGCCTCGAGGATCGGCAGCATGGCCTGCAGGTTGGAGAGCTTCTTCTCGTGGAGAAGAATGTAGGCGTCTTCCAGATCCGCAACCATCTTCTCGGCGTTGGTGACGAAGTAGGGCGAGAGATAGCCGCGGTCGAACTGCATGCCTTCAACGACTTCGAGCTCGGTCTCGGCGGTCTTGGCTTCCTCGACCGTGATGACGCCCTCATTGCCGACCTTCTGCATCGCTTCCGCGATCATCGAGCCGACCGAAACGTCGCCATTGCCGGCGATGGTGCCGACCTGGGCAACCTCTTCCGAGGTCTTGATCTTCTTGGCGTTCTTGATCAGCGTCGCGACGACGTCGGCGACGGCGAGGTCGATGCCGCGCTTGAGGTCCATCGGGTTCATGCCGGCGGCAACCGCCTTGTGGCCTTCCTGGACGATCGACTGTGCCAGAACGGTCGCGGTGGTGGTGCCGTCGCCGGCGATGTCGTTGGTCTTCGAAGCAACTTCGCGGACCATCTGCGCGCCCATGTTCTCGAACTTGTCCTCAAGCTCGATTTCCTTGGCGACGGTGACGCCGTCCTTGGTGATGCGCGGTGCGCCGAACGACTTGTCGATGACGACGTTGCGGCCCTTGGGGCCGAGCGTGACCTTCACCGCGTCGGCGAGGATGTTGACGCCGCGCAGCATGCGCTCACGAGCGTCGCGGGAGAATTTTACGTCTTTGGCAGCCATTTTTTACTCCTGGGCATTTCGCCCGAAATTCAGATTGGATGGTGCGGATGAAGGCGGCGGCGTGTCAGCCGATGACGCCCATGATGTCCGCTTCCTTCATGATCAGAAGGTCTTCGCCATTGAGCTTGACTTCGGTGCCCGACCACTTGCCGAACAGGATGCGGTCGCCGGCCTTGACGTCCAGCGGGACGAGCTTGCCGACCTCGTCACGGGCGCCGGAACCGATGGCGATGATCTCGCCTTCCTGCGGCTTTTCCTTAGCCGTATCGGGGATGATGATCCCGCCGGCGGTCTTCGCTTCGGACTCGACGCGGCGAACGACCACGCGGTCATGCAGCGGCCGGAAATTCGACTTTGCCATTTTTGGATTTCCCTGGTGCGGATGTTGAACGGTTCTCCGTTGCCGGAGCGTGGTTAGCACTCACCAGAAGCGAGTGCTAACGCGGCAGTGAGATAGGCCGTAGGCTCCTGCTAGTCAAGACGGAAGAGGGACGGGCGAAGAGCAAACGAGCGTGGAAGCACCGAGCCCTTTACGTGAAAGACGTCGGAGATCGGACATGGATGGGGCGGCTCACCATTTGTAACTGAAGGCTTTATTCATTTGGCACGATTGGTGCAGCGGATGATCCGCAAACGTTGCGCGCGACAAATATGAGAGGTGAACGCCATCAGCATGAACTCGAATTTGAAATGTTTGGCCAAAGCAACTGCCATCGCCTTGCTCTGGACGGTCACGGCTACGTCGGCGGACGAAGGTATGTGGATGCCGGGCCAGACTGCGGAAGTGGGCGCGGCCATGCGGCCGTCTGGACGCTGACCCGCTCAACGCGATCGTATCACTGGGCGGATGCTCCGCCTCGTTCGTCAGTCCACAAGGGCTGGTCGCAACCAATCATCACTGCGTGTTCGAATCCATCCAATACCACAGCAAAGAGGGCCAGGACTATCTCACAGACGGCTTTCTGGCGAAGAGCCCTGGGTGAAGAATTGCCCGCGGCGCCAGGCAGCCGAATCCATGTGATCGAGGACATGCGGGATGTGACCGCCGAAATACTCAAGGGCGTCTCGGACAAGCTGAATGGGTTTGCCCGATATGAGCGGCTCGCCACGAACCGCAAGGCCCTGATCGCCGCATGTGAAGGACAGCCCAATCGCCGGTGCGACGTAGGGGCCTATTATGGCGGCGCCTCCTACTATCTCCAGCAGAAGCTCGAAATCGAGGACGTGCGCCTTGTCTATGCGCCCGCGCTCGGCATCGGTAACTTCGGCGGCGAAACGGACAATTGGATGTGGCCGCGCCACACAGGCGACTTCGGCTTTTATCGCGCCTATGTCGCTCCTGATGGTTCCTCCCGGCCATATGCGCGCGACAATGTGCCTTACCGGCCGAAGAGTTGGCTACCCATAGCCTGTGCAGGCGTCAAGGAAGGCGACCTTGTGATGGTCGCCGGCTTTCCCGGCGCAACCCACCAGTTCCTGACGGCGGATGAAGTCCGGTTCAACTTCGCGCAATTCGAACCGCGGTTGCAGCGTTCGCTCTCGGATTATGCCGCCCAGATCAAAAGGCAACGGCAGGCAATCGCGAGGCGCAGATCCATTGACCGCCCGCTTCACAAATTGGCTCGGCCTAAAACGCATGGGAAAAGCAGAAAAGGCAACAGATCGGCACCAGAATGAATATGACCGCGCGAACTGACAGACGCGCCAACAATCGGCATCTCGCATGGTCGGTGGCACTGGACGTGGCTCCCACCCTGCTGGCGCGACTCCCCATCAGGTCGTCGGGGTTTCGGCGAAAAAAACTTCCGCGTGTCTCTGCGCGATCCATCCCGCTTGCGCGTGCCTAGTCAACCAAAAAACTGACCATCTGCAGGATCAGGATCAGCAAAAAAAAGCCAAAGGCAGACGCCAAAACAGCTGCCAGCAGGACGATGCGTTGTTTCTTCACCCACAGTTCCCCCGGGAGAGAGTCTAATGATAATCCTTAAAAAAGGCGCCCTGGAATAGGGCGCCCTACGCTCATTTGTGCAAATTTAAAGTTTAGCTTGCCCTGCTTTATGTAATTAAACGTTTCTTTTATGCGACACTTCTCCAAGTGTTACTTGCACAAATCAAAACCGCACATTTAGACGAACTGTACATTCGATAGCGACTTTGACGCATGCGTTTACTGGCGGTATACATCCTTCACCGTTGCCGCAAGGCATTGGCCCACTCGCGCGGCACCTCCTTCACGACAAAGGTTGAAAGCCCGTCCTCGGGCGTTTCATTTCCAAGATCACTTCGATCCACTCATACGGCTTCCCGAGCGAGACCGTGGGTTCGGACGGTGCGAATGAATTTCTCGTTATAATCGAATTGATTATAAGGGTATATTTCTACGTTGAGTATAAAGGATGTCAAGCCCGCGCCAGCGGCAATTTTGTCCGGGCGACCGCCGTTTCGTCGAGGACATGGTGGCGGAAGCGATAAAGCTTCGCCGGCCGACCGCCGGTGTCAAAAGCACTTTCGCCGGTCTCCTCCACCAGTTCCTGCTGCTCCATCAACCGGCGAAAGTTCTGCTGAAGCGCCCCTGCCGATGTAGTCGTCAACGCCGTCCGCGTCAGCGCATTGCCATCGGCGAGAAGCCAACGACATTGTTGATGACGAACGTAACGATCCGCGGCTTCAGAGAGGAATGCGCGCTTCGTCCAGATGGATGGAGTGGGCTGGCAGGTCCCGGGCGGCCGCGCCGTTGAGGATGCAGCATCGAGAGCCGCGCTCGCCGAGGATGACATAGGTCGAGATTCGCGCGCCGGAAGTCTTCCATGTCTCCACGAATCCATTGGCAGGATCCCGGCTTCTTCGCAGTGGTCAGGGTCGAGCGTTATCGAACCGTGGTAGTTGAGGTTTGCTTCGGTGACGTGGATGCCGTGCAGCTTGCCGGCGACTATTTTTCGCATTGGTCCCGTTGTCCTATTCATCTCACAAAGTCAGTCCTGATGTTGAGCAGCTTCGCTGGGCTAAATCCCGACGACGAGCGCCCCGCCGCTGAGTCCCGCACCTGCCGCCGCCAGGAGTATTTTCTTGCCCGGCCGAAACGGCTCCGCTTGATTGGCGAGCGACAGTGAGAGCGGGATCGTCGCGGCCGAAGAGTTGCCGTATTCGGCAATCGTCTTGACAATTGCTTGATCCGCTATGCCGAGGTTACTCCCGACAGCATCGAAAATGCGAGCATTGGCCTGATGCGGCACGAACCGGTCGACATCCTGTGGTCGCACTCCGGCAGCGGCTAGCGCGCTTATCGAGCAATCGGTCATCATCTCGACGGCCTTTGCGAACACTTCGCGGCCGTCGGTCATCGTCATTCGGGTTTGCGCGAGGTCGAGGTCACCGTGGAACGGCTTGTTGCTTCCTCCTGCGGGAATCTGGATCAGCCCGTATCGCGAGCCGTCCGAATCCACGGAGGCACCGAGAATCCCCCGATCAGTATCCTCGCAGGGACCGATCACGAGGGCGCCGGCGGCATCGGCAAACAGCACGGCGCTGGCGCGCTCAGAGGGATTGATGCGGCGGCTGAGGATGTTGGCGGCGATAACAAGGCTCGCTTTGCCGTGCAGGCGGGTAAATCCGTCCGCAAACATCAGCGCATAGATGAAGCCGGCGCAGGCACCGGTCAGATCGACCGCGCCTGCGCGGCCAAGGCCGAGCTTGTGTGCGACCAGGGGTGCACTGGGCGGCAGAAGATGGTCGGGCGTCGAGGTGGCAAGCAACAGCAGACCGATGTCGTGGCGCGCAATGCCGGCGTTCGCCAGCGCCATGTCGCCAGCCTGCGTGGCAAGACCAGACAGCGTATCTTCATCCGTTGCCCAGAATCGCGAGCGAATTCCGGTGCGCCGCTCGATCCAGCCAGGTTCGAGCCCGAGATTGTTCTCGATCTCGGCATTCTCCACTTTGCGCCCAGGCGCATGATGGCCAAACCCGAGAATGCGCGACGACCTGGTCATGGCTTCGAACCGAAGCGTTCGCCGGCCTCCTCGATGGCGTCATAGAGCCCGTCCAGTTCCTCGCCGGTGATGCAATAGGGCGGCAGAAGGTAGAGGACATTGCCGAGCGGGCGCACGAGCAGGCCGCGCTCGAGGAAAAATGCGCGCAGCTTCGGCCCGATCTCGGCCAGATAGCCGGCAGAGCCGGCGCGCAGGTCGAGGGCCGCGATCGTGCCGGTCACCCGGCTATCGGTGAAGTAGCGATTGTGGCGAAAGCGTTGAAGTCCGGCGGCCTGCCTCGCGCTCAAGGCCGCAATACGCTCGGCCACCGGCTCGTCGCGCCAGATTTCGACATTGGCGAGTGCGGCCGCGCAGGCAATCGGATTGGCGGTGTAGGAGCTCGAGTGGAAAAACGTCTTCTTGCGATCCGCCGAATAGTGAGCCTGGAAGATGGCATCGGTGGCGAGCGTAGCGGCCAGCGGGACGGCACCGCCGGTCAGGCCCTTCGAGGTGCACAGGATGTCTGGAGAGATGGACGCTTGCTCGCAGGCGAACATGGTTCCGGTGCGCCCCCAGCCGGTCATCACCTCATCGGCGATCAGCAGTGTGCCGGAGGCCTCAGTGATGTTTTTCAACTCGGACAGAACCCAGGCCGGATACATCAGCATGCCGCCGGCGCCAAGCACGAGCGGTTCGACGATCAGCCCGGCGGCGCGCCGGTCGCGGCTGACGGCCTCGAATCTATCCAGCGTTTCCTGCTCGCGGCCGGCGGCCGGGAAGGGAATGGTGTCGACCTCGAACAGCAAGGGTTCGTAGGCGGCGTTGAACACGCCACGGGCACCGACGCTCATCGTGCCGATCGTGTCGCCATGATAGCTGTGCTCCATGACGACGATGCGCGAGCGCGGCGCGCCGATGTTGCGGAAATAGCCGAGCGCCATCTTCAGCGCGACTTCGACGCTGGTCGAGCCGCTGTCGGAATAGAACACCCAGTCGAGTCCGGCGGGAGCGAGTCCGACAAGCGCCTTGGCCAAGCATTCGGCTGGCTCGTGCGTGAAGCCTGCAAAGATGATCTGGTCGAGGCTCGAGGCGGTCGTCTCGATAGCTTTCATGATGCGGGGATGGCGGTGGCCATGGGTGACCACCCACCAGGAGGAAATGGCGTCCAGAATGCGCGCGCCATTGGCTTTGTGGAGATACGCGCCTTCAGTCAGGACGATTTCAGGGATCGCCGGCTCGAGCGCGTGCTGGGTGAAGGGATGCCACACACGGGATTGCCGCATCATCCGCCTCCGGCAATCAAAGCGAGGTCGAAGCCGGCAATCATCGCTTGTCTCAGCGTTTTGTCCGTCAGCGGATCGAGGTGCGGCAGCCTGCCGAGTTGCGGCACGTCGCCGAATTCCACGATCGTCCGTTGCGTATCGGTCATCTCATCGCCGATGAAGGCGATGCCAGCCAGCGGGATAGCGCGCGCCCGCAGGGCCTCGATCGACAGCAGGGTGTGATTGATTGTTCCGAGCGCGGTGCGGGCGCACAGAATGACCGGCAACTGCCATTGCTCGAATATGTCGATGAACCTTGTCCGGCGGTTCAGCGGCACCATCAGCCCGCCGGCGCCTTCGATGACGAGCGGTGTCGGCAGGACCGGAAACGAAAGATCGGCAGCCTCGATCGAAACGTCGTCGATTTCGGCCGAACGATGCGGCGAAAGCGGGCTCTTCAAGCGGTAGGCTTCCGGCAGCACGCGCCCCGACGGCAGCCCGGCAAGTCGCGCAACCGCCTCGCTGTCGGTCTCGCCGTCGAGGCCCGATTGCACCGGCTTCCAGTAGAAACCGTCAAGCAGGCCGGCAAGCCCGGCCGAAAACACCGTCTTGCCAATTCCGGTGTCTGTTCCGGTGATGACGATGCGCTTGGTCATGTCGCCTCCGGTCATGTCTGGGCCAACACCTCGACGAGCGCCTCGACCATGGCGGAAATGTCGGCTTCGCCGATATTGAGCGTCAGTGAGATGCGCAGCCGTGACGTGCCCTCGGGCACGGTCGGCGGACGAATGCCGCGTATGTCGAAGCCGCGGGCCTGCAGGCGCGCCGACACTACCATGGTGCGCCTGACATCGCCGATGACAAATGGCTGGATTTGCGAGCCGCTGGGCGTGACGCCGCAGCGATCGACCAATTGGCGGCCTGCGAGGGCAACGCGTTCATGTAGCTGAACACGCCGCATAGGCTCGTCGGCGAGCATTGCGAGCGCTTCGCGCGCCGCGACCGCCATCAGCGGCGATGGCGCTGTGGCGTAGATGAATGGCCGGCAACGGTTGATCAGATACTGGCACAGTGTCCTCGGCCCGGTCACGAGCCCACCAGATGCGCCGAGCGCCTTGCCGCAGGTGTGGAGCGCGACGATGTTGTCGCGGCCCTCGAAAGCGGCGGCCAGCCCCCGGCCGTCCGGTCCCCAGACGCCGGTGGCATGCGCCTCGTCAATGACGATGAATGCGTCGTGCCGATCGGCAAGCGCGACCAGGCTCTCCAAAGGCGCGCAATCGCCATCCATGCTGTAAAGGCTTTCCACCGCGATCCAGACGCATCCCATGCCGCCTTCGGCGCGCCAACGTGTGATCGCATCCTCGACAGCATCGACGTCGTGGTGCGCGGCCAGCACCAACTGTGCGCGCCCGGCCTGCGCACCCTCATGCATGCTGGCATGGGCGAGCTCATCGAGGATCAAAAGGTCGCCCTTCTGCGGCAGCGCCGTCAGCAGAGCGAAGTTGGCGATGTAGCCGCTGCCGAAGAACAGCGCGCGGTCGGCTCCAAAGAATGCCGCCGCGTCTGCCTCGAGCTGCTCGTGTTCCGGCGCATTGCCGCGCAACAGCCGCGACCCGGTGGCGCCAACCGGCGTGCCACGCGCAATCGCCGCCGCAACCGCTTCGCCAAGTCTTTTGGAGGCGGCAAGCCCGAGATAGTCGTTCGACGAGAAGTCGCGCCCGGCGCGCGGCTTCAGCGTCCGCAGCCGGTCCTTGCGCGCCAGTCCCAGCAAGGTCGCCTCATAGCGGGCAAGCGGTGCCCCGTTCATTGCGCCTCGAGTTCCATCGGCTCGATGCCAAGGCGCCGGAACAGCAGGGTATCCTTGTCCTCACCGGGATTGTCCGCCGTCAGCAGCGTGTCGCCGACGAAGATCGAGTTGGCGCCGGCAAAAAAGCACAGCGCCTGCATCTCGTCGGTCATGGCCGTACGGCCGGCGGAAAGACGGATATGCGATTTCGGCATCATGATGCGCGCCAGCGCGATGACGCGCACGAATTCGATCGGCTCGATCGGCTTGGCGTCGGCAAGCGGGGTGCCGGCGATCGGAACCAGCATGTTGATCGGAACGCTTTGCGGATGTTCCGGCAGGTTGGCCAGCGTCACCAGCATGTGGATCCGGTCCACCGGCTCCTCGCCCATGCCGACAATACCGCCGCAGCAGACCTTGATGCCGGATTGGCGAACGTGCTCGAGCGTCTCGAGCCGGTCGGCAAAGCTGCGCGTGCTGATGATCTCGCTGTAGTAGCGTTCCGACGTATCGATGTTGTGGTTGTAAAAGTCGAGACCAGCCTGCTTCAGTCGAGCGGCTTGCTCACGATCGAGCATGCCGAGCGTCATGCAGGTCTCCATGCCCAGCGCCTTGACGCCTTCGACCATCGCCACCACCGCATCCATGTCGCGCGCCTTGGGGTTTCGCCAGGCCGCGCCCATGCAATAGCGGGTTGCGCCGGCGTCACGCGCTTTCTTCGCCTCGGCGACGACGCGCCGGACCTCCATCAGCTTCGACGCCTTCAGGCCGGTCTCGTGATGCGCCGACTGGCTGCAATAGCCGCAATCCTCCGGGCATCCGCCCGTCTTGATGCTGAGCAGCCGGCTGAGCTGGACCTTGTTGGGATCGAAATTCTGGCGGTGCACGGTTTGCGCGAGGAAGAGGAGATTGTTGAAGGGGGCATCGTGAAGTGCCTGAGCCTTCTCCAGGGTCCACGCTCCAGGGTCAGGGGATTGAGCCTGTGGCGATGTCTGCGTTGGACTGGCTGTTTGCATGTCCATGCTGTTCCTCCGGTTCTGCCTTGCTTTGCTGTCTGATTGACGACGATCGGAAAGGACAGTTGATTCGATCCTGTTCGTTCCTCAGACAATCATGAGCCCCAATAGTCGAGGCCGATATCCAGGATCGGCGCGCTGTGGGTCAGTCGGCCGACCGAAATCAGATCAACGCCGGTCGCGGCAATCGCTCGCGCTGTATCGGATGCGATCCCGCCAGAAGCCTCGGTGATAGCACGGCCGCCAACGATTGCGACGGCGCGGCGAAGATCGGCGAGGGACATGTTGTCGAGCAGAACCGCATCGGGAGCGAAGCCAAGTACCTCCTCCAACTGGGCCAGCGTATCGACCTCGACTTCGATCTTGACGAGATGACCGGCCCGTCTTCGTGCTCGCTCGAGCGCCGGGCGAACGCCGCCTGCGATGGCGATGTGGTTGTCCTTGATCAGAATTGCGTCGTCGAGGCCGAAGCGGTGATTGGATCCGCCACCTGCGCGCACGGCATATTTTTCGACTGCCCGCAATCCGGGCGTCGTCTTGCGCGTGCAGACGATCTTCGCGCCATATCCACGAACCGCAGCGACGATCGATGCCGTTGCTGTAGCGATGCCGCTCAGATGGCACAAAAAATTGAGTGCCGTCCGTTCGGCTGTGAGAATGCCCCGGGCAGGGCCAACCACTGATGCAATGACCTCTCCATCCATGACATTGCAGCCGTCTGCCCGCTCCACCGAAATTTCGACATCAGGATCAATCAAGCGGAAAGCGAGCATCGCCAGATCGAGGCCGGCGACAACTCCGGACTGGCGCGCCGCCAGCACGGTTCCCGCTTGGTGTGCCTTCGGGATGATGGCCTCCGTGGTCAAGTCGCCGGCTCTGCCAAGGTCTTCAAGAAGAGCTGCCCTTACAAGCGGCTCAAGCATGACCGTGGGAAGCGGTGAGAGCGTCATCATTTTGCCCCTTCGAGGCTTGGCGAGTGTCCGAGTTCCCGCGCAGCGGCCAAGGCGGCTTCGAGGGTGATTTCGGACCGTCGGGCGACAGTCGCATGATGAGGAAAGTCTGTCCGGTAATGAGCGCCGCGGCTTTCTTCGCGCAACAGGGCGGCAACCGCGATCATTAGCCCGACAGCCGCCGGATCCGAGGCCGCGTCCTTGCTTTCGGCGAGCGGCAACAAGGCATATGCGGCTGCTTTCAGACCTTCACCATCCCGGACGATGCCGAGTGCGCGCGACAGGAAAACACGCACGGGCGTCGGAGCGGGCGATGGGTGAACGTCCGCAACCGCAGGCCTTGTTCTGCGAGCAGGCGTTCCGGCGACACTTTCAGCGACCCAGCGCGCGCACACGACGGCCTCGGTCAAGGAATTGCTGGCGAGCCTGTTGGCGCCATGCAGTCCTGTCGAAGCGACTTCGCCGCAGGCCCACAGCCCCTTGACGGACGTCCTACCGGAGCCGTCCACGGCAACGCCCCCCATGTGGTAGTGTTGGGCCGGACGAATGGGGATGAGATCGCGCGCGGGATTGATGCCGGCTCCACGACAGGCTGATGCAATTGTCGGGAAGTGTCGAGCAAATTCCGGGCCAGGCCGTTGCCGCGCGTCGAGAAAAACACGGTGGCCGTTGGCAAGATGGTTCCAGACGGCGCGCGCCAAGACATCACGAGGCGCAAGTTCCGCCCCTGACACGCTCTGGAGAAAAGCCTGGCCGGTTTCGTCGATCAGGGCAGCACCTTCGCCGCGGACGGCCTCGCTGACCAGCGCCATAGGGCGTTCCGGGCCGTCAAGCGCGGTCGGGTGGAACTGGATGAACTCGAGGTCGGCAAGGACAGCTCCAGCGCGGGCCGCAAGCGCCAGGCCCTGTCCGCAACTGCCCGAAGGATTGGTGGTGTCGAGAAACAGTCCCCCGATCCCACCGGTGGCGAGGACGACCCGCCGTGAGCCGAAGAAGACAGGTCCTATCGAACCGCTCGCCCAGACGCCTCGGATCGCATTCTCTCGCACCGCCAGTCGGCGCGCTTCCACGCCCTCCACGACAACAATCGACGGAGTGGAACGCACAGCCGCGATCAGGGCACGCATGATCTCACGCCCGGTGCCGTCACCATGCGCATGAACGATGCGACGTCGGCTGTGTGCGGCCTCCAATCCGAGGCACAGTGATCCTTTCGACGTACGGTCGAAGGGAACCCCAAAGCCCGCAAGCCCCTCTATCGCCTTGGGCGCGGCTTGGAGGATGCGGCTCGCCACGTCTGTGTCGCAGAGACCATCCCCGGCGGCAAGCGTATCGGCCAGGTGCAGTTCCGGATCGTCGTCTTCGCCGAAACTTGCAGCCAGACCACCCTGTGCCCAGGTGCTCGAATTGTCAGCTCCCAGCAGCGTCCTGGACAGAAGCAGCACCGGCTCCGGCGCCAGTTGAAGCGCGGTCATCAGTCCGGCGATGCCGCCGCCGATGATGATGGGCCGCCCCAAGAAGCTGCGGACATCGGCGCTCAAATTGCCAGCATCCGTTCGACCGCAAGCCGCGCGCGCCCGGCGATCCCGGGTTCGATGGTTACGATATGGTGGTTCTGCTCGAGCGCCATGCGGATGTTGGCAAGCGTGATCCGCTTCATGTGCGGGCACAAATTGCAGGGCCGGATGAACTCGACCTCTGGGTGCGCTAACGCGACGTTGTCGCTCATCGAACATTCCGTCATCAGCACGACACGTGCCGGCCTTTGCCTTTCGACATAGTCGGACATGGCAGCGGTCGAGCCGGAAAAATCTGCTTCAGCCACGACGTCGGGCGGGCATTCGGGATGCGCGAGCACGATCACGCCGGGATGGCTTTCGCGCAACTCGCGGATGTCGGCCGGTGTAAAGCGCTCATGCACCTCGCAATGCCCTTTCCAGGCGATGATCTGCACATCGGTCTGGGCGGCGATATTCTGGGCCAGATATTCGTCCGGCAACATGATCACCTGGGGAACGCCAAGGGATTGGACGACCGCCTTGGCGTTGCCGGATGTACAGCAGATATCCGACTCGGCTTTCACTTCGGCCGACGTGTTGACATAAGTGATGATCGGCACGCCGGGATAACGCTGGCGCATCAAGCGCACGTCTTCTGCCGTGATCGATTCCGCCAACGAACAGCCTGCCCGCAGGTCGGGAATGAGCACCGTCTTTTGCGGATTGAGCAGCTTGGCCGTTTCGGCCATGAAATGTACGCCGGCCAGCACGATGACTTGCGCCTCGATCGTCGCAGCCGTGCGGGCCAGTGCCAAGCTGTCGCCGACGATGTCGGCCACGCAATGGAAGATCTCGGGGGTCTGATAGTTGTGCGCCAGGATGATGGCGTTGCGCTCGCGCTTCAGTGCAAGGATCGCCTCGATATCCTCGACGAAAGCCGGCCATTCGATCGGCGGGATCACTCGTCGGACGCGCTCGTAGAGAAACGCGGTCGCAGGCAGCACGGCGCTCATCGACCCCTCCAGCTTATACTCTAGTTGAAAATAACCAGCATATACTTGCTGTGAGTATAAGCGATGTCAACCCCGCGCCAGCGGCAATTTTGTCCCGGCGATGACCCTCTCGTCGAGAACGGCGTGGCGGAACCGGTAAAGCTTCGCTGGCCGGCCGCCGGTCTCCGCGGTTGCCTCTCCGGTCTCTTCGACCAGCTCCTGCTGCTCGATCAGCCGGCGAAAGTTCGGCTTACGCACGAGCCTGCCGGCAAGCGCCTCCACGGTTCGCTGCAGCTGCAAAAGCGTGAAGACCGGCGGCATCAGCTCAAAGACGACCGGCCGGTATTTGATCTTGGAGCGCAGCCGCGCAATGCCGGTCGCCACGATGCGGCGATGATCGGCGACCATAGACTTGCTGGGCA
Organism: Mesorhizobium sp. M0909; assembly: GCF_040319515.1. Classification (NCBI taxonomy): domain Bacteria; kingdom Pseudomonadati; phylum Pseudomonadota; class Alphaproteobacteria; order Hyphomicrobiales; family Phyllobacteriaceae; genus Mesorhizobium; species Mesorhizobium sp. M0909. The sequence goes on from NZ_JAMYOA010000019.1 coordinate 90,105, forward strand.
CCAGCGGAGGCAGCGTCGCGTCCCGTCCGCTTCCGGCCTCTTGGACCAGGCCTGCTTCGTAGACTAACTCATAGCGTTGAAGCGTGAGTTCCTCGTTCCAAAGGCGGTCGTCGAAGCCGAAGGCTATCGTCGCCCGCTGCCAGCGTTCACGTCGCGTGGCCGCGTCGCTGACGCCGTCTGCCCATTCAATCAGGCGCGGTCGCAGAACGTCCAGCACGACCGGAGGCGTGCCGGAGCGGTGGTCCTCCCATGGAAAATATTCATACCAGCTCTGCCAGCCGCACTTGGGCGAGCCAGCTGCCTGTTCCTTGCGGGTCAATGCGAGATAGCTGATGGAGATGACGCGCTGCTGGCGCTCGGCGCCGATGCGATCCCGATCCGCGAAGGTGTAGAGTTGCTCAATATACCCCAGCGGATGGCCGGTCTGCTGCTCGACCCACCCCCTCAAACCGGATTGCAGCGATCGGTGCTCAAGCGCAAATGGTCCGGAGGGAAGGGTGTCCGCCTGGCCGATGGTGAGGACACAGGGTTCACTGTCGTTTACGGCGACGACAAAGGCGATCAGGTCCACTTTGACTTCGTCGGCCTTGACGGCGGCTCTGTCTTTCCTGGGTCCTTTTGCCTGATCGTCCATGTTCGCGAAAGTGGTTGGCCAGCTCGGGGGCGCCTGAATCGATTTAAGTGTAAGCGCGCCTGTCCGCACGTCAACACCGCACAGCTGCACGGCCATTTTTAGCTCTTCGCACTTGCACAAAAATGTGGCAAACGCGACACCCGCGGTTGGTAACGTTGGGGAAGGAGGGTCCATTGAGTGCGTTTGGTGACACCAAGGCGATCACACCGCCGGATATTCGTTCGCGCAAAGGTGGGACGCCGCTCGTCTGCCTTACCGCCTACACGACGCCAGTCGCCCGGCTTGTCGATCCCCATTGCGATGTGGTGCTGGTCGGCGACAGCGTCGGCATGGTTCTCCACGGCCTGCCCTCGACGCTCGGTGTGACGCTGGAGATGATGATCACGCACGGCCAGGCCGTGCGCCGTGGCCTCGAGCAGGCGCTGATGGTCGTCGACCTGCCGTTCGGTTCCTTCGAGGAAAGCCCCGAGCAGGCTTTCCGCAATGCCGCGCGCGTCATCGCCGAGACCGGCTGCGCGGCCGTCAAGCTCGAAGGCGGCGAAACGATGGCAGAGACGATCGGCTTCCTCGCCGCGCGCGGCGTGCCGGTCATGGCCCATGTCGGCTTGACGCCGCAGGCGATCAACACCATCGGTGGCTACCGCGTGCAGGGCAGAGGCGGGGATGCCGAGCGCATCAGGCGCGACGCGCTTGCGGTGAGCGAAGCGGGCGCCTTTGCGGTCGTGCTGGAGAAGGTTCCCGAGGCGCTCGCCCGCCGGATCACCGGGGAGGTGGCGACCCCGACCATTGGCATCGGTGCCTCGGCAGCCTGTGACGGCCAGATTCTCGTCGTCGACGACATGCTGGGCCTCTTCGGCGACTTCCGGCCCAAATTCGTCAAGCGCTATGCTGAATTGGGGGAGGCCGCTGCGGCTGCGATCGCGGCCTATGCGCGGGAAGTGAAGGAGCGCCAGTTTCCGGCCGCCGAGCACGTGTTTGCCGATGCGCGCAAGCCCGCCGACGCGGACGCCACCAAGAGCGGAGAAGCAGCGTGAGCGTGCCGATTGTCAGGAGCGTTGCCCAGCTTCGCGAAATTGTCGCCGCATGGCGCCGCGAGAGCGTGAGGATTGCCGTGGTGCCAACGATGGGCGTCCTGCATGAGGGCCATCTCAGCCTGGTGCGCGCGGCACTCGAGAAGGCCGACCGGGTGATCGTGACGCTCTTCGTCAACCCGAAGCAATTCAACAGCCAGGCCGATCTCGCCGCGTATCCGAGCACCGAGGACGAGGATGCCGCCAAGCTGGCACCGCTTGGCGCGCACCTGCTTTATGCGCCGGATGCAGAGGAAATGTATCCGGCGGCCTTCGCCACGACCGTTTCGGTGTCCGGTGTCAGCGAGGGCCTGTGCGGTGCCTTCCGGCCGGGACATTTTGATGGCGTGGCGACCGTCGTCGCCAAGCTCTTCCTGCAGACCAGCGCTGACTTCGGCTTCTTTGGCGAAAAGGACTTTCAGCAGCTTCAGCTAGTCAGGCGTATGGCCCGGGACCTGGATATTCCAATCACCATTGTTCCTTGTCCGACAGTCCGCGAAGCCGACGGTCTTGCACTATCATCGCGCAATGTCCGGCTCTCGCCAGCAGAGCGTGCTGTTGCCCCCGAGCTATCATCGGTCTTGCTCGAGACGGCTGAGCGGCTTGCCCGCGACTCGCCCGTCCTGCCAACGCTTGCCGAAGCGCGCGCAGCAATTCTGGCTGCGGGCTATCGCGAGGTCGAATACCTGGAACTTCGCGACGAGGCAGATCTGCGACCCATGACAAGCCTTGACCGACCTGCACGCTTGCTTGTCGCGGCCTGGCTCGGCGGCACACGGCTCATAGACAACGTCAGAATATCACGGGTTTCAACAGATTAACGGGGTTCTCGGCACGCGCTGTATCCGTCCGGGATCGTTTAAAACAAGGTCTCTGCCTGGCATCGAGCGATCACGGAGGTTACGCAAAGCGCAAATGCATCGCGTGTTTGAGAACTTCGTCGAGCAACTGTCTGCAAGTGTTGATGCTGCCGATCTCCGTGAGGCAATGGCATCCGCTGCAGCCGGCTTCGATTTTCCGCTATTCGCCTATTTCACTTACCCGTCGGCCCCCGGCGACGCCCCGCAATTGATCTCAAACTATCCTTCATCCTGGACATCACGTTATCTGCAACAGCGGTACCACAGTCTTGATCCGGTCATCCTGCGCGGGCTGCAAGGCTGGGATACCTTCGATTGGGGTGTGGATCGCGCTCGGCACTGTCTGCCGAATTCGCAGCAACAAATTCTGGAGAGTGCGGCTGAGTTTGGCATCCGCGGCGGCCTGACGATATCCATGCATGATCATCGCGGCCGGTTTGCTGCCCTGACCTTTGCTTCCGACGAGTCCCGCCCGCCTCTGTTGCGGTCACTGACACGTTACGAAAAAGCATTGCAGCTGGTGGCCATCAACTTTCATATCCATGTCCGGCGCAGGCTCGCCGACGATCGCGTGGTGGATGGTGTAACGCTCACCCCGCGGGAGTTCGAGTGCCTGAAATGGGCGGCGCGCGGCAAGTCGGCTTGGGTTATCAGCCAGCTTCTCGGCGTCTCAAAGCGCACCGTGACCTTTCATCTGGAAAACGCCAAGGCAAAGCTTGGCGTTCGAACGATCAACCAGGCCGTTGCACGACTGGCTGCCTCCGGCCAGGCGAGATCCTGATTCGTCGGCCACGATAGCTGTAAACCTCTACAGGCTGCATCGCTGCCGGCTTTGCCCTTCGATGGCGGGAACACATCCCGCACGGAGGCGACCATGATGCAGCTGATAACACCAGACCTTTACGACGAGTTCGCAAGCGAGCTCAAAGAGATGCACGGGCTCAGGTTTCGGGTGTTCAAGGAAAGGCTCGATTGGGAAGTTGATACCGAAGACCAGATGGAAACAGACCCGTTTGATGGTCTGAAGCCTGTCTATCTGCTCCTCAAGGGATCCGACTGGCGAATTCGCGGTTGCGTGCGTCTTTTGCCCAGCACCGGACCCACAATGTTGCGCGACACGTTCCCGGTGCTGCTGGGTGCTGACGTCGTGCCCTCGACCTCCGACATATGGGAGAGCAGTCGTTTCGCGCTCGATCTCCCTCCGTCGGCGCCCAAGGCAGCGGGCGGACTGGCCCAGGCAACCTACGAGCTCTTCGCGGGCATGATCGAGTTCGGCTTGGCCAAGGATCTGACCCGGATAGTAACGGTGACGGACACGCGCATGGAACGGATCCTTCGCCTCGCGACGTGGCCATTGTCGCGCATCGGACAACCCAAGTCCGTCGGCAAAACGGAGGCGGTGGCCGGGTTTCTCGAGATTTCCCGCGCGAGCCTTTTGCGCATCCGCAGCAGGGGACGTCTGAGCGGACCGGTACTGTGGCAAGCGGTTCTAGGCCCGTCGGCATAGCGCCATTGTGGACACCTGAGCCGTGAAGGATGCTGGTCTGCCCAAGGAAGCGACGGTCGGTCTTGTATGCTGGCCGGACTGGCGTCGTCACGAAGCTTACCACTACGCCAGACGATTGCCACGCACTGCCTGGGCCTGGGAGTTTCTTCGGCGCAATCCACAATTTCAGCGCGACCACGCCAAAATGGCACCGTCCGCCTGCATTGTCGGAGCCCAGGCCGACATGAAGATAATCGAGTTGACGACAGGATCATCTTTCCTAAGACAATGGAGCCTCCTTTTTCGCGGACGCGCCACAGTCGGACGCTACGTCGGCAAGGGTCTTTTGGGATCCGCGCGACTGCGCCCGTATTCTACGAGCGGCCGCGGAGCCGGTTGGGCTCGACCACGATTTTGAACCGCTTGATCTCCCTTCGCTCTCATGCTGCAAGGACATCCTGCTGACACCTGCCGGCGTGCAGCACGTGCTGCTGAGGGAGGACTGCCGGAGTCTGCAGATCGCCCTTTCCGGTGCATCCGTTCTCCGCCCGTTGCGGCTATATGTCGACGCGATCGTGCAGCCGCAGCACCTGAAGTTCCATGTCGCTGCCCTTCAGTTCCTGAACGACATCAATGGTTGCGGCCGCCTGGCAGCTGCTTGCTTTCCGCCGGAACCCCGCGGAGCGCGTCTGCGTATCGTGCTCCAGGCTTTGGATGGCTCGCTTGCGGGAGCATCTCATCAGGAGATCGCCATTGCCCTGTTCGGGAGACGCCGTGTCGAAGAAGATTGGTCTCATCCAGGTAGCCATCTTCGCGATCAGGTGCGTCGCGCCATCCAACGTGGCCGCTACCTGATGGGCGGCGGCTATAGACAGTTCCTGATGTAATTCGGGTGACAGCTTGGTGATTGTCTTATTCGAAAACGCGCAGGCATCAATCTCCATTTCTCACTGCTATTGTGCCTTGTACAAGACGTGACACGCGCCTAGTTCTTCCGCTGCGGGAATCGGGTTTGAGTAATACGGACGAAGCACTGAGAACCAACGTTTTCGTGATAGTGCATTCATGCCCCGAGAATCCTGATGACCGTTACGAACCCCGACAAAGCCGGCGCTGACTGAAACGGTCGCTGAACGTGCTCTGTGGCCTGCGCCGCCTGACTCTCGGTTTCGGCTATGCCGACTAACAGCGTATTGATAGGCCATCGCGGGCTAAGCTCTACCGGCGAAAGCCGCGTCAAAGCGGCAGGCAATCAGAAACTAGATCGGCGGCGACGATGATTATGATCAACGTGACGAACACGTGAATCATGCCGACGGCGCCGACGTTGCCGATGATGATGATGCCGACCATGCGTCGCTGATGCTGCCTAACTACAGTGCGGTGTGATCATGCCGATCACCGCGTGACCACGAGCGGCGGCGGTTCGTGGTCAGGTGCGTGGCCGGGATGATCGCGCATGGCCGATTGTTCCTTCGTGCCGCGGGGTGTGGGCTTGCGTTCGGTCATGAGGACGTCAGGCGCAACGAGGAAGTTAGATCAGGGCCCCAAACGCGGCTTATCCATGGGGTGGATGATAGCTATCCCTACAATCAATTATACCAATATTACCCAATACTACTAGAAGATCCCCCAATGAAGCGGCCGGATGGGTATCCGTCTCGCGTAGGCTGAAGCTGCCGGCAAGAATGGGAAGACGAACATGTGCGGGATTGTTGGCATCGTTGGGCAACAGACGGTGTCGGATCGGTTGGTCGACGCATTGAAGCGTTTGGAATATCGCGGCTATGATTCCGCCGGCGTTGCGACGATCACCGAAGGTGTCTTGCACCGCCGGCGCGCCGAGGGCAAGCTCGTCAATCTCGAGAGGAGACTGAAGGAAGAGCCGCTGAGCGGCAACATCGGCATCGGCCACACGCGTTGGGCAACCCATGGGGCCTCGACGGAACGCAATGCGCACCCGCACTTTGCCGACGGTGTCGCCGTCGTCCATAACGGCATCATCGAGAATTTCACCGAGCTGAAGGACGAATTGGCGGCGGCTGGCGCCGAGTTCCAGACCGATACCGACACCGAGGTCATCGCGCATCTCTTGGCAAGACACCGCCGGGAGGGCATGAGGCGGCAAGAGGCGATGCGTGCCATGCTGAAACGCGTCAGGGGCGCCTATGCGCTTGCCGTCCTCTTCGAAGATGATCCGTCGACCATCATGGCGGCGCGCAACGGACCACCGCTGGCGATCGGTCACGGCGACGGCGAGATGTTCCTGGGCTCCGACGCGATCGCGCTTGCTCCCTTCACCAATGAAATTACCTATCTCATCGAGGGCGACTGGGCCATTGTCGGCAATTCGGGCGCCCATATCTTCGATTTCGACGGCCATCCCGTCGAGCGTCCGCGCCATACCTCCACGGCCGCGGCCGATCTGGCCAGCAAGGGCAATCATCGCCACTTCATGGAGAAGGAAATCTACGAGCAGCCCGAAGTCATCGCCCATGCTCTCCGTCACTATAGCAACATCATAGAGAATCGCGCCGACATGGTTTCTGCCATCGATTTCGCCAGGATCCCGAGCTTGGCGATCTCGGCCTGCGGGACCGCCTATCTCGCCGGACTGATCGGAAAATACTGGTTCGAGCGCTATGCGCGCCTGACGGTTGAAATCGACGTTGCGTCCGAATTCCGTTACCGCGAGATCCCGTTGTCGCCGCAGTCGGCGGCTCTTTTCATTTCGCAGTCCGGCGAAACCGCCGATACGCTCGCATCGTTGAGGTACTGCAAGGAGCGTGGGCTGAAAATTGGCGCTATCGTCAATGCCTGCGAATCGACCATCGCTCGGGAGGCCGATGCGGTCTTCCCGATCCTTGCCGGACCGGAGATTGGCGTCGCCTCCACCAAGGCGTTTACCTGCCAGCTTGCGGTTCTAGCCGCACTCGCCATCGGCGCCGCCAGAGCCCGCGGGACCGTAACCGAAGACGAGCTGCAGGCGCTCGTCAGGAGCCTCGCCGAAGTGCCGCGGGTCATGGGCCAGGTACTCAACAGCATCCAGCCGGAGATCGAGTTCCTGTCGCGCGAACTGTCAAAGTGTCGTGACGTCCTGTATCTCGGCCGTGGCACCAGTTTCCCGCTAGCGATGGAAGGTGCGCTGAAGCTCAAGGAGATTTCCTACATCCATGCCGAGGGCTATGCGGCGGGTGAATTGAAGCACGGTCCGATCGCATTGATCGACGACAACATGCCAGTGATCGTCATCGCGCCCCATGATCGCTTTTTCGACAAGACCGTCTCCAACATGCAGGAAGTGGCTGCCCGTGGAGGGCGGATTATCCTCATCACCGATGAAAAAGGGGCAGCCGCATCGAAACTCAACACCATGCACACGCTCGTGTTGCCGGCTGTCGACGAGATTATCGCGCCGATGATCTTCTCGCTGCCGATACAGCTTCTTGCCTACCACACAGCGCTCTTCATGGGCACAGACGTAGACCAGCCGCGCAATCTCGCAAAATCGGTCACGGTCGAGTGATTGTGAACCTTTATAGGTGGCGATGCTTGTCCATCTTCGCTGCATCGGCGGTGGAAATTGGTCGAAGATATCAGCGTCCGCGAGGCTGGGTGGACGGTGCCGCGAATAGCCACTGGAGGCGTCAGTGAGAGTTCGAGTTGCTGTTCAAGAAAGCCATCGGGGAGAATGAGTCGTGTACGATCGCAGGTCGAATGCGCTACAGCCGATCAGGCCATCTCATGGCGGGCAGGTTCTTAGAACTTGATCAGAAGCAGGTGAGCCGCCATATTCCGACCCGGCTGCCAATTTCAAGTGGCCCATTCCATGGATGAGGCCGGTCCGGCCGAATGGACGTCCATTTTTTTGATTTGCTGGGTGTGCGCCAGGGTCGGGGAGGAAATCTCCCGATTTGTCAGGCGCTCCCATCTTCTTGGAGATGTTTATGAAGGATTCGCGCATTCCCGAGCCAGTCTTGACGGCTATGTCGCAGGGGACCCACATCATCCGCGCTTATCGTGAGCACCTTGGGTATTCAATCGAGGACCTCGCGGTCGCGTGCGGGCTTGCCGCTCAGGAAATCCAAAACATCGAGCGGGGTCTAAAGTACAATAAGGGCTATCGGAATCGGATAGCGAGATCGCTGTCCATACCTGTGGGAATTCTTGAGGCAGAGTCGGACATATCGGACGCCGCCTGATCAGTCGGATAATCTGCAATGGGTGGAAGACCGCTCTTGTGATGTGACGTTTGCGGCTGATAGTCGTCGCTTGATTCCGTTGTACGCGAATGCCTTCTGGCGCAGTACCGCCAAGAGAATTCTCGTCCACTGTCCGAGTCAGGAACTGCACGCGGGCTCGCCGAACAGGAAGTTGGAACGCTTCGTCATGCTGTCTTAGGCGATATAGCCGCCCGGAGTGCTGCGACACGTGCACGATAGCATTGGCTCGCGAGGATGGATTGCTAACGGCGAACCCATGCTGGTCGGCAAGGTGATACTGGCTGGAGCATCAACTCGGCCGACGAGAGTGGCCCCCCATCCTAGGCAGGATCGGCCGACATGGCCGGCATCGCGAGCCGCTCTGAAAAGAGCACAGCGGGCATCCAGACGCTGCCGGGTTGACTATGGGTGTCGGAACCGCAAAAAGGGGCCGCTCTTCATGAGTGGCGTGCGCCGGCAGTCTAACCCCAAGCCCCCCGCCAGGCTGCCGGCGCGCTTCTAGCCGCCTTGATGCACACGATAAGCTTTTGACGGCCTGAAGCGACGTTGTGGTCGCCGTTGCGGTGCTTTTCCACGCGCCTCGTCAGGCGCCGGGATTGCTCCGTCGTGATGGCAGGCGGGGGTTTGCAGGTTGCGGTCGACGGGTTCGTTTCGGGGCGTCTGCCCCCATCGTTATGTCGCGAGTTGGGGGATGCGATCGAGGACATGCGCAGGATGCGCTGGTCGGGGCACGATGTCGGCAGGTGCAGGCGGATTTGCGATTTCATCTCGACCACCCGCGCAGCGATTTTGATGAGGCGCAATCGCAGCGTGTCGAATTGGGCGACGGCAAAGCTCGAGCGCCTCGGCATCGCGGCCCGCAAGCCCCACATCAACCAGTAAGCACCGGCATGCAGGAATAGCCGGAACTGGTTGCCCGTCGCTCTGGTGCAGGATGTGCGGTCGGCGGCAAGATGCGTCTTCCACGACTTGATGTGGTTCTCGGCCGCGCCGCGCCGGCAGTAGACATCCTCGTAGAGCGCCTTGGCCTTCCCACCGGCAAGGTTGGTGACGACGAAGCGGATATCGCCACCTTGGGCGCCGACCTCGACCCGCGCGATGATGCGCTCGACGCGGCTCCAACTAGCGGCGCCGTCAACGAACTCCTTGAACCTGCGGACCTTGCCTGTCTTGGCCGACGCTTCGAAGCGCGCCGTCGTGCTGGCCTCCAGATCCGCGACATGCTTGCGCAGGGTCGTGGTGGGCGCGAGGCCAAAGATGAAGTCGACGTCGTTGGCGCGGCACCAGTCGATGACCTGCGGGTTGCAATAATGGCTATCGCCGCGGAGCAGGATTCGAATGTTCGGCCAGTTGATCCGGATCGCCCGCACCAGACGGCGCAGGTGGGGGCGGATCTCAGCCCCACTCGGCCGCTTGGCCGGTCGCAGGATCGCGCTGACGAACCGTCCCGCACCATCGAACACGACGATCGGCTTGAAGCCGTACTCGTCATGGTGGGCATTGAACAGGCGAAGCTGTTGGCCTCCGTGCACAGCGTCGAAGGTGTCGTCAATGTCGAGTACGATCCGCTTCGGCACCTGCCGGAACGAGGCGCAATAGAGATCGACCATCGCCCGTCCCATCGCGACCAGCTCCCGCACGCCGGGTAGGTTCTCCAGCCGGCGCAGCGTCGATTGCGACGCCAGATCCCGACCCGACGGCAGCGCATCCTGGGCCATCTTGAAGACCGGATCGCGGCGCAGCCGGTTGGCGTCGTTGCCGTCCTCGTAGCCGGCGGCGATCATCTTCATGCGAAAGCCGATCATGTCCGCCAGGCTGTGGACGACCTGGTCCGGGCAGCGCGGATCGTCGATGCAACGCGCCAGACGCTCGGCCACCCGCAACCGCTTTTCCACCTCGGCCAAGGCCAGAACGCCGCTGTTGGACGACAGCATGCCGCCGTCGAAACGGGCGACGACGGACTTGCCGCCGACTGATGACAAACCGCTCAGCGGCAGCGCAAGATCGTTCATGGTGGGTGTGGTCTCCGGGAAATGGTTCGGATCGGCTTAGGCAACCAAATCCTACGTCATTTCAACGGCTTGCGCCACATCCACCAACCCCCATGAATTTGGTTAGGTTGATGCGGCGTGCCGCCGCCGTGAGGCCGCGCTCGCTCAGCAGCGCGTCGAGAACGACGAGAAGATTCAGATCGAGCCCTTTGAAACGCATGTCTTAGCTATCCATAGCGTGGATGCATTTGATTGAAACAAACGATTTTACCAATTTTCCGGAATGTCGCATGGACTTGGCAGGACCTCACGTGCGCCGATCACTGCCTCTATCGCGTGGCGAGTCCCTTGAGAAGAGCCCGAAAGAGGAAATCTGTCGCGTGCGGTGGAGATTGTACTGGGAATGAGAGGCAGCGCTCCGATCATGTCGAACTCTCCGACGAATGGCGGACCGGTACAATAGTTGATCGCAACTGGTCCGGAGCTATGAAACATCTCGATTACATATGAGGTGCCGAGTGAATACGCTGACAGCACCCACCGTCGCAGCGTTTAGCTGACGTTTGACGACGGTTCCTATCCATTTACACGCAGATTCTTGATGTGCTGGCGCAAAAGCGGGAGGCCGGCGACTTTTCTTCGTCATCGGGCTGACGCCGCAGAAGCCGGAACTCGTCCGGTTCCTATGGGCATTGGGCTTGGTCGGTCGCACAGGCTCTATGAGGGGCAATTTTGGCAACGCGACGCGACTCGGGTTTTGAACGACGCCGAAAACGCAAGCTGGAAAGGAACAAGATGGCAGATCAACTCGCCAACGAAATAATCGCCATTATCAAGAAGCGCGCCGCGTCGGAGGGCGGCATAGCGCCTGCCACAGGCGGCGAGATAACGGCTGCCACGGGACTGACTTCGCTCGGTATCGATTCACTGGGATTGGCGGACGTTCTCTGGGACCTGGAGCAGGCCTACGGCATCCAGATCGAGATGAATACGGCCGAGGCATGGTCGGATCTCCAGAATGTTGGGGACATGGTGGAAGCCGTGCGCAGCTTGCTCGCTAAGGGGGTGTGAATGGACAGGCGCGTCGTGATTACTGGGATTGGCGGGATTTGCGGGCTTGGGACCAACGCCGCCGCCATTTGGACAGAGATGCGAGAAGGCCGCTCCGCCATCGGCCCAATCGTCAACTCCGAGCTCCATGAATTGAGGGTCAGGATCGGTGCCGAGATCAAGGCGCTGCCGGAGCATGACATCGACGGCAAGCAACTCATCTCCATGGACCGCTTCAGCCTGCTCGCTGTGCTTGCGGCGCGCGAAGCCATGCGTCAGGCCGGACTTTCCTCCAAAGAGGGAAATAGCTATCGCTTCGGTGCGACGGTGGGCGTTGGCGGCTGCGGGTGGGATGCGATCGAGCAAACCTACCGCGCCATCCTTCTGGGCGGTAAGCGTGCCGCTCTCTTGACTGTACCCAAGGCGATGCCGGGTGCCGCTGCCGGCCAGGTCAGCATGAGTCTTGGTCTGCGCGGGCCGGTGTTCGGCGTCACGTCCGCCTGTTCCTCGGCAAACCATGCGATTGCCTGCGCGGTGGACCAGATCAGGCTCGGCCGGGCCGACGTGATGCTTGCCGGCGGCAGCGAAGCGCCGCTCATATGGGGTGTGCTGAAGGCATGGGAAGCGATCCGCGTGCTTTCGCCCGATACTTGCCGGCCATTCTCGGCCGATCGCCAGGGCCTGTCGCTTGGTGAAGGCGCCGGCATGGCGGTGCTGGAAAGCTACGAGCATGCCCTGGCTCGGGGCGCCACCATCCTTGCCGAAATTGCCGGTGCCGGCCTTTCCGCCGATGCGTCCGACATCGTCGCGCCGACTGTCGAGGGGCCGGAGGCAGCAATGCGGGCCTGCCTTGCCGATGCCAGGCTGGACGCCGAGGATGTCGACTATCTCAACGCGCACGGCACCGGCACCAAGGCCAACGACCAGATCGAGACGGCGGCGATCAAGCGCGTCTTCGGTCAGCACGCCTTCTCAATGTCCATTTCTTCTACCAAGTCCATGCACGCGCATTGCCTCGGCGCGTCCGGCGCGCTCGAGTTGATCGCCTGCGTGATGGCTATCCGCGAGAGCGTCGTGCCGCCGACTGCCAATTATCGTGAGCTGGACCCCGATTGCGATCTCGACGTCACGCCCAATGTGGCACGCGAGCGCAAGGTGCGCGTGGCACTGAGCAACTCCTTCGCCTTTGGCGGCACGAACGCGGTTCTGGCGTTCAGGCAGGTGTAGAAGCCATGAGAGATGCCTCCGGCAACATTATCTCTCGCATCCAGATGCTTGCCGGATAACTATTGTGAAGGGCGGGTGATTGACCGCCTCGGCGAATGCGGGAAGTGGCAGCGGAAGCTCGACGATCCGGGGGTATCGTCTTTGCGAAATTCTTAACTGTTGAAGCGGCTTGGACGTACCGCCGCCCCGTAAAAGGTAAGCGAGGCCCTGCGGGCTCGGCTTGAGGGTCTGAAGCTGTACACGACAATGTCTGGAAGCCGCAGGGTCGGCTCTGCGCCCGTTACAGTCGCCTGAGTGCTGCCGGCCCGGCCGCGCCGCGGGGGCCGTCAACGAACTCCTTGAACCTGCGGACCTTGCCTGTCTTGGCCGACGCTTCGAAGCGCGCCGTCGTGCTGGCCTCCAGATCC
>NZ_JAMYOA010000020.1:0-100551 GCF_040319515.1 Mesorhizobium sp. M0909
CGGAGAAACGCTGGACGAGCTCGTTCTCGCTTTGCAACCGGTCGCCGAAGCCCAGAACACCGGAGCGGATTTCATGTTCGAGAACAGTGGCGATCTGCTCGGGCTTGCCCGTGCCGGGAAAGAGTTGAACCGAGCGCCGCTTCATTTAGATACCTGTTCAGTGAACCTGTATGATCGTGTTCATTATCCTCACGCGGTGATCTTGTCAACGACGACTGATATCTGGCCTGCAGCCGTGAAGGACGCTTTCAAATCCCATGACTATCGACCGCACAGCGTTTCGGGTGAGGATCAGCGCCCCGATGATGGTGGAGCCGCCGCGGCCGCCGGAGATCGAGGTTCCGCCGCCGACGGCCGCGGGCACCGAAGGCAGCACCAGCGGTTCGGCAAGCGACAGTGACGGCGCTTTGATTAGGCCGATGTAGAGCAGTGCGAGCACGCTCGAGATGATGTAGGGCGCGGTGATCGCCTGCCAGGAGCAGACGCCGGACAGGCGCGTTGCCCGTTCGTTGTCGCCGCCCGCCGCCCGCGACGCCGGCCGTCGCGTCCAGTGCCTCAGGCGGCGCGCCGGCTTTGTTTCCGTGAATCTCGCTATGCCGCATTGCACAATCGCCTCGCCTGCGCAAAATGCGGCATGATCCGCAAATCCCTCACTGTCCTGGTGATCGATGAAAACCACATCCGCGCTTCGATAATCGAAGCGGGGCTGCGGGAGGCCGGGCATCAGCAGGTCACGGTCATCCACGACGTCGCCGGCATAGCGCGGCGGATCGCCGAGATCGAACCCGACGTCATCGTCATCGATCTCGAAAATCCCAACCGCGACATGCTCGAAAACATGTTCCAGCTTTCGCGCGTGGTGAAGCGGCCGATCGCCATGTTCGTCGACCGCTCGGACCAAGCGTCGATCGAGGCAGCGGTGGAAGCCGGGGTGTCGGCCTATGTCGTCGACGGCCTGCGCCAGGAGCGGGTCAAGCCGATCCTCGACATGGCGATCAGCCGCTTCAACGCCTTCTCGCGCATGGCGCGCGAACTGGAAGAGGCCCGCAGCGAGTTGGAGAGCCGCAAGGTGATCGATCGCGCCAAGGGCATCCTGATGAAGTCGCGCGGCCTGTCGGAGGACGCGGCCTACACGCTGCTGCGCAAGACAGCCATGAACCAGAACCGCAAGATCGCCGAAATCGCGCAGAGCCTGGTGACGGCGGCAGGGCTTCTGGATCCCGAGGAGAGTTGAGAATGGCGGCCGAGCACCGGATCAATGTTGGCTTCATGCCGCTCTTCGACAGCGCCATCCTTGTCGCGGCGAAGGAAATCGGCTTCGCCCTCCGTGAAGGCATCGACCTGACGCTCAACCGGGAAACGTCCTGGGCCAACATCCGCGACCGCATCGCCATCGGCCATTTCGACCTGGCGCATATGCTGGGGCCGATGCCGATCGCCTGCAATCTGGGGCTGACGCCGCTCGCCTCCGACACCGTCGTGCCGTTCTCGCTCGGCCTCGGCGGCAATTGCGTGACGGTTTCGAACGCGGTCTGGGCCGGCATGGCCGCGCACGGCGCCCAACCCGATCTCGATCCGGCGCGGGCCGGCAAGGCGTTGGGCGCGCTGATCCGCGAACGGGCGAATGGCGGCGGCGATCCGCTGCGCTTCGCCGTCGTCCATCCGCATTCCGGGCACAATTACGAACTGCGCTACTGGCTCGCCGCCTGCGGCATCGACCCGTCGCGTGAAATCGAAATCGTCATCGTGCCGCCGCCATTCATGGCCGACGCGCTCGCCGCCGGCAGGATCGACGGCTACTGCGTCGGCGAACCCTGGAACAGCGCCGCGGTCGTCGCCGGCACCGGCCATATCGCCACGGTCAAGGCGGCCATCTGGAAGACCAGCCCGGAGAAAGTCGTCGGCGTGCGCAAGGCATGGGCCGAAAGAGAGCCGGACGCGCTTTCGGCTCTGCTGCGCGCGCTGCATCATGCGGCGCGCTGGTGCCAGGACCCGGCAAACCGTGGCGAACTCGCGGCCCTGATGGCGCAGCCGGCCTTCCTCGGCCTGGCGCCGGCGTTGCAGATGCCGATCCTCAGCGGGCATCTGGCGCTCGGCGGCGGCGCCGAACTGAGCGTCGGCGACTTCTTTCTGCCCTTCGACAAGGCGGCGAACTTCCCGTGGAAGAGCCATGCACTGTGGTTCTACACGCAGATGGTGCGCTGGGGTCATGTCGCGCACACGCCGGAAAACCTCGCTATTGCCCGCGACTGCTACCGCCCCGATCTCTACCGCTCGGCGTTGAAGCCGCTTGGCGTGGCGCTTCCCGGTGCCAATGCCAAGGTCGAGGGCGCGCTGAAGGCCGCGACTCCGGTCGGTTCGGCGGGGGCAAGCCTGGTGCTCGGTCCCGATGGTTTCTTCGACGGCCAGATCTTCGATCCCGACAAGATCGACGCCTACATTGCCGGCCAGAAATTGGCGCGCGCCGAAGTCTGATCATTTCGGCGCCATTCTTGTGCACTGCACAAAAAATGTGCGTGCAACTGCGCTAATGAACAATCTTTGGCTTGCTCGCCCAGCGGGCCGACGCGCCAACGATTTGGCATGTCGTTGATCTCGTTGATGTTTGTCATCCATTCCGAAACTGGCACGGTTCCTGCGTTGCAATAGGCAGACTCTTCTCGGAGTCACGGAATAGGCGTCCAATGGCGGGCGCTACAGGCAAAGCTGCCGCTCAGGTCAACACGCGATCCCGGATGGACGGACGCGCGCGGCCTGGCCGGCGGCTTTTTTGTTTGGTCGAACACGCAATCGACGGCGCCGATCCCAAGCCGCGCCCAACCGGAGATGACGATGACGAAAAGCACCAATAGCCACTCCGCCCAAACGGCGATCAGCCGCCGCGATTTCCTGAGGATCAGCGCGGCCACCGCGGCAACGCTGGCCGCGGCGCGTGCGCTGCTGCCCTCCGGCGCCTATGCGGCTACCGCCGTACCGGAAGTCACGGGCGCCAAGCTCGGCTTCATCGCATTGACTGATGCAGCACCGTTGATGATCGCCAAGGAGAAAGGCCTGTTCGAGAAATTCGGCATGCCCGATGTCGAGGTGCTCAAGCAGGCCTCCTGGGGAGCGACGCGCGATAATCTGGTGCTCGGCGGCGAAGCCAACGGCATTGACGGCGCCCATATCCTGACGCCGATGCCTTATCTGATGCACACCGGCAATGTGACGCAAAACAAGCAGCCGCTGCCGATGGCGATCGTGGCGCGCCTCAACTACGACTGCCAGGGCATTTCCGTCGCCCAGGAATATGCCGCCACCGGCGTCGCCCTCGACGCCTCCAGGCTGAAGGATGTCTTCGCCGCCAAGCAGGCCGCAGGCAAGGAGGTCAAGGCCGCCATGACCTTCCCGGGCGGCACGCACGACCTCTGGCTGCGTTACTGGCTGGCCGCCGGCGGCATCGATCCCGACAAGGACGTCTCGACCATCGTCGTGCCGCCGCCGCAGATGGTCGCCAACATGAAAGTCGGCAACATGGACGTGTTCTGTGTCGGCGAGCCGTGGAACGAGCAGCTCGTTCACCAGGGCGTCGGCTTCACCGCCGCCACCACTGGCGAGCTATGGAAGGGCCATCCGGAAAAGGCGCTCGGCCTGCGCGCCGCCTTCATCGACAAGTATCCGAACGCCACCAAGGCGATCCTGATGGCCGTCATGGAAGCCCAGCAATGGTGCGAAGCCAAGGAAAACAAGGACGAGATGGCTGCCATCATCGGCAAGCGGCAATGGATGAACGTGCCGACCGCCGACATCATCGGCCGCCTCAAGGGCGACATCAATTACGGCAATGGCCGCGTCGCCAACGGCACAGATCTCTACATGAAGTTCTGGCAGGGCGGCGTGTCCTATCCCTTCAAGAGCCACGACAGCTGGTTCCTCGCCGAAAACATCCGCTGGGGCAAGTTCGCGCCGACCACCGACATCAAGGCGCTGGTCGCCCAGGTCAATCGCGAGGATCTGTGGCGCGAAGCGGCCAAGGATCTTGGTGTCGCCGCGGCCGATATCCCGGCGTCTTCATCGCGCGGCGTCGAGACCTTCTTCGACGGCAAGGTGTTCGATCCGGAGAACCCGTCCGCCTATCTCGACAGCCTGAAGATCAAGGCATCGGCCTGAACGGTGCAAACGGCGCTCGCGCCGTTTGTCGCCGCAAGCGCAACGGCGCCGCTTTTCGCCAAATGCCAAAGGAACGTTCGAGAAATGTCTATCCAAGCCATCAAGGACCGCAAGGTGAAGCCGTTCCCCGCGCCTGCCAAGCCTGCCGAAATCATCGCCTTCACCGCCAGGGCGCGGCGCCGCTTCGACCCGGCCGCAATCGCAGGCAAGCTGGCCAGCACGCTGGTGCCGCCGGTCATCGTCGTCGCCATCATGCTCGTCGTCTGGCAGGTCGCCTGTTCGTCGCCGACGGCCAGCCTGCCGCCGCCAAGCCAGGTCTGGAACGAGGCCTATGACCTGATCGCCCATCCGTTCTTCAACAATGGCCCGCAGGACATTGGGCTCGCCTGGCGGGTGCTGATCTCGCTGCAGCGCGTCGCCATCGGCTTTGGCCTTGCGGCGGTCGTCGGCGTCGCGCTCGGCGCTCTGGTCGGCCAGTCGATCTGGGCGATGCGCGGCCTTGATCCGGTGTTCCAGATCCTGCGCACGGTACCGCCGCTCGCCTGGCTGCCGCTGTCGCTGGCGGCGTTCCGCGATTCCAGCCCGTCGGCAATCTTCGTCATCTTCATCACCTCGATCTGGCCGGTGATCATCAACACCGCCGTCGGCGTCCGCAACATTCCAGAGGACTATCGCAACGTCTCCCGCATCCTCAGGCTCAACCAGCTCGAATTCTTCGTGAAAATCATGGTGCCGGCCGCGGCACCTTACATCTTCACCGGCTTGCGCATCGGCATCGGTCTGTCCTGGCTTGCCATCGTCGCCGCCGAAATGCTGACCGGCGGCGTCGGTATCGGCTTCTTCATCTGGGATGCCTGGAATTCGTCGCGGCTGCCCGACATCATCGTCGCACTCGCCTATATCGGCGTCACCGGCTTTTGCCTCGACCGCCTGGTCGCGGCGGTCGGCGTCTTCGTCACCCGCGGCACAACGGCAAAGTGAGGAGAGGGACGATGACGGCCTATCTGAAACTCGACCATATCGACAAATCCTTCATGCGCGGCGGCCAGGTCAGCGAGGTCCTGAAGGACATAAGACTGACCATCGACAAGGGCGAATTCGTCTCGATCATCGGCCATTCCGGCTGCGGCAAGTCGACCTTGCTCAATCTAATCGCCGGGCTGACCAAGGTCTCGGCCGGCGCGGTTCTGTTGGAAGACAAGGAGGTCGACAGCCCCGGTCCCGAACGCGCCGTGGTGTTCCAGAACCACAGCCTGCTGCCATGGCTGACCGTCTACGAAAACATCAACCTCGCGGTATCCAAGGTCTTCGGCGGCAAAAAGAGCCGGGACGAACGGCATGACTGGATCATGCGCAATCTCGATCTCGTGCAGATGGCGCATGCGAAAGACAAGCGCCCAGCGGAGATTTCGGGCGGCATGAAGCAGCGCGTCGGCATTGCGCGCGCGCTCGCGATGGAGCCGAAGATTCTTTTGCTCGACGAGCCGTTCGGGGCGCTCGACGCGCTGACCCGTGCGCATCTGCAGGACGCGGTGATGGATATCCATTCCAGACTCGGCTCGACGACGATCATGATCACTCACGATGTCGACGAGGCGGTGCTGTTGTCCGACCGCATCGTCATGATGACCAACGGGCCGGCGGCCACCATCGGCGAGGTTCTTCCCGTGCCGCTGGCCCGGCCGCGTCGGCGCATCGAGCTTTCCTCCGACCGCACCTTCCTGCGCTGCCGCGAGGCGGTGCTGAAATTCCTCTACGAACGCCACCGCTTCGTCGAAGCCGCGGAGTGAGGCCCTAACGGGAAAACGCGTCATCATCATTGGAAATCTGCATCGGCAATAGGCAATCTACCGCATTGCACAAATATTATGCTGCTGTGCAAGGCATTTTGACTAATCTTTGATCCGCTGCCGAGCTTGGTCAAAAGTCGCGCGGCTGCGGTTCATATTGATTTCATTCGATAATTAAGAGCGCTGTCGAATTGGCACGCTTCCTGCTTTCCAAAATGTAGGGCCCGCAAGGGCCAAGTGACACGGCGTCCAATGGCGGGCGCCACAGGCAAAGCTGCCGCTCAGGTCCACACGCGCTCCCGGAATCCCGGACGCGAA
The DNA here is from genome assembly GCF_040319515.1 of Mesorhizobium sp. M0909. Classification (NCBI taxonomy): domain Bacteria; kingdom Pseudomonadati; phylum Pseudomonadota; class Alphaproteobacteria; order Hyphomicrobiales; family Phyllobacteriaceae; genus Mesorhizobium; species Mesorhizobium sp. M0909. The sequence goes on from NZ_JAMYOA010000020.1 coordinate 6,258, forward strand.
GACCTGGCCGGCGGCTTTTTTGTTTTGACGCAATCGACGGCGCTGGTCCCAAGCGGCGCCAACCGGAGACGACGATGACGAAACGGATCGGAACTGGCGCGTGCCTCGCGGAATTCACGCGCCGCCATTTTTCTGGCCAGCAACGCGCTGTTCACCGCCGCGCTCGTGCTCTTTCCCGCTGGCGCCAAGACTGACGGCAAAGGTTTCGAAGTGACCGTGCACAGCTCGGTTTCAACCAGTTCGCCCATGCCGCGCCGCTGACAGTCGCGAACGAACAGCCAAGGGCGGTGCCTCCCTCGCCGCAAACCGGAGCCAGAAAATGACCGCAAATCTCCCAGCCGCGCGCAGCCAGGACACTGCTCCCCGGCAGGCGCTTGTGATGTCCACCATCGCCTTCACCGTCTGCTTCGCGGTGTGGACGATCTTTTCAATCATCGGCGTGCGCATAAAGCAGGAGCTGGGGCTGAACGAGACGGAGTTCGGCCTGCTCGTCGGCACGCCGATCCTCACCGGCTCGCTCGTGCGTATGGTGCTCGGTGTCTGGACCGACCGTTTTGGCGGTCGGCTGGTATACACCGCGACCATGCTTGCGGCGGCGGTCGCGACCTTCCTGCTCGCGTTTGCGCACACGTACGGGCAGATGCTGGCCGCCGCGCTAGGCGTTGGGCTCGCCGGCGGTTCCTTCGCCGTCGGTGTCGCCTATGTCTCGCGCTTCTTCCCGGCCGGCAAGCAGGGTACGGCGCTTGGCATTTTCGGTGTCGGCAATGTCGGTGCCGCGGTCACCAAGTTCCTGGCACCGTTCGTGCTTCTCTCCTGGGGCTGGCAGTCGGTCGCGCTGATCTGGGCGGCAGCACTTGTCGTCATGGCCGCCGCCTTCTGGTTCACGACCGGCGACGATCCGGTCATTCGCGAGCGCCGCGACGGCAAGGCTGCACCCGCGAGAAGCTTCTTGCAGGAATTCGCGCCGCTCAAGAACCTGCAGGTCTGGCGTTTCGCCTTGTATTATTTCTTCGCTTTCGGTGCATTCGTGGCGCTGTCGTTGTGGCTGCCCCGCTACCTGATCGGCGTCTACGGCTTCGGGCTTGCGACCGCCGGCATGATCGGCGCGGCCTATTCAATTCCGGCAAGTATTTTCCGCGCCTATGGCGGCGTGCTTTCCGACCGGATCGGCGCCCGCACCGTGCTCTACTGCACCTTCGCTGTCAGTGCCGTCGCGACTCTCGTTCTGTCTCTCCCCTCGGCAGACTACGTCGTGCGCGGTATCAGCGGGCCGATCGCCTTCCATTTCGAGATCGGCCCGCTCGCCTTCATAGCCGTTGCCTGTGTGCTCGGCTTCTTCATGAGCCTCGGCAAGGCCGCCGTCTACAAGCACATCCCGGCTTACTATCCGCAGAGTGTCGGCGCGGTCGGCGGCGTTGTCGGCATGATTGGCGGGCTCGGCGGCTTTATCCTGCCAATCGCCTTCGGCGTGCTCAACGACCTCACCGGCGTCTGGTCCAGCTGCTTCATGCTGCTCTTCGTCATCGTCGCCACCTGCTTTGCCTGGATGCATTTCTCCATCCGGCGGATGGAGCGCACGGCGTCTGCCGAAGCTTCAGGCCTTTCCTACGCGGCTGAGTGAGAGCGGAGTGGATCAGGACATGACCGAGAAACTCGTCATCATCGGCAACGGCATGGCCCCCGGGCGCATGCTGGAGCATCTCCTGGAAAAGGCGCCTGGGCGCTACCAGGTCACCATCTTCAACGCCGAGCCGCGCGTAAACTACGACCGCATCATGCTGTCGCCGGTTCTGTCGGGCGAAAAGGCCTATGAGGAGATCATCATCCATGGCGACGGCTGGTACATCAAGCACGGCATCACCCTCTACAAGGGCCACAAGATCGTCGCCATCGACCGGCAGGCAAAGACCGTCACCTCCGATCATGGCGTGACCGAGCCTTATGACAAACTCGTCATCGCCACCGGCTCCGTGCCGTTTATCATTCCGGTGCCCGGCCATGACCTGCCGGGCGTGCTCACCTATCGCGATCTGGACGACGTCCGGGCCATGATGCTTGCCGCCCAGTCGCGGGCCAAGGCTGTCGTCATTGGGGGCGGCCTGCTTGGGCTTGAGGCGGCAGCGGGCTTGAACTCACAAGGCATGGACGTCACCGTGCTGCACGTCATGCCGACGCTGATGGAGCGTCAGCTCGATCCGGCCGCAGGCTATCTCCTGCAGCGTGCCGTCGAGCAGCGCGGCATCAAGGTCATCACCAAGGCCAACACGCAGGCGATCACCGGCAACGGCAAGGTCGAGCGGGTGGAGCTTGCCGACGGCACCGTCATTCCCGCAACGCTCGTCGTCATGGCGGTGGGTATCAGGCCGAACGCGGTGCTGGCAAAAGAAGCCGGCATTGCCGTCAATCGCGGCATCGTCGTCGACGCCGGCATGCGCAGCAACGACCCGGACATCTACGCAATCGGCGAATGCGCCGAGGTCAACGGCCAGGTCTACGGGCTGGTCGCGCCGCTCTATGAGATGGCGCGCGTCGCCGCCAGCCAGCTGGCTGGTAACGAGGCGGCGGCTTTCGTCCATATGGACACGCCGACCAAGCTCAAGGTCACCGGCATCGACCTGTTCTCGCTCGGCGACTTCGCCGAGGGCGAGGACCGCCAGGAGATCGTGCTGCGCGATGCCGCCGCCGGCGTCTACAAACGCCTGGTGCTGAAGGACGACCGCATCATCGGCACCGTGCTCTACGGCGAGACGACGGACGGTGCCTGGTTCAATGACCTCAAGAAGAAGCAGACCGACATATCCGAGATGCGCGATACGCTCATCTTCGGCCAATCCTACCAGGGAGGCCCCCCTCTGGACCCTATGGCGGCCGTTGCAGCCTTGCCGGATGATGCGGAAATCTGCGGCTGCAACGGCGTATGCAAGGGAAAGATCACCGGCGCGATCACGGCCAAGAGCTTGACCTCGCTCGACGATGTGCGCGCCCACACCAAGGCGTCGGCGTCCTGCGGTTCCTGCACCGGGCTGGTCGAAAAGCTGATGGTGCTGACCATCGGCGACAAATACAACCCCGCGGCGGTCCAGCCGATGTGCAGCTGTACCTCGCTTGGCCATGACGAGGTCCGCCGGCTGATCAAGGCCAAGGGCCTGAAGACCATTCCCGCCGTCATGCAGGAGCTGGAGTGGAAGACCTCTTGCGGCTGCGCCAAATGCCGGCCGGCGCTCAACTATTATCTCGTCTGCGACTGGCCCGACGAATACGCCGACGATTACCAGTCGCGCTTCATCAACGAGCGTGTCCACGCCAACATCCAGAAGGACGGCACCTATTCGGTAGTGCCGCGCATGTGGGGCGGCGTCACCAACGCCGCCGAATTGCGCGCCATCGCCGATGTCGTCGACAAGTTCGACATTCCGATGGTCAAGGTCACCGGCGGCCAGCGCATTGACATGCTCGGCATCCGCAAGGAAGACCTGCCGGCAGTGTGGGCCGATCTCGGTCAGGCTGGCTTCGTCTCCGGCCACGCCTATGCCAAGGGACTGCGCACGGTGAAGACCTGCGTCGGCTCGGACTGGTGCCGCTTCGGCACGCAGGATTCGACCGGCTTGGGCGTCCGTATCGAAAAATTCATGTGGGGCTCTTGGACGCCGGCCAAGGTCAAGATGGCGGTGTCGGGCTGTCCCCGAAACTGTGCCGAGGCGACCTGCAAGGATGTCGGCGTGATCTGCGTCGACAGCGGCTATGAGATCCATTTCGCCGGCGCCGCCGGCCTCGACATCAAGGGCACCGAAGTGCTTGGCCTGGTCAAGACCGAGGACGAGGCGCTGGAGCATATCGTGGCGCTGACGCAGATGTATCGCGAGCAGGGCCGCTATCTCGAGCGCATCTACAAATGGGCCAAGCGCATCGGCATCGCCGAGATCAAGCGTCAGATCATGGACGATGGCGAGAAGCGCAAGGCCTATTTCGACCGCTTCGTCTTTTCGCAAAAATTCGCGCAGGTCGACCCGTGGTCGGAACGTGCTTCCGGCAAGGACAAGCATGAATTCCGGCCGATGGCTTCGGTCGGTTTTGCGCAGGCGGCGGAGTAGGCGCGTGTCCCCGAAAAGTGGAATGCGGTTTTCGGACAAGAATACGCGCAAAAGAGGAATGGCCACATGAATTGGGTATCGATCGGCTCCCTGTCTGACATTCCGCGTCGCGGTGCGCGCTGCGTCGCAACGCCCGAAGGCAAGATCGCCGTCTTTCGTACGGCTGACGATCAGGTCTTTGCCATCGATGACCATTGCCCGCACAAAGGTGGGCCGCTCAGCCAGGGCATCGTCCATGGCACGGCGGTGACCTGTCCCTTGCACAATTGGGTGATCTCGCTGGAGACAGGCAAGGCGCTTGGCGCCGACGAGGGCGCGGTGCGCACCATCGCGGTGCGGATCGACGGCGAGCGGCTGTTCATTGCGCTGGAAGCGCTGGCCAGCCGCGCGGCGTGAACCATGCAGATTGATGAAGCGCGCGAGGTGAGGACCACCTGCCCCTATTGTGGGGTGGGTTGCGGCGTGCTGGCGAAGGTCGCCGCGGACGGTGAAATAACCGTTCGTGGCGACCCGGGCCACCCGGCGAATTTCGGCCGGCTCTGCTCCAAAGGCTCGGCGCTGGCCGAGACCACCGATCTCGAAGGCAGGCTGCTTCATCCGGAAATCCACGGTCGCCGCACCGACTGGGACGAAGCGCTCGACCTCGTCGCTTCGACTTTCTCGCAAACCATTGCCGAACACGGCCCCGATTCGGTCGCCTTCTACGTCTCCGGCCAGTTGCTGACCGAAGATTATTATGTCGCCAACAAGCTGATGAAAGGTTTCATCGGCTCGGCCAATATCGACACCAATTCGCGCCTGTGCATGGCATCGTCCGTCGCCGGCCACCGCCGCGCCTTTGGCTCGGACACCGTTCCGGGAAATTACGAGGATCTGGAACTTGCCGACCTGATCGTGCTGGCCGGCTCCAATCTCGCCTGGTGCCATCCGGTGCTCTACCAGCGCATCGCCGCGGCCCGGGAAAAGCGGCCCGAGATGAAGGTGGTGCTGATCGACCCACGCCGCACCATGACGTCAGACATCGCCGACATGCATCTGGCGATCGCGCCCGATGGCGACGCCGCTTTGTTCACCGGCCTGCTCGCCTATCTCGGCCAGCACAACGCGTTGGACCGCACCTATATCACGGCACACACCACCGGCTTCGGGCAAGCGCTTTTCGCCGCCTCGGCGCTCGACCTGGCCGGCATCGCTGCGGCCACCGGCCTTGGCGAGGATGAACTGGCCCGCTTCTACAGTCTGTTTGCCGCGACGGCGAAGACGGTGACCGTCTACAGCCAGGGCGTGAACCAGTCGTCTTCGGGCACCGACAAGGTCAACGCCATCATCAACTGCCATCTAGCCACCGGCCGCATCGGCAAGCCCGGCGCCGGGCCATTCTCGGTGACCGGCCAGCCCAACGCCATGGGCGGCCGTGAGGTCGGCGGCATGGCCAACATGCTGGCCGCCCACATGGAGATCGAAAACCCCGAGCACCGGAACCGCGTGCAGCGCTTCTGGAACGCGCCAGCCGTCGCCGAAAAACCCGGCCTGAAAGCGGTCGAGATGTTCGAGGCGGTGGCCGACGGACGCATCAAGGCGCTGTGGATCATGGCGACCAACCCCGTCGATTCGATGCCGGATGCCGATGCCGTCGAAGCGGCGATCAAGGCCTGCCCGTTTGTCGTGGTGTCGGACGTGCTGGGCGAGACCGACACGGTCCGCCACGCCCATGTCCGGCTGCCGGCGGCGGCATGGGGCGAGAAGGACGGCACCGTCACCAATTCGGAACGCCGCATCTCGCGCCAGCGCGCCTTTTTGGCCACGCCCGGCGAGGCAAGAGCCGACTGGTGGATCATCGCCGAAGTCGCCAAGCGGATGGGCTTTGGCGAGGCCTTTTTGCATCTGTCGCCGGCCGACATCTTCGCCGAGCATGCCGCGTTGTCGGGCTTCGAGAATGACGGCGACCGCGATTTCGACATCGGCGCGTATGGCGATATCGGTGCCGAGATCTACGAGGAGTTGGCGCCATTCCAGTGGCCAGCGCCGAGCCAAGCCACCCCCCTCTGGCCTGCCGGCCATCTCCCCCGCAAGGGGGGAGATCGGCTATCATCACGGCCTTCGCTAATCTCCAATGCCGCAAGGGGAGAGCCGGCGCCAAAGCTGCCAATCTCCCCCCTTGCGGGGGAGATGGCCGGCAGGCCAGAGGGGGGTGCTCAGGCTGAAAGTGAAAAAGACTTGGGGGTTCAGGCAAGACGAGCCTCACTTACCGCCCGCTTCTTCGCCAACGGCAGCTTCTACACGCCCGACCGCAAGGCGCGCTTCATTGCCATCCGCCCAGCCGCACAAACCCGCACCAGCCCGGACTACCCGCTGGTGCTTAACACCGGGCGAGTTCGCGACCATTGGCACACCATGACGCGGACCGGCAAGAGTCCGCGCTTGTCGCAGCACATGGCCGAACCGTTCGTCGAAATCCACCCGGCGGATGCACAGCACTATGGTATCGGCGATGCCGAGATCGTCCGCGTCTCGACTGCCCATGGCGAGGTGCTGGTCCGCGCCCTGGTGACGGTGCGTCAACGCCAAGGCTCTGTATTCGTACCGATGCACTGGACCGATCAGTTCTCCGCCCGCGCGCGCGTCGATGCATTGGTCGCGCCGACGACCGATGCGATTTCAGGCCAACCGGCCTCGAAGAATGTTGCTGCCCGAATCGAGCGGTTCGCCGCCACAGCCTTCGGCTTCGCCGTGCTTGCCGAACGGCCCGCATCGATCGACGCCGATTACTGGAGCCTCGCCCGCAGCCCCGTCGGCTGGCGGCTTGAAATTGCGTTGCAGGACAGCCGCGACTGGACCGGGTTGGCCGCCGCGCTGTTAGGCATGGAAGGCGAGACGCTCGCCTATCACGACATCGCCGGCGGGCACCATCGCTTCGCCCGTTTCGCAGGCAATCGGCTGGTCGGCGCGCTCTATCTTGCGCCTACGCCGGTAGCGGTGTCGCGCGGCTGGGCGGTCGAACAACTTGGTGCTGACCATGCCGATCGGCAGGCGCGACTGGCGATTGTCGCCGGGCGGCCGGGCGGCAACAGCGTCGACCGCGGTGCCATCGTCTGCGCCTGTTTCGGGGTCGGTGCCAACCAGATCGCGGAAGCGGTACGCGGCGGCTGTACCAGCGTCGCGGCAATCGGCGCCGTCCTTCACGCCGGCACCAATTGCGGCTCTTGCCGCGCCGAGATCAAGACCATTATCGACGGGCGGCGTCTGCAAGCTGCGGAGTGATGCGCCGAGGAACTCTGCCGCGCCGCTGCATGATGCTTACTAGCAATTTACAAACCATGGGCTACCAACGTTCTGACTTCGATTCGCTCGGAACGGGAGCCTCATGAGCAAAGCCCTGACCTCATTCGCGCTTGCCGCCGTGCTGACGGCCTTGCTGATGGCGCTCAGCCTGGCGGTGGCCAGGCATGGCTATCCCTATGGCGCGATCGGCGCCAAGCGCTTGAGCGACGTCGCCGATGCGGGGGCGTTCATTCCGCTCGCGGCGATCTACTTTCTCAGCGCACTGCTGATGATGGTTCTGCCGATCAGGCTCGCCGGCATCGTCCTGACACATGCCGCCGATGCGATCTTCTGGACGATCATCGTGTTGTTTGCGGTCATCGTTGGATGTCTCGCCGCCAGATTTGCCTTCGGTCAGCGCGATGTGCTCCCGGCACTGCTGAACTGGCGGTTCCTGTTTGTCGCTGCCGTCGTCGGATGCCATCTCTTCATCAACGAGCTGCGCCGCAACATCCTGTTGCGAAGCCTGTTCTTCGTCGTCTTCGCCGCAGCGACACTGGCCTGCCTGTTTTGGTCCTTCACCGTCTGAGCATGTGCGACCCGTCGGGCAGACGGCCTAATTCTTGTCGACCGGCTTCGAACGCATGCGCGAAACGGTCTCACGCTCGGCCCGCTTCGAACGCATCGGCGGCAGGCCGCGGTCGACCAGGTCCATGTCTTCCAGCACCATGTCGCCCATCCGCTTGAAAGCGATGTCGAGCGCACCGGCCCGGTGGGCGGAGCGCAGGAACCCCGGCAATGTGCGGACCGGGTGATCCTGGGCCAGCGGCTCCTCAGGAAAAACATCGCTGGCGGCGACGATATGGCCGCTGCGGACGGCGTCCATCAGTGCCGGGAAATCGACCACGCCGGCTCGGCTGAGCAGGATGAAAGCGGCTCCCTTGCGCATCCTGGCAAACGCCTCGGCGCCGAGGAAGCCCTGGTTTTCGCTGGTCACCGAAGCGACGACGAAGACGAAATCGCTGTTCGACAGAACGTCGTCGAGAGAGGCCGGCTCGACGCCGTTTTCGATCAGGATCGACGGCGGCAGCCACGGGTCGAAGGCTTTTGTCCGCGTGCGAAAGCCTGACAGCAGCCGGTTGAGCGCGCGGCCAAGATCGCCGAAGCCGATAATGCCGACATCCGCGCCGGAAAGAAGCCGCGCCGTCCGGTTGCCGTCGCCGCCCCACAGCTCCTTGCCCTGACGAAATGCGAGATCGGCGTCGACGATGCCGCGGGCGAGATTGAGCGCCATGGCAAGGCCGAGTTCGGCCACAGGTTCGGCAAAGACCAGCCCGGTGGTGACGACATGGATGCCGCGCGAAAACAGCGTCTCGTAGGGCATGTTGTTGATGAGGTTGCTCTCGACATTGAAGATGCAGCGCAGCGCCTTCATTTTTTCCAGCGTCTCCGGCGCGATAGGTGGCTGGCCGACGATGTAGCGCGCCTCGCCAAGGATATCGGCCGGCAGCGCCGCCACCGCTTCGGGCGATGTTTCGACGATGCGGTATTTCGATCGAAAGTTCGCCAGCGCGGCCGGCGTGAAGATCAGGTCGAGCGTGCGCGGTTCGGGTGCGCTGATCACCAGGGGCAAGGCGCTGTCGGACATGATACTTCACCTCCCGTGCGATCCGCGTCGCACCACACTAGAATCGTCTTTTGCCGCCCCCGACACCTATCACATGCCTGTCGAGAAGGAGAAGTTTGCCTTCTTCGGCCTTGCGGTGCGGCGGTCGGTGGTCCAGATAGACGGCGATCGAAGGACGACAAGGAAGACAGCGACATGATCCCGTTTCGAAAGAACCTCATCGATGGCGAGTGGGTAGGCGATGCCGGCTCCCGCAACATCAACCCGTCCAATCTCGACGACGTGGTCGGCGAATATGCATCGGGGGGCGCGGAGCACGCTCGGCAGGCCATCGCGGCGGCGAAAGCGGCATTTCCGGCGTGGTCTCGATCGGGCCTGCTGGCCCGCCATGCGGTGCTGAGGAAGACGTCGGACGAGATCACCGCGCGGAAAGATGAAATCGGCCGGGCCTTGGCGCGCGAAGAAGGCAAGACGCTGGTCGAGGGCATCGGCGAGACCGTGCGGGCCGCCCAGATATTCGATTTTTTCGCCGGCGAGACGCTGCGTCTTTCGGGCGAGCTGGTGCCGAGCGTGCGGCCCGGCGTCGGCGTCGAGATCACCCGCGAAGCGGTCGGCGTCGTCGGCATCATCACGCCGTGGAATTTCCCGATCGCCATTCCGGCTTGGAAAATCGCTCCGGCGCTGGCCTACGGCAACACCATCGTCTTCAAGCCGGCGGAACTCGTTCCGGAGAGCGCCTGGACCATTGTCGACATCCTGCACCGCGCCGGGCTGCCCAAGGGTGTGCTCAATCTGGTCATGGGCAAAGGTTCGGTGGTCGGCCAGGCCATGCTCGACAGTCCTGACCTCAACGCGATCACCTTCACCGGATCGGTCGGCACCGGCAAGCGCGTCGCCGCCGCCAGCGTCGAGCACATGCGCAAGTTCCAGCTCGAAATGGGCGGCAAGAACCCGCTTGTAGTGCTCGACGATGCCGACCTTGCCGTCGCCGTCGACTGCGCTATCAACGGTGCCTACTTCTCGACCGGCCAGCGCTGCACGGCGTCGTCCCGGCTGGTGGTGACGGACGGCATCCACGACCGCTTCGTCGAGGCGCTCAAGGACCGCATGGCCAAGCTGGTCGTCGGCGACGCTCTCGATGCCAAGACCCAGATCGGGCCGGTTGTCGACCAGAGCCAGCTCAAACAGGACGAAGACTATATCGCCATCGGCCGTCAGGAAGGTGCGGACCTCGCCTTCGGTGGCGAGCGGCTCGATCGTGAAACCCGCGGCTTCTATTTGCAGCCGGCGCTGTTCACCGAAACCACCAACGCCATGCGCATCTCGCGCGAGGAGATTTTCGGACCGGTCGCCAACGTCATCCGCGTCAAGGATTATGACGAGGCGCTGGCGGTGGCCAACGACACGCCGTTCGGCCTGACCTCCGGTATCTGTACCTCGAGCCTCAAGCATGCCACGCACTTCAAGCGCAATTCGGAAGCCGGCATGGTCATGGTCAACCTGCCGACGGCCGGCGTCGACTTCCACGTGCCTTTCGGCGGACGCAAGGGATCGAGCTACGGCCCGCGCGAGCAGGGCCGCTATGCCGCAGAGTTCTACACCACGGTGAAGACCGCTTACACGTTTGCCGGCTAAGAAAAGGCGGCAGACCAGCCAGGCAGGCGAGCAAATCGATGACATCTGAGAATACGGCCCTGACCTGGCTCAATCCGCCGCCGCACCACGCCTTCGGCAACAATACGGTGGATGTACGGACCGGCAAGGAGACCGACTTCTGGCGCGAGACGTTCTACGGCTTCTGGCGCGACAATGGCCATTTCCTCCATCGTGAGGTCGAGGGCGATTTCAGCGCCGAAGTCACGGTCAAGGGGCACTATGAGGTGCTTTACGATCAGGCCGGGCTTATGGTCCGCCTGAGCGAGACGCACTGGATAAAGGCCGGCATCGAATACACCGACGGGCTGATGTATTTTTCCGTCGTCGTCACCAACGATGCCTCCGACTGGTCGCTGGCCAGCATTCCCGCCGACCCCGACGGAGTCAGGATCCGCCTGACCCGCCATGCCGAGACGATCCGCGTCCAGTATCTGGACGCGTCCGACAAGCACTGGAAACCGGTGCGGCTTGCCTATTTCCCGCCGTCGAAAACGGTCGATGTCGGCATGATGTGCTGTTCGCCGCAGCGCGAGGGTTTCGAAGTGAAATTCAGCGATTTTTCGATCGGCCCGCCGATCTCGCGGGAGCTTCACGACTGAGGCGCCGCGATGCGGTCGGGCGGTTTGCGTCGGGCCGGCCTCAGTAGGTCGCCCGGCCGCCGGACACGTCGAAGACGGCAGCAGTCGTGAACGAGCATTCCTCGGACGCGATCCAGCAAATCAGCGCCGCCACCTCCTCGACCTCGCCGAAGCGCGCCATTGGTATTTTGGACAGCATGAAATCGATGTGCTGCTGGCTCATCTGCTGGAAGATCGCGGTGCGCACAGCCGCCGGCGTGACGCAGTTCACCGTCACCTTGGTCTTGGCCAGTTCCTTGCCGAGCGATTTGGTCATGCCGATCACCGCCGCCTTGGAGGTGCTGTAGGCCGAGGCGTTCGGGTTACCTTCCTTGCCGGCAATCGAGGCGATGTTGACGATCCTGCCGTAATTGCGTTCGAGCATATGCGGGACCAGCGCCTTGTTGCAGAAGAAGACGCCGTTGATGTTGATGTCGATGACCCGGCGCCAATCCTCTACGGAATACTCCCAGGTCGTCATGTTAGGTCCGGTGATGGCAGCACTGGTGACAAGGATATCGACCGCGCCCAGCGCTTCGATCGTCTCTCCGGCGGCGGCTTCGACCGCTATGGGGTCGGCGACGTCGAGGGTGACGCTGTGCAGGCCTGTAACGATGGCCTTGGCCTGCTCGATCTGGGCGGCATCGCGATCCCAGACCGAAACACGCCCGCCTTCGTCAGTGATCCTTTGCGCGACGGCCAGGCCGATGCCTGAGGCGCCGCCGGTGATAACAGCGGATCGTCCGGCAAATCGTCCCGCGAAACTCATCGGCATGTCGTCTTCCTCCCAATCGGTGGCGAATGTGAAGTCAACGGCGGACAAGTTCAAGCACGGACTCGCAGCCTCAGAACAGCTTGTGATGGGCCAGCACCGGGCAATTGGACGGCACTGCCTCCTGGCCAAATCGTCGCGTCCGGTATTGCGAGAACTGCAGGAACGACGCGCCCAGTTGGCATTCGGGTGACAGGCGGCGCCGGATGCGTTATATTGCACTGCACAATGCGAGCGCCTGCAGGCGAAGCTCCCATCGATCCGATGAATCGGCCCATGAAATCGGCCCATGAATCGGCATTGAGCTGCAAGGACGGAAAACCGATACCGAGATGAAGATTCCAAAATCTCTGTTGATCGATCCGGACAAGAACACGGTCTATGGCAGCTTTGCCGTTGCCGTCTCGATCTGGGCGTTCTCCTACTCGACCATTTTCGGCCAGGCCATGATCCTGGCCTACTATGCAGTCTGGCTGCCGCTCATCCTGGTCGACTACCGCAAGATATTAAGGCACGCTTCCAGCGCCTGGCTTCCGCTGGCCTTTGCAACCTATGTCTGCTTCTCGGTGTTCTGGTCGGCAGCTCCCGGCACCACGGCAAGGACGGCCGTCCAATATTGTTCTCATATCGCCTGCGCCTACATTGCCGCACGCACCGTCAGCGTCCGGACCTTGACCATAGGCGCCCTGATCGGGATTTTCGTCGTCCTGCTCTACTCGCTCAAGGTCGCGAGTTATTCCTACGACGTTCTCGATGGGACGTACAATTTCGTCGGCGCGTTCAGCTCCAAGAACCAGATCGGCTTTGTCGCATCGCTTGGCATCTATTTCTGCGTTGTCTACCTCGCCTTTCTCAGGCGGGGCCGGACAAGCTTTTTGTTGATCGTACCGATTGTCCTTCTATCGGGCTATCTACTGGTCGTGTCGCATTCGGCCACTTCGATGGCATCGACCCCGGCGGTTCTCGCTCTGGTCGCCCTGCTTTCCATCGGCAAGGTGCTTTCGCTCCGCCATCGCCGGGTGATTTTCATGATCGGTGCGGGCGGGCTGGTCGCCTGCACCGTGATTGCGCTGAATCTCGGGCTGATGGACTTTGTCCTTGGCCTTTTCGGCAAGGATTCGACGCTCACCGGACGAACCTACCTCTGGCAGCAGGGCTGGAATGCCGCGCAGCAATCGCCCATGCTCGGCGTCGGCTACGCGGCCTATTGGGTGCAGGGCTTCTCCGAGGCCGAGCGGCTGTGGAACGAATTCTACATCGCCGCGCGAAGCGGCTTCCACTTCCACAACACCTACATCGAGACCTTGGTGGAACTCGGCTTCGTCGGCGCGACACTGCTTTCGCTGATTATCCTGCGCACGCTCTGGGGTCACGTCTCGGCGCTGATATTCAGGACATGGCAAGCCGACTCCGTGATTCTTGCCGGCGTCATGGTGCTTCTGTTCATCCGATCCTTCGTCGAGGTCGAGACCCTCAATCCCTACATCATGGGATCGTTCCTGCTGTACTATAGCTACTTCAAGCTGGTGAGGGTGCCGGCCGTCGCTGCTTCCCGGTGGAGCGCCGTGAACCATCTAGAGGAACCGGACGCCGTGCGAGGCTAGAGCGGGCGGATCCCAAACGGCAAAAACCCCGCAGGCCGCTGCCCACGGGGTTGGTGCTTCACTTCGGTGGAAAGAAGCTACTGGATGGCCAAGGGCGCCGGTTTGACCTTGATCACGTCCCCTGGCAGCACCGGCGTGTCTTCATCGGCGGTGATTTCGCTGGTCTTGCCGTCGACCACCCGCACCAGGGAAAAAGACAAGGCCGCTGGTTCGTTGTTGCCATAGAATTGCGGCATTGGGCTGCCCGACAAGGCTTCGGACATCAGGGCCTTTTCCATATTCAGCTTCAGCGTCACCTCGTTGAGATCGGCTTCCGTCTGTTGCCGGTCGGTCGCGAGGCTGGAGTTCTGGGTGTTCTCGAGATCGATGGCGTCCTGGGTGGCCTTGCTGATCGACTGCTTGGCCGTGAGAATCGCCGTTTCGTAATCCAGGATCTGGCCCTCGAGGTCGGCGATGGTTTGCTGCGAGTTCAAAACCCGCGTGTTGACGACCAGGCCCTTTTGCGCCAGCGAGCCGATGCCGTTGAGCTGCTCCTTCGCCAGATCAACCTGCTTCTGCTGGTTGACGATCTTTTTCTGCAGCGAATCGATCTCGCTCTGCAGCAGCGCCTTCAAATCGTCGAGCGCCTGCAAGCGCAGCTTGAGTTTCTTCTGGTCGGCCGCCAGGATCGCCGTCTCATCGGCAACGATGCTGGGCAGCTTCGGATCGTCGGCCACCTCTTTCGGCACCGCGAATGTCGGCTTGTCGGCCAGTTCCGCTTCGATGCGAGCGCGCTTGACGGTCAGCCTGACCAATTGGTCTTGTAGTACGTCGAAATTGCCCTTGGCATTGATCAGGTCGCGATCGTAGCGCTGTCCGCTCTCCGGGGTCCGCCGGGCTCCGCCGGCAATGCTCATCGCTTTCAGCACGGTCAACCCAGGCACACAAGGATACTGGCCAGGCGCTTGCACCTCGCCGGAGATGTAGAATGGCCGGTACTGCGCCATTTCGACGGAAGCCTCCGGCCTGTCGGCCAGAGCGAGCTTGCGTTGCAGCGCCTCGCCGAGCGATGCGGCGATCTCCGAAGTCGTCTTGCCGGATGCGGGCATCTCGCCGACGAACGGAACCGACAAGGTTCCAGCGGGCCCGACCGTGTATTCTCCATTGATGGCCGACCAGTCGCGGAACGTGCCTTCGACGGTCTGCCATTCCGCCACGCGGATGGTCAGCTTGTCCTGTGCTCCTAGGCGATAGTCGTCGGCGAAGGCAAACTGTGGCAGGGCTAGCGACAGCGTCAGGCCGGTCGCCATTGTAAGGCAAGTCGTCAAAAGCCGTACTCGCCGCATGCGTCTGGAGAGAATGCCGGTGCAAAAGATATCGATTATATCTGCTTTCAACTGAGCGTTTCCGATCTGGTTTGCCCCGCCCGATGAGCTGCCGATGCCTGAGTTAGGGGCCTGAGTTCCGGGCCCGAATTCTGGACAGTTGCTCCTCGATGTACGGCCAGCAAGCGGCCGTCAGTAGCAGCCTCGCGACATCCAGACCGCAGGTACGGTCTTGATGATGATGCGAATGTCTTCGAACATCGACCAGTTCTCGACATAGTGCCTGTCGAACGCGACGCGGCTGTCGTAGGAAACGTCGTTGCGTCCGCTGACCTGCCATAGCCCGGTCAGGCCGGGGCGCGATTTCAGGTAATAGACGGCCGAATTGCCATAAATCTCCAGCTCATCGCGCACCACGGGACGAGGCCCGACCAGGCTCATATCCCCCTGCAGGATGTTGATGATCTGCGGCAACTCATCGAGGCTGAGCTTCCTCAGCACCGCTCCGACGCGGGTGATCCGCGGGTCGTTCTTCAGCTTGCGGGTCGCGATCCATTCGGCGCTGGCCTCCGGATTCGCGGCGAGATAGGCAGCAAGCACCCGCTCGCCGTCTGGAACCATGGTGCGGAACTTGAGGCACGGAAAAATCCGTCCTCCGCGGCCGATCCGGCTATGACCATAGAAAATCGGCCCGCCATCGGAAAACTTGACAAGCAGCGCTATCATCACGAACAGCGGGCTGAGAGCGACCAGGCCGATCAGCGAACCGGCAATATCGAAGCTGCGTTTGAGCAGGCCGCCGATCGGTGGCGGAAAATCGACACCGGCCTGCGAAAAATCCGCATCGGCCGGCTTGGCTACGTCCCTCATGCGTAAACTCCATACGTTGAACGGATGGTTTATCGCACGATACCAAAAAAATGCTGCAGCGCAACACACAATTTCCCAGACGGCTGTAATAGTCGCGTCATGAACTGACTAAATAATAAACTCGTCCTGCACAAAATTTCGCCTTTATGTCGCAAAAGAGACGGATTATGGGCAATTTTGGAAAAGCTAGTCCAATTTTGAGGCTGATTTTAGGCGAATCGCTCATTATACCCTGCCGTGGAGCTTTGTCGTCATTTAGAATTTCAAAATAACGACTAATGTTGTGATAAAATACTAGTCGATATCATAAATCTTACTGGAGCGAGTCGATATCCGGCAATCAGTGGTGATGCCGACGTGTGCATTGCACCATGGCAGAGTCGATCCCGAGGATTCGTTTAAAATTTATTCCGCAGCTGCCCTTGCCGGCTATTGCGCGGCTTAATAGAGTTGCAAATTGTTTCTGTCGGACTATGGACAGATTGGGCTAGGCCGGAAGCAACCGGCCAGAAGCGGGCAACCTAAATAAGCTCGCAGAGTTTAAGGGAGGTGCTCGGGGTGGGCTTGTCGACATTTTTTCCCGAGCCGGTGGATGGGCTATCGGGTATGTCACTGCCAAAGTTCATTATCGGAATGTGTTTTGCGCTGGCGATCGTGATCGTCTGGTCCTATTTGGGCGGCGCCTCGCTCGGCACGACGCTGTTTCGCGTCATCGGCTGTGCCATAGTCATCCAAATGGGTTATTTTCTACTGGTCTTTGCCATGGTCGCCAGAAATGCCCCGACCCCGGCCGACAAAATTCGCGACGCTGAACGAACGCTGAGTTCGAACGAGGCGGCCGAAGGCGAGAAATTCAGCGCAAGGAGAGGCCTTCACTGATTTCGGGCCTGGCCGGGTCTGCGATGTCCATGTGACCTGTGGTTAAGCTCGTCGGTCCTCTGACGAATTGCTCGCCTCAACAACGCCGGCAGTCGGCATTCCTGTTCTTTCGTTTCCTTGACACTGCGGGCCTCGACGCGCTCGCTCCGCCCCGCCGCAGTCCGGTCGGCCAGGACCAGCAACTGGTTTTCCGCCAGTCGAGCGCTCTGATGGAGCGTGTAGGAACGGCTCTGCCAAGCGGCGCATTTCTGGAGCCATCCCGATTGAGGCTCGCCGCCTGCCCAGCCGGGCCATGACACCCAGCAAAATGAAAAACTGGACGGCGCCGATGATTTTGGCGATGCTTGCTTCGCACTTGCAGCATAGGCGTTTGGGCCGATGCATTTCAGAATGGCGGTGTGGCATTGAGCTGACGGGGCGAGGAAATCCGCAACGACTTCTGCAAACGAGAGGCATGTCCATGACATCATTCCAGGTCTGCGTGATCATCGCCGCACGCAATGCGGCGCGGACAATCCCGGCTGCCATTGCGTCGGCATTACGCGAACCTGAGGTTGCGGAAGTTGTCGTCGTCGATGACGCGTCCACCGACGATACGGCGAAAGTCGCCCACGCAGCCGGCGACGGCACCGGCCGCCTTTCCGTAATCCGCTTTGACGTCAATCGCGGCCCCTCCTTTGCACGCAACGCCGCGATAGCCGGTTCCAGGTCGCCGTTCATCAGCATTCTGGACGCTGATGATTTCTTTTTCGAAGGCAGGTTTCACAGACTGTTCGCCAGCACCGAGTGGGATTTCGCCGCAGACAACATCATGCTTGTCAGGGATGACGCGGCAACCGACGTTTCGAAAATTGTTGCTCCACCGTTCTCGCCCGAGCCGGAATTCCTCGATTTCGAGGGCTTCGTCGACGGCAATATCTCCAGGCGCCGCGTGCAACGCGGGGAACTGGGCTTCCTCAAGCCAGTGATCAGCCGCGCCTTCCTCGATCGGCATGGGCTGCGCTACGACGAGAAGCTGCGCCTGGGTGAAGACTATGAACTCTATGCGCGCGCGGTTGCCCATGGCGCGCGCTTCAAGGTCATCAAATCCTGTGGCTACGGCGCGATCGTGCGCGCCGATTCGCTGAGCGGACGGCACAAGACCCAGGACCTGAAGCATCTGGCCGATGCCGACCTGGCACTGCTTGCGATCGACAGTTTGCCGGAGGCATCGAAGGCTGCGCTGAGAAGGCACGAGCGGCACATCCGCGACAAATACCGGTTGCGGAAGTTTTTAGACGTGAAGGCTGAGCGCGGGTTGGCACCGGCCGCGGCCTACGCCTTGGCCGACTCGTCCAACCTCACAGCCGTTGTCCGCGGCGTCGCCTCCGACAAGCTGGATGCGCTGTTTCGCCGCGCTGGCCTCGCCGCGAAGCGTCAGCATCTGCCGCCGCTGCGCTTCCTCATGGCCGGAACCAGCACGGCCAGCGATAGCTAGGCCCGTCAACATGCGATGGCGGTAGCCACTGCGTTACCCTTAGGTCGGCTCGCACCATTTCAACGAGATTCATGAGTTTACGATCTAGGTGGTTGCCTATGGGCGCCGGGAATGGCAATCTATGTTGCGGTGCAGCAATTTTGGACGGCCAACCGAACTGGCCCGAGACATACCCTGTCGGAGGAGCTGGACGATGCAAGAAATGTCTTTTGAATGTGGACGGGCTCTAAGGCCGTTCACCAACTCGACGATGACGGGGCGCTGACTACATGGCCTCGATCTTTCGCTTCCGATCGAGAGATCCGGCGCGCGACACGCAGACCGACACCTCGCGCCTCGATCGCTTGGCAAAGCTGCTGGACCAGATCGCGGCCGAAGTCGAGGCGGAGAAGAGCGGACTTGAGAACCGCTACAGGACAACGGCCACCAATGCCGCCTTTCTGGTCGAGGCGATGGAGAACGGTTCGGTCTCCTCGCGCAGGTCTTCCGAAGTCGGCGAACTGACCAGGTCGATTCTGAATTGCGAGCGGCGCATCGCAGCGCTGTCGCGCCAGATGCAGATGATGAAGGATCTCCGTCATTCGCTGGATGAAATCTTCGAGCCGAAGCGGCAGAACGGTCCCGACATGAGGACTGATTTTGTGAAGCCCGCCGATTCCGGCACGGGCTGAGCGAACACCCTGGGTCGGCGCAATGGTTTAGGCACAACACGGAGCTTGGGAGCGACAGAGGTCAAGATCAGGTTGTTTCGTCACGGTTCGAACGATCGCTTTGGGGGCGCACAGCACAAGGTGAGTTTTGATATGAATGCAGATCTTAAAAGCACGTCCGCCCCGGCACCCCGCGGCACCCCGTTCACGCGCCCGATCTCAGGCAAGCTGCGGCCGCTCCGTTCAGACGGCGCGTTTCTGCTGATCGTTCTCGTCAGCCTGGTTGCGGGCCTGGTGCCCGTCCGTGCCCAGGACCTGCCAACCGCGCCGTCTTTTGTCGATGATTTCACCAGCCTCAGTCGCGCGCGCTGGTACATTTCCGACGGCTGGACGAACGGCAAGCATCAGAACTGCACCTGGTCCAAAAACCTGATCGGGCTTTCCGACGGCATGCTGACGCTCGGTTTCGAGAAGCGCAAGCTGAAGGATCGCGAATTCGCCTGCGCCGAGATCCAGACCAAGCAGCGCTTCGGCTACGGCACCTACGAGGCGCGGATGAAGACCGACACGGGCTCCGGCGTCAACGCGGCATTCTTCAGCTTCGTCGGCGATGCCGACAAGCAGCCGCATGATGAAATCGACTTCGAGGTGCTGACCAAGGACACGTCCAAGGTTCAGGTCAACGCCTACATAGCCGGCAAAGGCAAGAACGAGAAACTGGTCGACGTCGCCGGTGGCACCGACAAGGCCTTCAATGACTACGCCTTCGTCTGGGAAAAGGACCGGCTGCGCTGGTACGTCAACGGCAAGCTTGTCCACGAGATCACCGATCCGGCGAAGCTGCCCACCCATTCGCAAAGGATCTATTTCAGCCTGTGGGGCAGCGATACGATGAAGGGCTGGATGGGGCCGTTCTCGGATCCGGGCCGCAAGCTCACCATGCAGGTGGATCGCGTTGCGTTCACCGCACTCGGCCAGCCCTGCCAATTCCCGGAATCGCTGGCATGCAACACAAACTAGAAGCGCATCTGAACCGGCCGGGCCGAAGGTGGTCGGAAAACCGAAGCTTGAACAGGCCCGAAGCCTTGAACAGGAATGAAACCGAATGAATTTGACTGTCTTTGGAATCGGCTATGTCGGTCTTGTACAGGCGGCGGTGCTTGCCGAAGTCGGCCATCAGGTGGTCTGTGTCGACATCGATGCAAAAAAGGTCGAACGGCTCAACCAGGGCCATGTCCCGATTTTCGAGCCCGGGCTCGAAAACATGGTCAAGGAGAACCATGCCGCCGGCCGCATCAAGTTCACCACCGACGCCGCGGCGGCGATCAAACATGGACAGATCCAGATGATCGCCGTCGGCACGCCGCCGGGCGAGGATGGTTCGGCAGACCTCAAATATGTGCTGGCCGTCGCCGAGGCCATCGGTCGTGAGATGGACGCGCCCAAGATCGTCGTCGGCAAGTCGACCGTGCCGGTCGGCACCTGCGAAAGAATAAAGGCCAGGATCGCCGAGACGCTGAAGGCGCGCGGGCGCGAGGATCTGGTTTTCGACGTCGCCTCCAATCCGGAATTCCTCAAGGAAGGGTCCGCTGTGAGCGACTGCATGAAGCCCGACCGCATTATCGTCGGCACCAGCAACGAGGACACCGAGGCGGTGATGCGCGAGCTCTACGCGCCGTTCAACCGCAACCACGAAAAGATGATCGTGATGGACGTGCGCAGTGCCGAGTTCACCAAATACGCGGCCAATTGCATGCTGGCGACCAAGATAAGCTTCATGAATGAAATGGCCAACCTGGCCGAGCAACTGGGCGCCGACATCGAGGAGGTCCGCAAGGGCATCGGCAGCGACCCGCGGATCGGCTACCACTTCATCTATCCGGGCCTCGGCTATGGCGGCTCGTGCTTCCCGAAGGATGTGCGTGCCCTGATCAAGACCGCCGAGGCCGTCAAGTTCGACGCCAAGCTGCTGCGTGCCGTCGAGGAGCGCAACAACCAGCAGAAGTCGGTCCTGTTCGAGAAGGTGCACCGCTATTTCAAGGGCAATCTCAAAGGCAAGACCTTTGCGCTGTGGGGCCTGGCCTTCAAACCCAATACCGACGATATGCGCGAGGCCCCGGCCCGCACGCTGATGGAAGCGCTCTGGGCCGCCGGTGCCAATGTCCAGGCCTATGATCCGGAGGCGATGCAGGAATGCCAGGCGATCTACGGGCTGCGCGACGACCTGCAACTGTGCGGCACCAAGGAGGCCGCGCTGCGAGGCGCCGACGCGCTCTTGATCGTGACCGAGTGGAAGAGTTTCAGCGCGCCGTCCTTCGATGCATTGAAGAACGCGCTGACCAGGCCCGTCATCTTCGACGGACGCAATCTCTACGACCCCAAGGTCATTGCCCGCCACGGCATCGAATACCACAGCATCGGCAGAATGGCGGCGTGACGCCAGGGCGGTCCAGCAAGGAGCCAGGTCCATGAAAGTTCTGTTTGCAGGCGGCAACGGCTACACACCGCAGTTCAGCGGTGGCGTTCAGTCGAGCACGCACCATCTGGTCGAGCAGCTGCGCGAGCACGGTCATGACGCCTCGGTGCTGGCGGCGCTATTCGGTGACGGCATGTTCGGTTTCAAGGCGCGCGCCAAGATGAAGCTCCTTCGCCAGCGCGCGGTCATCGACAGCTATCCCGGCTATCCTGTCGTGCGGGCGTGGTTTCCCTGGGAGGCGGCCCGCTTCGCCGTCGAACGGCTCGATCCCGATGTCGCCGTCGTGCAGTGCCACAAATCGGTGCCGATCGGAAAGGCGCTGCAGGCGCTCGGCGTGCCGCTGGTGGTCTATCTGCGGAACGTCGAATTCCACGAATTGGCCGGCGACCTGCGCGAATTGCATTCGGCGCTTTATATCGCCAACTCCGAATTCACCGCGCGCACCTATAAGGAAAAGTTCGGCATCGACTCGACCGTAATCCCGCCGACCATCAATCCCGGGCTCTACAGCACGCCGACCACCGGCGAATTCGTCACGCTGATCAATCCTTACAATGAAAAAGGGTTCGAACTCGCCGTGCGCATCGCCGGCCAATGCCCCGAAATCCCGTTCCTGTTCGTCGAAAGCTGGAAGCTCGACGACGACCACCGGGCGCAGATCGAACGGATCATCGCGCCGCTACGCAACGTCAGGCTGGAAAGCCGCACCAGCGACATGAAGACCGTCTATGGCCGCACCAAGATCCTGCTGGCGCCCAGCAAATGGGAAGAAGCTTGGGGGCGGGTGGCATCCGAGGCCCATTGCAGCGGCATTCCAGTCGTCGGATCCCGCCGCGGCGGCCTGCCGGAAGCGATTGGCGCCGGCGGCGTTGTGCTCGACTATGACGCACCGCTCGACGACTGGGTCGCCGCGGTCAGGCGACTATGGAGCGACAAGGCCGAGTACGATCGGCTGTCGGCGGCGGCGCAGCTGTTTTCGGAGCGGCCGCAAATGAACCCCGACAGTCAGTTCACGACCTTCCTCGGCGTTCTCGACAACGCCAGGCAAGGCGCGCTGGAGCGTGCCGCCTGATGCATTTCGTCCAAAATCGTTTATGTCGCCCAACAGCCCGCTTTTGCGCCTGACCGGGGTGTGAGCGGCTTTGGGACAACAACATGCACAACACCAGACGCTTGAAGCGCCTCGCACGGCGGCGACGGGCGTCAGCCCTCATCCGTGCGAGCAGATCGCCGACCGGCCTCGAAAGATCGTCCATTCGATGAAGATTTGCTTCGTAGTTGATAAGTTCCCCTCTTTGTCGGAGACCTTCGTCCTTGACCAGATAGAAGGGTGCCTCGAGCGCGGCATGCTAGTCGGCGTCGTCTGCAACGAGACGTCCTTCGGCAAGGACAGCAACACCGACGATCGCCACTGGCAGGCTCTCCCTGGCAAGGTCGTCTGCTGGTGGGGCGGGCTGGGGCGCTTTCGCCCGACGCTCAGGAAATGGTCGGGCAGGTTCTGGGATAAGCTCTCGACCGCTGTCGACATCGCTTTTGCGCGCAAATTGCAGAACGCCGATGTGATCGTCGCGCATTTCGGCAATAACGGCATGCGCGTCGCCCGCGCCATGAAACGAGGCCGGATTTCCGCTCCTTTGGTGACCATATTCCACGGCCGCGACGTGGGGGAACCGCTGCATGACAACACGCTCACGCGCTATAAGGTTGTCTTCGACAAGGGCGTTCTCCAGCTCCCGGTGAACGCGTTTTTCCGCGATGCCCTGATCGGCGTCGGAGCACCCCCGGCGCAAGTCATGGTTCACCATATGGGCGTGCGGCCCGGTGAGATCGGCTACCATTGGCGTTCCTGGGAACGGGACACACTGTCCTTCATCTCGGTCTGCCGGCTGACCGAAAAGAAGGGCATCGAATTCGCCCTTCGGGCGCTCGCCAGCCTGCCGCGGCGCGACTGGGTCTATTCGGTGATTGGCGGCGGCGAATTGCTGGAAGAGTTGAAGAAGCTCGCCGCAAATCTCGGCATTGCCGACCGGGTGACTTTCCTCGGGCCGCGTCCGCACGCCGAGGTCAAGCAGCGCCTGCGCGACGCCCACGTATTCCTGTTGCCGAGCGTTGCCGCGCGAGACGGCGATCTCGAGGGTATTCCGGTGGCGTTGATGGAGGCTATGGCCGCCGGGCTGATCGTCGTCAGTACCTATCACTCGGGCATTCCCGAACTGATCGAAGATCAGGAGACAGGCTTCCTCGCGCCGGAGCGAGACGTTACGGCGTTGGCCCGCAAGCTTGTCTGGGTGGCCGAGAACCCGGACAAATGCGAGCGCATCGCACGTGCGGCGCGCCGTAAGATCGAGCAGGATTTCAACGCGGACGTGCTCAACGAACGTTTTGCGCAGATCGTTGCCCAGCTGGCCGAAGCCAGGCGCCCGGCATGAACGCCAACCCGCCCCCCCAGTTCGGTCGTGTCGCCCTGCGCGGCGGCGTGGTGACGATCGGCGCGCAAGGCTTCAAGATGGCGATCCAGTTTCTCTCCGTCATCGTGCTTGCGCGTCTGCTCGTGCCCGAGGATTTCGGCCTGGTGGCTTCCGTCGGTCCGATCGTGGCCTTTGTGGGGCTGCTTCAAAACCTTGGCCTGCAGCAGGCTGTGGTCCAGCGCAAGGATATCAGCACGGAGCAGCTCAACCAGGTATTCTGGATCAGTGCGTTGGTTGGGCTGGGCAGTGCCGCGATGGTGGCATGCCTGGCGCCCGCCATCGCCGCCTTCTACGGCGATCAACGCATGGTCGGGATCACCATCGGCTCTGCCTTGCCGCTGCTGCTTGGCAGCCTCGCCGCGGTGCCGCTGGCGCTGATGAACCGTCACTTGCGCTTTGGCCAGCTCGCGCTGAACGACGTGATTACCGCCGCTGCCGGACTTGCGACTACCGCAATCGCCGCCTATGCGGGACTGGGCTATTGGTCGCTGGTCATCGGCCCGGCGGTATCGGCTGTTGTCGCGCTGGCCGCGGCATGGCAGGTGGCGCGCTGGACGCCGTCTCGGCCGGACCTGAAGGTCGATACCGACATATTGTCCTTCGGCGCCAATCTGACCGGCTTCAATCTGGCCAACTTCTTCTCGCGCAATCTCGACAACATCCTGATCGGAAAATATTCGGGCGCGATCGAGCTCGGCTATTATGACCGCGCCTACAAGCTCCTGCTGTTTCCGCTGCAGAACATCAACCAGCCGCTGACACGCGTGATGGTGCCGCTGCTGAGCCGCATCCATGAGGACAAGGCGCGGTTTCGCGACATCTATGTGCGAACCAACTGGATGCTGGCGGCCGTCACCATGCCCGGCATCGCGGCGCTGACGCTGACGTCGGACCAGGTGGTGGGGCTTCTCTTCGGCGAGCGCTGGGCGGCGGTGGCGCCGATTTTCGCCTGGCTGGGCATCGCCAGCCTGATCCAGTCCGTCTCGAGCACCACGGGATGGATCTTCATCTGCCAGGGCAAGACCAAGACCATGTTCCACTGGGGCATCTACTCGTCGCTGACGACGGTCGCCGCCTTCATCATCGGATTGCACTGGGGGGCCGTCGGTGTCGCGGCGGCCTATGCAATCAGCGGCTATGTGCTGCGCGTCCCGGTGCTCGCCGTCCTGGTCCACCGGGTCGGCCCGGTGACCGCAGCCGACTTCCTGATCATGCAGGGGCTTTTCATCGCATCGTCGCTGCTTGCCTGGTCCGTGTACCGCGAGTTGCCGGCATCGCTGACCGGTCAGTCAGACCTGCTCGCGGTGGTCCTGGCGGTTGCCCTCAACTATTCGATCGGCCTGGTCCTTATGCTTGCCCTTCGCCAGTCGCGCAGCGCCCTGTTCACCACGCTTTCCAGCGCCATGCGTAACGCCCGCTAGGCGAGCGATCACCGGCCTCAAAAGCTCACCTGCCGACATCGCCGACGCATGCTCCTCAAGCACTGCCTGAAGGCTCGTCCTGCGATAGAGGTCGAGATTGGCGGTAAGTCTGCCGAGCTTCTCGCTCGCTTCCTCGGGCGTCACCGTATCGATGTCGAGCAGCAGGTCGGCGACGCCGATCCGCTTGGCAAGCTCCTTGGTCTTGAATTCATAGGCGATCGGCAGCACCGGCGTGCCGACGCAGAGCGACATGATCATCATATGCATGCGTGTTGCGACGACAAAGTCGAAGCCTTTCACCAGGGCCATCAATTGCTCCGGCGTGTGGAACGAAGCGTCCACGCTGACATGCTTGGCGATCTCCGGATCGAGTTCGGCAACGATCGCCCTCGCCGTCTTGGAATCGTCATGGGCGTATTCCGGCACGCCCTGGCAGGTGGAGACGAAGGTGACCTCCTTGGCGTGGTCCCTGACCAGGATAGTCGCGATCTCGCGGATCGAGTCGATGTAGCGGCGCATGCCGCCCTCGCCGTCGCTGACATAGTTCCAGTGACGGACGGAAATGGCGACGCGGCCGGTGACGGTCGCCGACTGGCCGGAGGCCAGAATTGTTCCGATCCTGTCAGTATCGGCCAGGGCAAAGACGGCGTCGGCCACGACGTGGCATTTGCCGGGGTCTTTCACCATGTCCACAATGTGGCCCCGCGAACGTTCGTCGCGCAGCAGGATGAGCGGGCTCCGGTCGAAGATCGGGCTCAACTCCTGGCGATTGTAACTTTTGTTGAACGGGCCGAGCGATTGTGTGAAGAAGACCGGGTCCTTGCCCAGAATCGCGTCGATCCTGAATTGATTGAGGCGCCGCTCCAGATTGTAGGTCTCGACGAGATAGGTTCCGCCTGTCGTGACCACGAGGTCGGCGCCTTTGTAGATCTCGAGACCACGGCGATTGCTTGAGCTGAACAAACGCCCGACAACGCCGCGGATGCCGAACCGCCGCAGGGCATTGAGGACGAGCCGATTGTAGATCGGCTTGAACAGGTTCTTCAGCCCGCTGCCGTATTTGTAGCGGAACAGCGATTCCGACAGCAGCTTGTGGAATTCGAGGTCCGGATAGTCCTTCTTCGTGTAGAGCCTCGCCGCCACCTCCGGCTGGCTGTCGAAGACGTAGAACTGGATGTCGTCCTGCACGATCGTCTTGAAAACATGGCGAATCGCCAGGAGAATCGCTGCATCCCCGGTATTCAGGCAGACGGTGTTTTCAACCGCGATCTTCATGGAATGACCTCATTTCGTGAGTAGTCCCGTGCTTCCATCGACGGGCGCGAAGGGGCGAATTGCAGGCGGGTTGGCCGAAAATGCTGCACGCCAAGGATGGTCCTCGCGTCGTGATTATTGGCGCGCAGTCCGATGGCAGGCCAGCGCGCGGTCCATGCGGCCCAAGCAGAGCGAGATTAACCCATCGATTTTGCAGTGCAACAAAAAACGTGGATCTTTGCTACGCTGCAACCAAAAATGTTGCGATGCAGCAAGAGGTGTACTAGCATCGTCGCGGGCGGGCCAACAGCGGTCGAGTTTTCATGCTGCATGTCTTGTACTTGGTACACGACGTCTCCGACCCGGCAGTGCGCCGGCGGATCATAATGCTCAAGGCAGGCGGCGCCCAGGTTACGCTGGCGGGCTTTCGTCGTACGGCAAGCGCAGTTGCTGATGTCGAGGGCTTGCAGCCGGTCGATCTCGGCCCGACTCGTGATGGCCGATTCGCCCAACGTCTGGCCGCGATCATGAAGGCGGTGGTCTCGACCGGCTCGAAGCTGGGCTCAATGCCACGGCCCGACCTCATTATCGCGCGCAATCTGGAAATGCTGGCGCTTGCCCGCCGCGCCAGGTCGGCTTTCCAGGCAACAGTGCCGATCGTCTACGAGTGCCTGGACATCCATCGCCTGCTGCTTCGCGACGATCCGCTGGGCTGGGCGATGCGCGGTGCGGAACGCTTCCTGGCCAGGGATGTTAAGCTTCTGGTGACCAGCTCTCCGGCCTTCATCGCCAACTATTTCAAGCCGTTCGGACAGGTTGCCGCCCCGGTCGAACTGCTCGAAAACAAGCATTTCGAGCCGGCCGCAGCTTCGCTGGACGACCGCATTACGGCGGAGAATCCCGTTGCGCCGCCGTGGCGGATCGGCTGGTTCGGTGCGCTCCGCTGCCGTCGCTCCCTGGAGCTTCTGGCCGAATTTTCGCGCCGCCTCGACGGCCGCTTTGAAATCGTCCTCAGAGGCCGGCCGGCGCTGTCCGAATTTCCCGATTTCCATGGTTTTGTTCAATCGGAACCCTGGCTGTCGTTTGGCGGGCCCTACCGCAATCCCGAGGATATGGCGGCGATCTACCACGAGGTTCACTTTTCCTGGGCCATAGACTTTTTTGAGCAGGGCCTGAACTCCGAATGGCTGCTGCCGAACCGGCTCTATGAAGGCTGCCGCTTCGGAGCTGTGCCGATTTCGATGGGAACCACCGAAACCGGCCGGTTCCTCGACCGGCAAGGCATCGGGGTTCTATTGTCAGAAGCCACGCCCGAGGCGCTCGAAGCCGCCGTCGGCACGATGGAGCAGCATCGATTCGAGACATTGAGGGCGCGTGTTCTTGCCCGCAATCCGCGCACCTGGAGCCACGACCGCGCCGATTGCCGGGCGTTTGTCGAAAAGCTCCGCGGGCTGACTGCGGCTCCCGGTCCATATGCTGCCGAAGCATTGGCATAGAAGGACTGCCGATGACGCAAACCGACATTCCATCCTGCATGATCGTGGTTCCGTGCCTGAACGAAGCGGCCCATATCGGCGCATTGCTTCGAGAGCTTCGCCCTGCGGCCGAGAGGCTGGGCGCCGTGATCATCGTTGCCGATGGCGGCAGTACGGACGGCACCAGGACGATCGTCGCGGATATCGCCGCAAAAGATCAGCGGGTTACCCTGCTGCACAATGAAAAGCGCTTGCAGAGCGCGGCGATCAATCTCGCCGTCGCCAGATTCGGGGAAGGCGTCGACTATCTCATTCGCATCGATGCGCACGGCGGCTATCCCGCGGATTATTGCGACCGGCTGATCGAAGAAGCGCAGGCCACCGGCGCGGATTCGGTCGTCGTCTCGATGCTGACCAGTGGCAGCGGCATGGTTCAGAAAGCAGCGGCAGCGGCGCAGAATTCCAGGCTCGGCACCGGCGGCTCCAAGCACCGGCACCTTTCGGCGGGGGAATGGGTCGATCATGGCCACCATGCGCTGATGCGGATATCGGCCTTCACCGCGGTCGGCGGCTATGACGAGACGTTCAGCCACAATGAGGATGCCGAACTCGACTATCGGCTCCGCCAGGCCGGCTACCGCATCTGGATGACCGGCAAGACGCAGATGGTCTACTACCCGCGCTCCTCGCTGAAGGGCCTCTATTTTCAGTATCTCGGCTATGGCCGTGGCCGGGCGAAGAACGTTCTCAAGCACCGCATGATCCCGAAGATCCGGCAAATGGTGCCGCTTCTGGTGTTCCCCGTGGTTCTTCTCGCCGCCTTTTCCTTCGTCCACTGGCTGGCGGCCGTGCCGCTTTTGCTATGGGCGTCGGTCTGCCTCGGCTACGGCTTTTGGACCGCCGTCAGCCAGCGCAAACCCGACATTGCGCTTGCCGGGGTCTCGGCAATGGTTATGCATTTCGGCTGGTCGGTCGGTTTCTGGCTGCAACTGCTCGCACCGCGACCGCAGCGCGAGGTAGCGTGATGGAGCCGGTCAGAAAAAATCGAAGCATCGATATCTGCATCTGCACATTTCGCCGGCCGGAGCTGGCCGACACGCTTCGCTCCATAGCGGCCATGGATATGCCCGTGGGATTCGACGTCGGTGTCATCATTGCGGACAACGACGATACGCCGACGGCCGAAACGCTGGTCGCCAGGCTGGCGGCCGAGTTGAAGCTGCCGGTGACCTACCGGCACGCCCCGGCCCGCAACATCTCGATCGCGCGCAACGCTTGCCTCGATGCCAGTGCGAGGGATTTCGTCGCCTTTATCGACGACGACGAGACGGCCACCGCCGGCTGGCTTGCCGAACTGGTGGCGACGGCGGAAGCTACTGGTGCTGCGGCCGTTCTCGGGCCGGTGCAAGCCCGTTACCGGGCGGATGCGCCCGCCTGGATGCGCGAGGGCGATTTCCACTCGACCCTACCGGTCTGGGTCCGCGGCGAGATCCGCACCGGCTATACCTGCAACGTCCTGCTCAGGATCGGGGCTGAGAGCCTGCGCGGGCGGCGCTTCAGCCTGGCACGTGGCCAGACCGGCGGCGAAGATACGGAATTCTTCGACCAGATGGTCAAGGCCGGCGGCCGCATCGCCTTTTCGCCGGAGGCTTGGGTCGACGAAGCGGTGCCACCTGCCAGGGCGGCATTCGACTGGCTCGGCCGCCGCCGGTTCCGCGTCGGGCAGACGCACGGTCATCTTCTGGGGCGCAATGTACACGGCCTTGCCCGGCTCAAGCAGGTCGGCATTGCCGCGGCAAAGGCCGCCTACAGTTTCCTGTCGGCAATTCCGGTCGCCATCGACCCCGTGCGCCGGAACCGCAGCCTGCTTCGCGGCATTATGCATGTCGGCGTCGTCAGCGGCCTCGTCGGGGTTCGTGAAATCCGCCAATACGGCCTGTCTTCGCCGCAGCAAGGGGGCAAGCGTGCAGCCTGACGTGAGCTTCGTGATTGCCGCCTACAATGCCGAGGCGACCATCGATCGGGCGATCGCCAGCGCCATTGCCCAGCGCAATGTCAGCGTCGAGGTTATCGTCGTCGACGACAGGTCGGCCGACCGGACGCTCGATTTGGCGAGATCCTACCCCGAAGGCATCGTACGCGTGGTCGCGCTTGAGCAAAACCGTGGCCCCGGCGGCGCCAGGAACGCCGGCCTTGAACTTGCCCGCGGCAGGTGGGTCGCGGTCCTCGATTCCGACGACGCGGTCTATCCCGGGCGAATTTGCACCATGATCGAACGCGCGGAGAAGGCGGGCGCCGAGATCGCGGTCGACAATCTGCAGGTCGTTCGCGAGGATGGCGTTGCCGAAGAGACGATGTTCCCGGCCGACTATCTGGAAGGGCTCGGTTCAATCTCGCTGGCGGATTTCATCGGCGGCAACGTCCTCTTCGAATCGAGGTTCAATCTCGGCTACCTCAAGCCGATCTTCCAGCGCCGGTTCCTGAACGAGAACGGGCTTCGTTACGATGAAAGCCTGATCATTGGCGAAGACTACATCCTCCTGGCCAGTGCTCTGGCCAAAGGCGGCAAATGCGTGGTCGAGCCGACCACGGGCTATATCTACCACATTCGCACCGGTTCCATCTCCCGGGTGCTCGAACTTCATCACGTCGAGGCGATGCGCAGGGCCGATGCCACCTTCGCCGCGACCCATTCCATGGATGCTGCGGCCGAGGTGGCGTTCGCCAGGCGCGCTCGCAGCCTGCGCCGGGCGGCATCATTCCTGTCTCTGGTTCAGCACATCAAGGCGCGATCGCCGCTCAAGGCGATATGGACGGCGCTCAGCGATCCGGCGGCGGTTCGGCATATGAGCATGCCGATCGCCGTCCGGCTGCGAAGGGTAGCGGCACAGTTTGCCGTGGTGGCGGGGAGGTGAAGGGCTGCAGGCGAATGGATGAAGACAGCTTTCGCCGCCTGCGACAGGTTGAAATCGATCTCCTCAGAAGGAACATGCAATGAAAAAAGTCAGGAAGGCAGTCATACCGGTGGCGGGGCTTGGAACGCGGTTCCTGCCGGCGACCAAGTCCATGCCGAAGGAAATGCTGCCGGTGGTCGACAGGCCTGTCGTGCAATATGCGGTTGACGAGGCGTTTGAGGCCGGCATCGAGCACATCGTCTTCGTCACCGGCCGCAACAAGGCGGTGATCGAAGACTATTTCGACCTGCATCCTGAACTGATCGGAACCCTGGAGCAGAGCGGCAAGAAGGCGCAGCTTGAATCGCTTGAAAGCCTGCTTCCCGTCGCCGGCGCGACGAGTTTCATCCGCCAGCAGTCGCCGCAGGGCCTCGGCCATGCCGTGTGGTGCGCGCGCGAAGTCATCGGCGACGAGCCCTTTGCATTGCTTTTGCCGGACATGGTGTCCTTTGGCGGGCGCGGCTGTCTCGCCGAAGTCGCCGATCTTTATGCACAGACCGGCGCAAACGTCATTGCCGTCGAGCGTTGCGATCCGACCGAGACCAGCAAGTACGGCATTGTCGGCCGCGGCGCGGATGTCGGCACTGGCTTCGAGGTGACGGCCATGGTCGAAAAGCCGGCTCCGGCCAACGCCCCGTCGAACTTTTACATCAACGGCCGCTACATCCTGCAGCCCGAGATATTCTCGCTGCTGGGCAGCCAGCAACGCGGCGCCGGCAACGAGATCCAGCTGACCGACGCAATGGTGCGCCTCGCACAGACGCAAGCCTTCTTCGCCCAGCCTTTCGACGGCCGCATGTTCGACTGCGGTTCGAAGGAGGGCTTTATCCAGGCCAATATCGCTTTCGCGCTGGCGCGGGAGGACATGAAGGGCCAGATCTTCGATATGCTGCAGGAATTCGTCCGGTCGCATCAGCGTCGGGAAGAAGCCGCATAATGTCCATTTTTTCGAGGCATTGTGGGTGCGGCTGATGACGCAGGACAGGCCCGTTGCGCCGCGCGTAACGCGCACTGTCCGGCGCAAGGTTTGCACCCTATGTCCCGACCTTCGAGGCGGTAGCGCCTGCAAACTAGAATTGGACCGAAGATGAACTATGCCAATTTTCCTGTCGAGAAGAGGACGCCATTGCCGGCTTCGAGTGCGGCAAACGCCGAAGACTTCATCGACATCGAGCGCCTGCTTGGCATGGCCGCGCGGCAGGCGAAAGTGGTTGCCGCCTGTGCCGTCATCGGTCTCTTTCTCGGCGTGCTCTATTTGCAGACCACGCCTCCAACCTATGTGGCGACGAGCAGCGTGCTGATCGACGAAGGATTGAACAAGGTCGTCGACGACATTTCGGCGGCGTCGGTCAGCATGCAGACCGACTCCGCCGTTCTGAGTCAGATCGAAATTCTGCAGTCGGCCAGGCTGGCGGGGGTGGTCGTCGACAAGCTGAAGCTCGATCAGAACGACGCTTTCATGAACCCTCCGACGTCGGCTCTGTCGAAGGTCGCAGGCTTTGTACGCGGTATCATCCAGTCTGTCCGCCCCAAGCGCGCCGCTAGCACGACCGACGTCACTCAGCTTGATGCTGCGACGCGTGACGCGATCACCGCATCGTCGTCGCCCCGTGACTACGCAATCTTCAAACTGCAGAACCAACTCGACGCCGAGCGGATCGGCCGAAGCTTTGTCATCAGCATCTCCTTCCAGGCGACGGATCCGGCGCTTGCGACCGCCATCACCAAGGCCTATGCCGACGCCTATCTCGCCGATCAGCTCGATGCCAGCTTCGACGCGACCGAGCGGGCGGCGGTCTGGCTGCAAGGCCGGCTGACCGAGCTTCGTGAGAGCTCCCAGGCGGCCGCACTGGCGGTCGAAAAGTTCAGGGCCGAACATGGATTGGCCGTCAATGACGGCCAGCTGATCAGCGACAAGCAACTGTCCGATCTCAACACCCAGCTGATCGTCGCCCAGGCCGATACCGCACGTGCCGGCGCCCGCTATCAGCAGTACAAGTCGATCGTCGAAAGCGGCTCGGACAATGCGTTCAAGGACGCTGCGATAGCGAACGACCAGCCGAGCAGCTCGGTCATCACGACGCTCAAGAACCGCTATCTCACCGTCGCCAAGCGGCAGCAGGATGTCGAAGCCAATTTCGGCCCGCAACATCCGCAGGCCGCCGCGCTCGCCAAGGAGAAGGCCGACATATCGGCGCAGATTTTCGGCGAGCTGAAGCAGCTCACCGAAAGCTACCGCAACGAATACGAGGTCGCTCTGGCGCGCGAGACCGCGCTCCGCGCAAATGTCGCCTTGGCGGCAGGCAAGAGCTCCATCGACAACCAGTCGCAGGTCAAGCTGCGTGAACTGGAGCAGAAGGCGACGGCGCTCTCGACGCTCTATCAGACATTCCTGAACCGCTATGAGGAGGCTGCACAGCAGCAATCCTTCCCGGTCGGCAAGATCCGGGTCATCTCCGATGCGACGATGCCGCAGTCGGCCGCAACCCCGCGGACGGCCATCGTGCTGGGGCTTTCGCTGGCGCTTGGCATAATGATGGGGGCCGGGGTTGGCGGCCTGAATGAATTCAGGGAACGGTTCTTCAGGACCGGCGAGGATGTGCGCGACCGCGTCGGCCTCAAATTCCTCGGCTACCTGCCGGTCATCGGCAAGGCTGGGAAGGACGACCAGCGCGACGACGGTCAGGCCGACGTCAAGGCCGCCGAAACCAGGACCGCCAAGTCCTCCAAATCCCAGTCCTCCAAGACATTGTCGGCAGCCGAAAAACGTGCGCGCATGCGGGTAACCGTCGATGCACCGGCGTCAATGTTCTCCGAGACACTGCGCAACGCCAAGATCGCCTTCGATGTCGTGATGGAAGGCCAGGGCAGCCGGGTCATTGGTGTGATCTCAGTGCTGCCCGGCGAAGGCAAGTCGACAGTTGCCGCCAATCTTGCCGGGCTGCTTGCGGCCAACGGATCGAAAACGCTGCTGATCGACGGTGACCTGCGCAACCCCGGCCTCAGCCGCAGCCTTGGCATGGAGGCCGAGCAAGGCTTGATGGAAGCGGTGGTGAGCGGGCGGACCTGGCAGTCGGTCGGCAAGATCGACCGGCAGACCAAGCTGGCGATCATCCCGGCCGTCCTGCGTGGCCATTTTTCGCACACCAGCGAGCTTCTGTCTTCGGCCGGCATGCGGCGCTTCATTGACAATGCCAAGGAAACTTTCGAATACATCATCGTCGATCTGCCGCCGCTCGGGCCAGTCGTCGACGCCAAGGCCTTCGCCCCGCTTGTCGACGGTTTCGTGCTGGTCGCCGAGTGGGGACGCACGCCCCGGGCAATGGTGCAGTCCGTGCTGAGCTCAGAACCCTATATCGCCAAGAAGATCGTCGGCGCGGTTCTGAACAAGGTCGAATTGAAGAAACTGGCCAAGTATGGCTCGATCGGCGGCTCCGAAAGATTCTTCGACAAATATTCGAGCTATTATCTGGAAAAATCGGAAGCGCGCACAAAGGCGGCTGCCTGAGCGACGGATATCGCGCTCAGGAAAATATCAGCCTGGCGCGTTTGTCGGCGATCCTGACTGCGGTCAGCCGGCCGCTTTGGAAGGCGCCCGTGTCGATGCCAAGCCGGCGTCCCTCGAGCTTCGGAAACTCGACCGGCGTATGCCCGTGCACCACATAGCGGTCGAGAAGATGCGCGGCTTGGAAGAACTCCGAGCGGATGTTGAGCAGGTCGTCCTCGTCTTGTGCGGCGAGGTCGATGCCCGGCCTGATGCCGGCATGAACGAATACGAATTTCGCCGAACAGACCATGACCGGCAGCGCACGCATGAAACTGACGTGGTCGGCGGGAATGATCTCTCGAATGCGCCTGTCGACCTCCTCGTTTGAACCGTAGAGATCGGCCATGCGCTCCGGGTCGACGCCGTAGGAAAACAGCGTTTGCAGGCCGCCTATCGCCAGCCACGACTCTCTCGAAATGATCCCGTCGAGATAGTTCAGCATCACGACTTCGTGGTTACCGGCAAGGCAGATACGCTGGAAGCCTTGGAGCGGCGGCGCCAGCAGATGATCGAGCACGCGCGCCGACTGCGGGCCACGATCGACGTAGTCGCCAAGCATGATGATGAGCTTGCGCCCCTCGAAAGACGCAGAATCGAGCAGGATGTTCTGCTCCAGGGAGCGAAGCTCCTTATAGCAGCCATGCACGTCGCCGATCGCATAGACGACTGAGTCCCGGATATCGATCTCGAGCCGCTGGCGCGCCGTGGTCCGGCTGTTTCTCGATCGCTGGAACAAGGTCACGAATGGCGTCCCGTATGGCTGTGAATGCGCCTCGATCTCGAAACAACATGGCGACGCAGCGCGTGGATACCATGTCTGGCACCGGTCGTTCCATACCGGAGCTCCGGACGCAACTCGGCTTCGGCGTTCTTACAGGCCGATGCCACGGCCCTTCAGCGCGGCGGTGATCTCGTCGAGGATGGCCGGGTCGTCGATCGTTGCCGGCATGACCCATTCCTCCTTGTCGGCGATTTTCTGCATGGTGCCGCGCAGGATCTTGCCGGAGCGCGTCTTCGGCAGGCGCTTGATCGTCACTACCGTCTTGAAGGCTGCGACAGGACCGATCCGTTCGCGCACCAGCGTGACCACCTCGCTCTCGATGATCCCTGCATCGCGGTCGACGCCCGCATTCAGCACGACGAAGCCGAGTGGAACCTGGCCCTTCATCGCATCGGCAATGCCGACGACGGCGCATTCGGCAACGTCGGGATGCGCGGCCAGCACCTCCTCCATGGCGCCGGTCGAGAGCCGGTGGCCGGCGACATTGATGATGTCGTCAGTGCGGGCCATGACATAAAGATAACCGTCCTCGTCCATCATGCCCGCATCCGCGGTCTTGTAGAAGCCGGGGAATTCCTCGAGATAGGCTTGGCGAAACCGCTCGTCGGCATTCCACAGCGTCGGCAGGCAGCCGGGGGGCAGCGGCAATTTCACCACGACATTGCCAAGCGTACCACGCTTGACCTCATGCCCGGCATCGTCGAGCACGCGGATGTCATAGCCGGGCATCGGCACGCCGGGCGAGCCGTATCTGACCGGCAGCAGGCCCAGTCCGGCGGGGTTGATGGTCATCGGGGAGCCGGTCTCGGTTTGCCACCAATGGTCGATCACCGGGACGATCAATTTCTGCTCCGCCCATTTGATGGTTTCCGGATCGGCGCGCTCGCCGGCGAGGAACAAAGTACGGAATTTGGACAGGTCGTATTTTGGGACGAATTCGCCCTTCGGGTCCTGTCCTTTGATGGCGCGGAAGGCGGTTGGCGCGGTGAACAGCGCGACGACGCCGTGCTCGGCAATCACCCGCCAATAGGTGCCGGCATCGGGCGTGCCGACCGGCTTGCCCTCGAACAGCACGGTCGTGCAGCCATGCAGCAGCGGGCCGTAGACGATGTAGGAATGGCCGACCACCCAGCCGACATCGGAAGCCGCCCAAAACACTTCGCCCGGCTTGACGCCGAACTCGTTTTCCATCGACCATTTCAGCGCGACCATATGGCCGCCATTGTCGCGCACGATGCCTTTCGGCTGGCCGGTCGTGCCCGACGTGTAGATGATGTAGAGCGGATCGGTGGCAAGCACCGGAACACAGTCGACATTGGCGCCGGCGGCCCGCTCACGCGCCACGGCGTCGGCATAGTCGATATCGTGATTTTGCCTGAGCTCGCAGCGCAACTGATCGCGCTGCAGGATGAGGCAGGCTTCGGGCTTGTACCGCGACATCTCGATCGCTTTGTCGAGCAGCGGCTTATAGGCGACGACGCGCCCTGGCTCCAGGCCGCAGGACGCCGAGATGATCAGCTTCGGCTTGGCGTCGTTGATGCGGGTGGCGAGCTCATGCGAGGCAAAGCCGCCGAAGACCACCGAATGTACGGCGCCGATCCGCGCACAGGCAAGCATGGCGAAGGCTGCTTCCGGTACCATCGGCATGTAGATGATGACGCGATCGCCTTTTTGGATGCCACGATTCTTGAGCACCGAGGTCAGCGCGACCACCTCGCGCTTCAACTCGGCATAGGTGAATTTCCTGATTGTGCCCGAAATCGCGCTGTCATGGATCAACGCGATCTGGTCGGCACGGCCGCCCGCCACGTGGCGGTCGACGGCATTGAAGCAGGTGTTGCAGGAAGCGCCGTTGAACCACCGGCCATAGACACCTGCATTGGCGTCGAACACGGTCTCGAAGGGCGAGAACCAGTCGATAGCGCCCGCGGCATCGGCCCAGAACTTTTCCGGGTCGCGTTTCCAGCCGTCATAAACCTCATGGTAGCGTGACGCCATCCAGCTTCCTCCCCAGGAATGTTTGCTGTCCTTGAAATAGCGTATGCTGGTTTGTGTAACCATGTATTTGTGCGTTTCGTTTGCCGTCGTTCTAATTCGGCCGCAAATGCAAGGTCGTCGTGGTCTGCGGGGCTGGTATCGGCCGAATTTTCGACATTGGGGGCAGGGCGCGATGAAACTGCGATACGAGCTTGGATTTGCCGCGGTTGCGACGCTGGCTGTGGGGCTCGCTTCAGCTGCTCAGGCCAGCGATGCGGCGGCACGGCGTATCATCGGCTTTTCGCCCGACGGCAACTATTTCGCCTTCGAGCAGTATGGCACGCTCGACGCTGGTGCTTCGGATTCGGGCTGGTCGGAGATCGACATCATCGACACCCGCACCGATCAGTTTGTCGGCGGCAAGCCGATCCTCATCGTCGACGAGACGGAGGATTCGACGCTGACACTTGCGCAGGCGAGGGCACAGGCCGCGGGGCAGGCGGCGCCCTTGCTGGCCAAATATTACATAGCGCCGCGTGGCGAACGGACTGGCTTCGACAAGTTCACCTTTCCCGAGGACATGGTCGCCTACAACGACATTGCGCGCCTCGAGCAGGTTTCGCAACAATGGCTTTCGCCGACCTATGACGAGCTTGGCATCTCGACCATTCAGCTCGAGCAGATTCTTGCCGATAGCACGGCGGATTGTTCAGCGAGTTTCGACGGGGCGCAGCAGGGCGAGACGACCGGCAAGGCGCTCGGCTTTCGCCTGACGCTGCAGGGCCAGGACGGCCATCCGATCAAGGTGTTGCACGAGGACAAGACCGTACCCAGTTCGAGAAATTGCCCGACCTCCTATAGCCTGTCGGAATCCTACACCTTCGCCCCAGACGGCAAAGCGGGCGTGGTTGTCGTGCTCGTGCAGCGCTTCAGCCAGGGATTTGAAGGGCGTGACCGCCGTTTTCTCGCCGTGACAGGCCAGCTGCACTGAGGCAACGCGCTGAGAAGTAGTCCGCTACCCCAGGTTGTTGTCCCTAAAGCGGGAGGGCAGCGAGCATAAGTCCGACCCCGCCGGCGATCAGCAAGGCGGCTGCCAGCATCTTTCCATGGCGCTCGAAACCCGTCGGCGCCCGATCCCAATTGTAACGCATCCTCGAACTCCCCAAACCCGCAGATTCTTTATCTTACGCAGGGTGAGGAGGGCAACTGTCTGACGGTACGCGGCGTTGCCGATGTCGGTCCTATCACCGACTATTTCTGGGGCATTCTCCGCCGCTACATGCCCCAGCGCAGCGCGGCCGTATGTACCGGTGCATCCCACCAAACAGCCGCCTCGTCGTCGAGCATGCTCAGCGTGATCGAACAGCCGGCCATGTCGAGCGAGGTCACATAGGACCCGACCAGCGACCGGGTTACCGTGACGCCGTGCTTCTCGAAGATTTTGCGGGCGCTGTTATACATCAGGTAAAGCTCCATCAACGGTGTGCCGCCAAAGCCGTTGACGAAGAGCAGCGCCTGGCCTCTGGCACCGTCGCCCAGGTCACCCAGGATTGCGGTACAGATCTCGTCGGTGATGGCATCGGCGCTTTTCAATGTGTCACGCCGCCTTCCGGGCTCGCCATGGATGCCGACCCCGAACTCCATCTCGCCGTCGCCGATATCGAAGGTCGGCCTGCCCGCCGCCGGCACGGTGCAACTGGTCAGCGCCACGCCCATCGAGCGCGTCGCGCCGTTGACGCGCTCGCCGAGCGCCTTCAACGGCTCCAGTGGCATGCCTTCTTCGGCCGCCGCGCCGACGATTTTCTCGACCACCAGCGTACCGGCGACGCCGCGCCGGCCGGTGGTGTAGGACGAGTTTTCGACCGCGACGTCGTCATTGGTCACGATTTGCATCACGCCTTCCGACATTTCAGCGGCCATGTCGAAATTCATCACGTCGCCCTCGTAGTTCTTGACGATGAACAGGCAGCCGGCGCCCGTATTGACGACTTCGGCCGCCGCCATCACCTGGTCAGGCGTCGGCGAGGTGAATACCTGGCCGGGGCAGGCGGCATCCAGCATGCCGTGCCCGACGAACCCACCATGCAGCGGCTCGTGACCCGAGCCGCCGCCGGAGATCAGCGCCACCTTGCCCGGCTTGAGCAGCTTGCGGCGGATGAATTTGTGTTCCTCGCCAAGCGCCAGGATATCGGCATGCGCGGCAACGAAGCCGTCGAGGCTCTCGGTCAGCACCGTATCGACCGAATTCAGAAATTTCTTCATGGCTGTCCTCCCGAAATAGCCCAGCGTCAGCTGCCCTTGCCGGCGATGCTGGTGATCTTCTGGATGAAATCGTTGACCGCCCGGTCGAGCGCCGCGTTCTGCTTGTCGTCGCCGAAATCGGGAACAATCAGCGAGACATGACGTGTCTTGCGCATGCCTGCGGCCAGCGACATCTTTCCTGGATGCGCCCGATGGTAGGCCTCAAGGAAATGATCGCGTTCGACCGGGCTGAAATGGCAGACGGAGAAGATAGCCGGCAAATGCTTCGATGGGATCGGCGTCGAGTAGGCCGGGCTTGAAATCTGCGTGACGAAGCTGCGGTGTTTTCCAAGCGCGTCGGCGAGGCGCTGGCGCATGCCGGACGGGCGCTGGTCGATCACCTGCGACAGGATCGTCTTGTAGGCGCGGATCGCCTCTTCGGGGCCGGATTGCGACGCCTTGTCTGCCATGCCGGGGCCTAGATCGAAACGTCCGCGATGGCTGCCTTGGCCATCGCGAGTTGGGCGGGAGCGACGGAGAGGTCACGCAGGCCGGTTTCGAGCAGCGCCGGGATCGAGGCCGGGTCGCCGCCGGCATCGCCACACAGGCTGACCGGGATATTATGCTCGCGGCCGAAGGCGGCAACGGAGGCGATCAGCCGGAGCACGGCCGGGTACCTGACGGAATTCAGATGTGCGACCGACGCATTGTCCCGCGCGGCAGCCATCACGTATTGGGTCAAATCATTCGAACCGATCGAGAAGAAGGCCGCCTTGGCGAATGCCTCCGGTGCGATGGCCACCGACGGCACCTCGACCGTGATGCCAAGCGGCGGCATTTTGTGCGCGATGCCGCGCGCCAAAAGGTCAGCCTGCTCCTCAGCGAACAGCGCGGTGGCGTGCTCATACTCTTCCGGAACGGCGATCATCGGGAACATCACCTTCAGATTGCCGTGCATGGCGGCACGTAGCAAGGCGCGGATCTGCACACGAAAGATCTCCGGACGCATCAGCGACAGCCTGATCCCGCGCAGGCCAAGGAATGGATTACCTTCCTCTACGGTCAGGCCCGGCACAGGCTTATCGCCGCCCGCATCGACGGTACGGATCGTCACCGGCCTGTCGCCTGCCCATTCCAGCACCTTGCGGTAGGCGCGATATTGCGTCTCCTCGTCCGGCAGTGTCTTGCCGAACAGGAATTCGGTCCGCATCAGCCCGACACCGTCGCACGCCGCAGCATCGATGCGGTCGACATCGGACGGATCGGCAATATTCACCTGCACGCGCACCGCTATACCGGTCTTCGTTGCCGCCGGCCTTGTCAGATAGGCTGCTGCTTTGCCGCGATGCGCCGCGAAAGACGACGACGATCGCCGGAATGCGTCGATCTCCGCTTTCGAAGGCGCCAACACGATGCCACCATGTTCGGCATCGAGCAGTGCGATTCCGGTAAGGTGAGCCGGCGAAGCACCTGGCCTGGCTAGCCCACGCTCCACGAGCCCAAGCCCCACCACCATGGGCACGCCGCGTGAGCGTGCCAGCATTGCGACATGACTTGCGGCACTTCCGGCCGTAAGTGCTATGCCGCCGCCGGCACTCCAGTCGGTTTCGAGGAAGCGCGTCGGTGCGATATCCTCGCCGTAGAAGATCGCACCCGCTGGCGCGGCAATGTCGCCGCCCCCGGTCAGCGCGCGCAGCACCTGGTCGCGTATATCGCGCATGTCGGCGGCGCGTGCCCGGAAATAGTCCTGCTCGGATGTTTCATAGCCGGCTATCTCGGCGTCGAGCGCTTTTCGCCAAGCCACATCAGCAGCCATGCCCTCTGCAATTCGCGCAAAGGCCGGGCCGGTCAGTGCGTCGTCCTCCAGCATGGCGAGCTGGAATTCGAGAATCCCGGCCGCCTCGCTGTCGCTGGTTTCGATCAATGTCGCGAGCCGGCCCGCGGCAATGGAGATGGCGGCCTCAAGCGCCGCCTTCTCGTCCGCGGCAGTCGCCTTGCGGACATAACGCACAGCAGCCTGGTCCAGATCGAACAGCGGCCCCTCGGCATAGCCGGCCGATGCCGAAATGCCCTGCAGCCTAAGCGGTTCGGGCATGGTCCTTGCCTTCGTCGAAATCGCGGCGCACCAGCTCGACCAGTGCTCCGACCGCCTCGCCGGCGCCGTCCCCTTTGGCTCTGATGTGCAGGACAGTGCCTTTCGGCGCTTTCGCAGCCATCACCTTGACGATGCTCTTGGCGTCGAACCATGGCCCGTTGGCGGCGAGCGCAATCTCGACGTCGGCCGAAAACGTCTTGGCAAGCTTGGTGAACTTCACCGAAGGACGCGCATGCAGCCCCACCTCATGGGTGATCAGGACGCTGGCTTCGGCTGCTGCGGACATGCTTGTCAAAATTCCCGTTCGTTCACGACGGCGACAATTCGTGCGCCGTCGCCACCACTTCCCTGAGCGAGGCGCCGCCGGAAGCCTCGGTCGCCGCCATCACCGCGCCTTCGACGATCGGCGCATTGCAGACGACGATCTTCTGGGCGCGTGGTTCGCCGATCATCTCGATCGCCATCTCGCTATTGGTCTCGGCACCTCCGAGATCAACGAGGATCGCGACACCCGCCTCCGACCAGGCCTTGTCGATGGCACCCATGATCGCCTCGACATTGGTTCCCAGCCCGCCATGGCCGTTTCCGCCGCACCATGCAAGCGGCACTTCGTTGCCGACCATCTGCCGCACCATGTCGGCGGTGCCTTCGGCGACCAGCGGCGAATGCGAGACGATGACGATGCCGACATTGCTCATGCGCGCCTCTCGATTGCTTCGGCTACGGCCCGCACCAGAAGCGCGGTCGAGCGTGCGCCGGCATCCATATGACCGATCGAACGGTCGCCAAGGAAGGAGGCGCGCCCACGCAGCGCCTTCATCGGCACAGTCGCGTCGGCTGCGTTGTCGGCGATCTCGGCGATGTCCGCTGCCGCCTTTCCCTGCACGAGCGCTTCATGTACCGGCTGCAGCACGTCGAGCATGGTTTTTTGCCCGGCCTGCGACTTGCCTCTGGCGGCCACTGCTTCAATCGCCTTGCCGAAGGCCACCGCCAGATCGACGCGATCCGGCGCGGCGGGAATCTCCTTGCCGAGCACCATGAACAGCGTGCCGAACAAGGGACCGGAGGCTCCGCCGACGGTCATCACCAGTTTGGTGCCGATCGCCTTCAGCGCCTCGGGCAACGGCTTTGCCGCAAACGCGCCGGCCTCGGCCCGCACTGCCT
Organism: Mesorhizobium sp. M0909; assembly: GCF_040319515.1. Taxonomy (NCBI): domain Bacteria; kingdom Pseudomonadati; phylum Pseudomonadota; class Alphaproteobacteria; order Hyphomicrobiales; family Phyllobacteriaceae; genus Mesorhizobium; species Mesorhizobium sp. M0909. Next base: position 48,919 of record NZ_JAMYOA010000020.1, read on the forward strand.
CGAAGCCGCGTTTCATGTTGAGCCCATGGTCGCCGTCGCCGATGGCCTGATCGAGCCTGGTCAGCTCTTCGGCATGGGCGGCGATGGTGTTTGCCGCCGCCTCGATCAGCGTGGAAATATCGGCTGCCGCCATGTCACCCATGCTCCTGGCCCCTGCGCTGCCGGCAGTACGGGAAAATTGCATATCCGGCAATTGAAGCATTCTTTTCCCCAGTCAAGCGGGTTCGAGCAACGCGGCGAGGGCCGTGAAGACCTCGGCGACGGCAAAGGCGCCGGGGTCGACCACGCCGTCGAGCTGGCTGCCAATATAGGCGGACCGCCCGGCCTTGGCCTTGCGCATGGCAGCGGTGGCCTCGGCGCCGCGTCGCGCCGCGACCGCCGCGTCCTCCAGACTGCCGCTATCCAGCGCCTTCAAGGCGGGTTCCAAGGCATCGATCATCGTGCGATCGCCCATCCTCGCTCCACCATAGAAGGACATCCGATCGAGGCCGGCGAGAAGCGCCTTGGGAAGCGTTTCGCCAGACTCCAGCGCCTGCGCGGCGGCGGTGAAGAAGATCGACAGCAGCACGCCGCTGGAGCCGCCCATGCTGGCACTCAGGATGTCGCCCACGGCGGCCAGCGTGGCGGCAGGGTCGGCGAGCGGCAGCGCCGCAAGGCGGCTAAGCACGCTCCGCGCGCCGGCCGCCACAGTCGTTCCGGTGTCGCCGTCTCCCGCCTTGGCGTCCAGTCCGTTCAACGCGCCTTCAAGCGAGATCAGCCGTTCGCAGATGGCGACCACCAGCCGCTCGGTGCGTGCGTCCGGGCTGGCTTTCGACGCGTTGCCCCGGCCGGCGGCTTTGGCCATCGGCACGACGCTGGCTTGGCGAACGGCTCTTGCCGGCAGCCAGGCGTGAGGGCCTACCGGCGCCCGAAACGCCGCTTCGCGCGGCGCATCGAGCCGGATCAGCGACAAGGAAAAGCCGTTCATGTTGAGCGCGGTCATAAGCTGCCCGGGTCCGATCGTCAGCGTCACCTTTCGTGCCAGCGGTGATGCCAACACCGCATTGGCGACAAGCAACATTTCCAGCGGTGGCACCGAACCGAGATTGTTGATCAGCAAGGCGTAGTCGCTGGCGGGATCGAGCCGCGCGGCAAGGCGCTCCGACATGATCGCAACCAGCCTTTCGGCACTTTGCACCGCAATCCGCTCAACGCCCGGTTCGCCATGGATGCCGAGGCCGAGTTCAGCGTCGTCGGCGCCAAATCTTTCGTCATGGCTCTGACCGGGGATCGAGCAGGATGACAGCGATATGCCGAGGGAAACGATATCCGCCGCCGCGGCCCGCGCCGCGGCGGCAACCGTCGCCAGATCGTTGCCGGCTTCCGACATGTGGCCGGCGATCTTGTGCACGAACAAGGTGCCGGCAACGCCGCGCGGCTGGGCAATGTCAGGCAGGGCGATGTCGTCGGCGACGATCGCCATCTCGACGCGGAAGCCTTCGGCGCGCGCCTTCTCGGCGGCCAAGCCGAAGTTGAGGCGATCGCCGGTATAGTTCTTGACGATCAGCAGGCACCCGGCGGGACCGGTCACCGCGCGGATGGCCGCCAATACTGCTTCGACGCTCGGCGAAGCAAAGATCTCGCCTGATACCGCCGCCGTGAGCATGCCCATGCCGACGAAGCCGGCATGCGCCGGTTCGTGCCCGGCCCCGCCGCCGGAGATGATGCTGACCTTGCTCTTGTCCCAGTCTGCACGGAGGACGACCTTGATTTCGGGATAGCCGTCGAGGCGGGCGAGATCGCTGGTGCCGGTCGTGCCGAGAAAGCCGTCCAGGGCCTCAGTTACGATCGTATCCCTGTGATTGAAAAAATGCTTCATCGAATTGGTCCACTCCGGTGCCCGAAATTGCCGGTTGAAAGGTGCCGGGAAAACACTCGCGCAGCGCTCACATCAGCCGTCGCCCATCGGTGCCGAAATACAGCGGCGAGCGATAGCGGATCATGATCCTGTCGCCCTGCGCCAGGTCGGTGTCGGGGTCGGTCAGCGTCACCAGCTTCCTGGTCCCCACCGTCACGTGCAGATGGTTCTGGTCGCCGAGATGCTCGACCCAATCGACGACGCCGTCGGCATGGCCGTTCGTCGCCTTCGCGATCGAGAGATGTTCGGTCCGCGCACCGATTGTCCTGGTCCCCGCCGGCGCTCCGCCATCCGGCAGCAGTCCGACCGGCAACAAATTGATTGCCGGTTGGCCGAGCCTAGCCGCGACGTGAAGATTTGCCGGCTCAGAATAGATCGTGCGCGGCGAACCGATCTGCACCAGCACGCCGTCGGCGAGGATGCCGATACGGTCGGCCATGGTCATCGCTTCGATCTGGTCATGGGTGACGTAGAGCATGGTGGCGCCGAGTTCGGCCTGTATGCGCTTCAGCTCGAGCCTGAGATCGGCGCGCAGCTTGGCGTCGAGCGACGATAGCGGCTCGTCCATCAGGTAGATCGATGGCTTGCGCACCAAAGCGCGGCCGATGGCGACGCGCTGCATCTCGCCGCCCGAGAGTTTGGTCGAGCGATTATTCAGCTTGTGGTGGATGCGCACCATCTTGGCCACGTCCTCGACGCGGCGGCGAATCTGATCCTCCGGCATTTTCCTCGCCGGCGAGCGCAGCGGAAAGGCGAGGTTGTCGTAAACCGACAGATGCGGATAGAGCGAATATTGCTGGAACACGAAAGCGGTGTCGCGCTCGGCCGGCGACAGCGTCGTCGTGTCGTGGCCGGCAATATGGATCGAGCCCGCTTCCGGACGCTCCAGCCCGGCGATCAGCCTGAGCGTTGTCGTCTTGCCGGCGCCGGTCGGCCCGAGCAGCACGACGAATTCCCCGTCGGCGATATGCAAATCGAGATTGTCGACGGCGACATGCTCGCCAAAAGCCTTTGTCACGCCTTTGATGTGAACGTCAGCCATGATGCGCTCTCCCCTGGGAGGCCGAGTCATGGATTTCTGTGCGCACCGCACGGCCGGATCCTTTTGCGAACAGCGACAGCCGCGCGCTGCTCAGCGCCAGGCCCACATGATCGCCCGGATTGAGCCGGATTTCGGCCGGCACCCTGGCCTTTATGATGCCGTCTGCCGTCTCCACCGCCACAATCTGCGTGGTGCCGAGATATTCCGTGCCGTAAACAGCACCGCGCAGCTTCGAAGCGTCGTCGAAGCGGATGTGCTCCGGCCGGATGCCAAGCGCCATCTCGGCCGGCGCGACATCCTCGCGCACCTCCGGCACGGCCACCTTCGTGCCTTGCACAACAATTTCCCTGGCGCCCTTTGAAAGGCCGCCGCCGAAGCCGAGGAAATTCATCGGCGGCGAGCCGATGAAGTCGGCGACGAACATCGTCGCCGGCCGATCATAGATCGCGCGCGGGGTGCCGAACTGTTCGATGACGCCGTGGTTCATCACCGCGATCTTGTCGGCCATCGACATCGCTTCCATCTGGTCATGCGTGACATAGACGGTGGTGGCGTGGATGCGGTTGTGCAATTCGCGCAGCTCATGGACCATCAGGTCGCGGAATTCGGTGTCGAGCGTGCCGAGCGGCTCGTCCATCAGGAAACATTTTGGCCGCCGCACGATGGCGCGGCCGAGCGCCACGCGCTGGCGATCGCCGCCGGCTAGCCCGGAGACCGACTTGTTAAGCAGATGGTCGATCCGCAACAGCTTCGCCGTCTCTTCCACCCTGGCCCGAATTTCAGCGCCTGGCATACCTTGCGCCAGCAGCGGGAAACCGATGTTCTTTCTCACATTCATGTGCGGATAGAGCGCGAACAGCTGGAACACAAAGGCGATGTCGCGCTCGCGGGCACGCCGCATGGTGACGTCCTCGCTGCCAAGCAGGATCTTGCCGCCGGTCGGCAGTTCGAGCCCGGCGATCATACGAAGCGTCGTCGTCTTGCCGCAGCCCGACGGCCCCAGCATGACGAAGAATTCGCCGTCCTCGACGACGAAGTTGGAATCCTGCACGGCGACGAAATCGCCGAATGCCTTTCTCAGATGTTCGACCCTGATCTCAGCCATCGTCTACTCCGGAAATTTCGAGACGATGATGAACATCGCCGTGCCGGCCAGCATGGTGACGAACGAATAGGTGTAGAGCGCCAGCGCGAAGGGCTGGAACAGCATCAGGAAGCCGATGGCGATGATCGCCGTGGCGACGTTTTCCATCAGCCCGCGCCTGGCCCAGATAGGCCAGCGCGATTTGCGTTTTACGGTCAGGCTCATTTGCGCACCGCGCCGAAGGTGATGCCGCGCAGCAATTGCTTGCGAAGCAGGATGGTGAAGACCAGGATCGGCACCAGGAAGATCGTCGTGCCGGCCGCTACCGCCGGCCAGTCCTGGCCGCCTTCGCCGATGATGGTCGGGATGAAGGGCGGCGCGGTCTGCGCCGTGCCCGAGGTCAGCAGCGCGGCGAAGGCGTATTCGTTCCAGGCAAAGATCAGGCAGAAGATGGCGGTCGCGGCAATGCCCGTGGTCGCCTGCGGCAGCACGGTGCGCCAGAACGCCTGCAGCCGCGTGTAGCCGTCGATCATCGCCGCCTCTTCATATTCGCGCGGAATCTCGTCGATGAAGCCTTTCAGCAGCCAGACTGCCAGCGACACGTTGACCGCCGTGTAGAGCAGGATCATGCCGAGCGCGGTGTCCGACAGGCCGAGCTCCCGATACATCAGGTAGATCGGGATGGCGACGGCGATCGGCGGCATCATCCGCGTCGACAGGATGAAGAACAGAAGGTCGTCGGCGAGCGGCACCTTGAAACGCGAAAAACCATAGGCCGACAGCGTGCCGAGGAACACCGCGCAAAAGGTCGAGCCGAAGGCGATGATCAGCGAATTGACGAAGCGCGGCATGAAGTTCGACGGGCCGGCGATCACCATGTTGCGCTTGCGCACCGTCTCGTCGCAGACCCCCGTCGCCGGTCCCAGGGAGTTGATGTATTCCGGGGTTTGCCGAGTCCGGGTCGAGAACAAGTTGCAGTAGCCCTCGAGGCTCGGCTGGAACAGGATCTTCGGCGGATAGGCGATCGAATCCGGCGGCGTCTTGAAGCTGGTGGCGAAGATCCACAGCAGCGGCACGATCGAGATCAGCGCGTAGGCAACGATGATCGTGCCGGCGACGCGCTTCGACGTGGCCGAGGGTGCGACAACGGAATGGGCTGACGTCAGGCTCATCTCTGCTTCACCTTGTTCAGTGCCTTGACGTAGATGTTGGCCAGGCCGAACACCGCGACGAACAGGATGATGGCGAAGGCCGAGGAATAGCCCGTCCGCCAGCTTTCGAAGGCCTGCCGCTTCAGCGTGATCGAGGCCACTTCGGTAGTCGATCCCGGCCCGCCGCCAGTGAGCAAATTGACCATGTCGAACATCTTGAAGTTCTCGATGCCGCGGAACAGCACCGCCAGCATGATGAAGGGCAGCGCCATCGGCAGCGTGATCGACCAGAACTGCCGCCAGTTGGAGGCGCGATCGACCTCGGCCGCTTCGTAGATGTATTCGGGGATCGAGCGCAGGCCGGCGAGGCAGATCAGCATCACGTAAGGCGTCCACATCCAGGTGTCGACGATTATGATCGACCATGGCGCCAGCGACACGTTGGAGAGCATACTGATCTGCGTTGCCGGAATGCCGGTGACGAACGAGACGGCGTAGGCGAACAGCCCGATCTGCGGCTCGTAGAGAAAGCGCCAGAAATTGCCGACCACCGCCGGCGACAGCATCATCGGCACCAGGATGATGGTCGTCCAGAAGGCGTGCCCGCGGAACTTGCGGTCGATCAGCCAGGCCAGTGTAAAGCCGATCAGCGTCTGCAGCAGGATGGTCCAGAACACGAAATGCGCCGTCGTCTGCATGGCGATCCAGATGTCCTGGTCGGCGAGGATGCGCTTGTAGTTCGCGAGCCCAAGGTTCTTCACCACCTCATTGGGACGATTGGCGCGAAAATTGGTGAAGGACAGATAGATCGCCCAGAACAGCGGGAAGATGTTGATGGCTAAAAGCAACAGGATCGTCGGCGAGATGAACAGCCAGGCGAGGCCCTTGTCGCTGATGCCCCGGACCTTGCGGGCCAACGGCTCGGGCGTAGCCCGGGCAACGCTGTCCGCAGTCCGATTGAGCATGGTCAGTCCTGCTTCGGTCACTTGGATCGTCTCGACAATCGAATTTATCTGAACTGTGTCCCGTGCCAAGGGTGGCACGGGACGGTTCGGTCATGGGCCCGGGAGGAGCCGGTTACATCTTGCCCCGGTTACATCTTGCCATCGTCCTGGAAGACCTCGGTCCAGTCCTTGACGAGGCCGTCGAGCGCATCCTTGGCCGAGCCTTGCCCGGCAACGACATAGTCGTGGAAGCGCTTCTGCGATGCCTGCAACAGCGGGGCATAGCTCGGCTCGGCCCAGAAGTCCTTCACGATGGCCATCGAGTCGAGGAAAGTCTGCGCGTAGGGCTGGCTGGCCGGGAAGCCCGGGTCCTTCACGACCGCGTTGAGACAGGAATAGCCGCCGAGCGACCACCATTTGGACTGCACGTCCTTGTTGGCGAACCATTTGATGTACTTGAGCGCGGCTTCCTGCTTATCGGAATAGGAGACCACCGAGATGCCCTGGCCGCCGAGCTGGGCGAACTGGTCGCCGTCCGGACCTTTGGGATTGACGAAATAACCTATCTTGTCGCCGCCGACATTCTCGTCCTTCTGCAGGCCTGGCCATGTGAAGGCGAAGTTCATGTGCATCGCCACCTGGCCGGATTTGAAGGCATCGACGCCTTCGCCCATGTAGCTGTTCGAGGCGCCGGGAGGGGTGCAGCAATCATAGAGCGCCTTGTAGAACTCCAGGCCCTTCACCGATTTATCGGAGTTGACGAAGCCTTCCATCTCGTAGGGCTTTTTCGGGTTTTCGTACTGGAAGCCGAAGCTGTAGAGTACGTCCATGGCGCCCATGGTGATGCCTTCCGAGCCGCGCTCGGTATAGATCGACGCGCCATAGACGGTCTTGCCGTCGATCTCGCGCTTCTGGAAGAATTCGGCGATCTGCTTCAGCTGGTCGAAGGTCGTCGGCGGGCCGAGATCCCAGCCATACTTTTCCTTGAATTCCTTCTGCAGCTCCGGCTTGGAGAACCAGTCCTTGCGGTAGGTCCAGCCGACGACGTCGCCCATCGCCGGCAGCGCCCAGTAATTTGGCGAGTTCTTCGGCCATTCCGAATAGCCGACGACGGTCGCCGGCACGAAATCGTCCATGCTGATCTTCTCCTTGTCGAAGAAGTCGTTCAGCTTGACGTAATGGCCGTTCTCGGCGGCGCCGCCGATCCACTGGCTGTCGCCTATGATCAAGTCGCACAGCTTGCCGTGCGAATTCAGCTCATTGAGAAAGCGGTCGGCATAGTTGGTCCACGGCACGAATTCGAATTTCATGCCGATGCCGGTTTCCTTGGTGAAGTCCTTGGATAATTCCACAAGCGCGTTGGCTGGGTCCCAGGCTGCCCAGCAAAGCGTCAGATCTTCTGCCTGCGCGACGTTCGAAACGGCTGTCGACGCAACGAGTGCCGAGGCCAGACCCAACGCCAATTTAAAGGTCGATTTCATGCCTTCCTCCCATTTGCGAAACGCGTCCGGATGACGGTTTCAAGAGCCCGCTAAACCCCTCTCCTCCGGGGCCTAAACACAATGGCGGTAACGCCCGGATGTTTAGTAGTTTGTTTAGTGATGCAATTTTTACTAAACAACGCAAGCGAATTCGTTGCTGCGCCGCAGCATGGCGGACGAGAGCGATGTGAGAAGCAGCCGTGGCCGGTCTATGTGACCGTCTTGTTGCTGACCGTCACTGGGCGGATCGCTGGGGCCGGTGGCAGCAGCGCGCGGATGTCGGCGAAGGGGAAGACCGGCTCGAAGCGGAAGGCCTCCGCGAACGCCTCGGCTAGGCCGTTGCACTGGCCGGCGCGAAAGGCGTTCTGCGTGCGCGCCGCGTCGACGAAACGCTCGGGATCCTGCGACTGGTGCGCCCGGATCGCCTCCGCCTTGAGATCGAAATGCGTGGAGGTATCGACGTAGTGCGTTGGCGAAAACCCGGTGCCGCCGAACGTGTCGGCATGCAGCACGGGCACCGTGAATGACGCTGCGATGCGCACGCCATCCGACAGCGCGCGGTGGTCGCCATGATAGTCGTTCGACGCATGTGTGATCGCCAGATCCGGCCCTATCTCGCCGATCAGCGCTTTCAGCGCTCCGATCAGCGCGGCATCCGCCACCAGTGCCCCATCGGGAAAGTCGAGGAAGCGCGGCGTCACGCCAAGCAGGCCGGCCGCCGCCGTCGCCTCCATGCGGCGCGTGTTGGCCAGCGCGGCCGGATCGCCATAGCCGCCCCTGGCGCCATCCGTGGCTATGGCAAAAAAGAGTTCTGCGCCTTGCGCGGCATAGGCCGCCATCGTACCGAACATGAAGATCTCGATGTCGTCCGGATGCGCGCCAAGCGCCAGTATCTTCACTCTCATCTCTCCCGGAAACGGAAAACGTGCCCAACGGAATTCTGCTCGCTCTCATCGCCTATGCAAGCTATTCGTGCAGCGACGCCGTTGTCAAAAGCCTGGGCGGGCAGTTCAACGTCTTCGAGATCGGCTTCTTCTCGACATTGTTTGCCGGCTGCTTTCTGCTCTTTGCCAGGCCGCCAGGCGAGCGCTGGCGCGATTTCTGGCGCACGAACCGGCCCTGGGCGGTCCAGGCCCGCGCCTGGGCCGGCATCGCGTCGGGCGTGCTCAGCGTCTATGCCTTCACCACCATCCCGCTAGCGGAAGTCTATGCGCTGATCTTCCTGGCGCCGCTGTTCGTCACCATCCTGGCCACGCTGGTCCTCAAGGAGAAGGTCGGCCTATGGCGGTGGCTGGCGGTGGTCGCTGGCTTTGCCGGGGTCATGCTGGTCGTCAGGCCTGGTTTTCGCGATTTGCATCTTGGTCATCTGGCGGCGTTCATCATCGCTTTCCTGGCCGCCACCAGTGTCATCCTGATGCGTTCGCTCGCCGCGCAGGAAAAGCGCACGACGATGCTCGGCGTGCTGATCGGCTACGGCCTGTTCTTCAACGGCGTCGGGGCGGCGGCCACCTCGTTCTCGCTGCCGGATGGCAGGCAATGGGCGTGGCTTGTGCTGGCCGGCGCCTTCATCGCCGGCGGCCAGCTGCTGCATCTGCTGGCGGTCAAATACGCACCGGCGAACCGCATCGCGCCTACGCATTACTCGCAGATCGTCTGGGCGGTGCTTCTGGGCGCGCTGTTCTTCAGGGAATATCCCGATTTTCTGTCGCTGGTCGGGCTCGCCGTGGTCGCCGGTTCCGGCCTGCTGACGATGGTGCGCGAGGAGGTGCGGCTCGGCACGGTGCGCTGGAACCCATTTTCGCGGACCAGGCTTTGAATCGGCGCCGAGGTTGCGCCGCGACCGTCACCGCTGATATGCGATCGGCGGCAACTGGCTGCACAGCATAGCCCAATGACCACAAAACCCTTGCCGGACCTGCCGGTCTCCGCTGTCTTGCCGGCGCTCGATGAAGCGCTGAGCCATGGTAACAGCGCCGTGCTGGTGGCGCCGCCCGGCGCCGGCAAGACGACTTTGGTTCCACTGGCGCTGCTCGACGCTGAATGGCTCGGCGCCGGAAAAATCATTCTGCTCGAGCCTCGCCGCCTCGCCGCCCGCGCTGCCGCCCGCCGCATGGCCGAATTGCTTGGCCAAGAGCCCGGCGAAACCGTCGGCTATGCCATGCGCATGGAAAACCGCACGTCCGCAAAGACCAGGATTCTCGTCGTCACCGAAGGCGTGCTGTCCCGCATGATCCTCGACGATCCCGAGCTGCCCGGTGTCGCGGCGGTGTTGTTCGACGAGTTCCACGAACGCTCGCTCGACGGCGATTTCGGGCTGGCGCTGGCGCTCGACGTGCAAAGTGCGCTGAGGCCCGACCTCAGATTGCTGGTGATGTCGGCGACGCTCGATGGCGCGCGTGTCGCAAGATTGCTGTCCGGCGCGCCGGTGATCGAGAGCGCAGGCCGCGCCTTCCCGGTCGACATCCGCTATGACGAGCGGCCGGCCGGCATCGCCATCGAGGACGCGATGGCCAGGGCGATCCGCTCGGCGCTTGCCGGGGAGGTGGGCAGCGTGCTCGCTTTCCTGCCCGGCCAGCGCGAGATCGAGCGCACCGCGGAGCGGCTGGCCGGCAAGGTCGGCGCCGACACCGATATCGTGCCGCTCTTCGGCATGCTCGACAACAAGACGCAGGACGCGGCGATCAAGCCTGCGCCGCCCGGCCGCCGCAAGGTGGTGCTGGCGACGTCGATCGCCGAAACCTCCATCACCATCGATGGCGTGCGCGTCGTCATCGATTCCGGCCTGTCGCGGCTGCCGCGCTATGAGCCGGCGAGCGGCCTGACGCGGCTGGAGACGGTGCGTGCTTCGCGCGCTTCCGCCGACCAGCGCGCCGGCCGTGCCGGGCGCACGCAGCCCGGCGTCGCCATCCGGTTGTGGCGGGCCGAGCAGACGGCGGCACTGCCGGCCTTTACGCCGCCGGAAATCCTCGAGGCCGATCTTTCCGGCCTGTTGCTCGATTGTGCCGCGTTCGGCGTCGCCGATCCAACCAGCCTGTCCTTCCTCGATCCCCCGCCGGCTGCGGCGCTCACCGAGGCGAGGGCGCTGCTGCGTGCGCTCGATGCGGTCGATGCAGCAGGACGCCTGACGGATGCCGGTGCCGCGATGCGCAGGCTGGCGTTACCGGTGCGGCTCGCCCACATGGTCGCCGAGGCGGCAAGGACCGGACAGACGCTCGAGGCGGCGATGCTCGCCGTGCTATTGACCGAGCGTGGCCTTGGCGGCGAGGGCGCCGATCTCGAACGGCGGCTGATGCGCTTTCACGCCGAAAGATCGCCGCGTGTCACCGCTGCCCGGCAACTGGCCGAGAGGTTGGCAAAGCAGGCTTCACCCTCCCCCTCGAGGGGAGGGTCGGCGAACGAGCCGAGCGCAGCGAGACGAGGGAGACGGGGCGGGGTCGCCGATGGCGTGCCCGAACCGACCCCGCCCCGATCCGCTACGCGGATCAACCCTCCCCTCAAGGAGGAGGGCAGCACTGCCGGCTCGCTCCTCATCCATGCCTGGCCGGATCGGGTCGCCAAAGCGCGCGGCGAGCGTGGCCGCTTCGTGCTTGCCAACGGCTCGGGCGCCATGCTCGACGCCTCCGATCCGCTGGCCGGCGAGACCTGGCTCGTCGTCGCCGACCTGCAGGGCAAGGCGCAGAACGCCCGCATCACCGCGGCGGCAGCCATCGATGAGACCGATATCCGTGCCGCGCTGGCGGAAAGGATCGAGACGCGCCGCGAGGTCAGCTTCGACCGCGACAGGCGCGCGGTGCGGGTGCGCGAAACGGTTCGCCTCGGGGCCGTCACGTTGTCCGAACGCATGCTGCCGGCGCCGACCGGTGCCGACGCGGATCGCGCCATCCTCGACGCCTTGCGCGAACACGGCCTGTCCCTGTTGCCGTGGAACAGGGAGGCGGAGACGTTGCGGCAGCGGCTCGGATGGCTGCATCGCGGCCTCGGCGCGCCATGGCCCGATGTCTCCGATGCCGCGCTCGTCGAGCGCCTCGACGACTGGCTGCTGCCATTCCTTTCCGGTGCCACAGCCTTTACGGCGATTGATCCTAGCGTGCTTTCGCAAGGTCTGATGACGCTGGTGCCGCACGAATTGCAGCGCAAGATCGACACATTGGCGCCGACCCATTTCGACGCGCCGTCGGGCAGCCGGCTACCGATCCGCTATGACGGCGAATGGCCGGTGCTGGTGGCGCGCGTGCAGGAGCTGTTCGGCCTCGACCGGCATCCGGCGATCGCCAACGGCACTGTGCCGCTGACCCTCGAATTGCTGTCGCCGGCGCACCGGCCGATCCAGACGACGCGCGACCTGCCCGGCTTTTGGCGCGGCTCCTGGGCCGATGTGCGAGCAGAGATGCGTGGCCGCTATCCCAGGCATGTCTGGCCGGAGAACCCGCTTCTCGCCGCCGCGACCAGCCGCGCGAAGCCGCGCGGTACCTGATGCTTCCCGGACCATGATCACAACCCGAAGGTCCGCGTCAGCGGAAAGTGGTCCCGGTTTTCGGAAAGACCTCCAGCGGTTTCCCCTCTATAATCCCGCCATGATAAACATTCTGCACGCGCCCGACTTCCAGCAAAGCCAGCGGCTGCGCCTCAACACGCTGATCAGGCTGCGCTGGCTTGCCATTGTCGGCCAGAGCCTGACCGTGCTTGTCGTCGCCTACGGACTGAAGTTTCCGCTGCCGGTCAGCATGTGTTTTGCGCTGATCGCTTGTTCGGCCTGGATGAACCTGTTGCTGACCTTCCGCTATCCGGCGGCGCATCGGCTTACCCCGTTCTCGGCCTTTGCCATCCTGACCTTTGACAGCCTGCAGCTTGCCGGCCTGCTCTACATGACCGGCGGCCTTACCAATCCGTTTTCGCTGCTGATGACCGTGCCCGTCGTCGTCTCGGCGACGTCGCTGCCGCTGCGGTTGACGGCTCTACTCGGCGCGCTGGTGATCGTGGCGGCGACGCTGCTGGTCTTCTACCACCTGCCGCTGCCCTGGCATGAGGGGGCGCCATTGGCGATGCCGTTCATCTATGTCGCCGGCATGTGGATGGCGGTGTTCTGCTCCATTGCCTTTACCGCGATCTATGCCTTCCGGGTGGCAGAGGAGGCGCGCCTGCTTGCCAACGCGCTTGCCGCCACGGAATTGGTGCTGCAGCGAGAACAGCATCTCTCGGCCCTCGACGGCCTCGCCGCGGCCGCCGCGCACGAACTCGGCACGCCGCTCGCCACCATCACGCTTGTCGCCAAGGAGATGGAGAAGGCGCTTGGCGAAGATCCGAAATACGGCGAGGACGTGAAGCTGCTGCGTTCGCAGAGCGAGCGCTGCCGCGAAATCCTGAAGCGCCTGACCAGCCTTTCCTCCGAGAGCGAGGTGCACCTCTCGCGCCTGCCGCTGACCTCGCTGGTCGAGGAAGTGACGGCACCGCACCGCGATTTCGGCATTTCGATCAAGCTTCGGCCGGGCGAGCGCATCGGCCCGGAACCGGTGGGCCGGCGCAATCCCGGCGTCATTTACGGGCTCGGCAATTTGGTCGAGAACGCCGTCGACTTCGCCCGCAAGAACGTCACCATACGCTGGAAGTGGAACGAGGCCGCCGTCAGCTTCTCGATCATCGACGACGGGCCGGGCTTTCCACCGGAGATCATCGACCGTATCGGCGAACCCTATATGTCGACCCGACAAGGCACCGAAGCCGGCGGCGGCCTCGGCCTCGGCCTATTCATCGCCAAGACCTTGCTTGAACGCTCCGGCGCGACGCTCGATTTCCGCAATTCGAGCGAGCCCGGCGAGGGCGCTATCGTGCAGATATCGTGGCCGCGCAGCGTCTTCCTTAATCCCGAGCAGGCTTCGGCCACCATGTTCGACACGGCCTAAATTGGACAATAGCGTTGCGAAACTATATTTGCGTAAAAATCAGGCAGCAGGATTTTCAGCACGATGAGTACTGACGAAACGATTGGCGCAATGGTCGAAGGCGAGGACACCTCGCTGCTGATCGTGGACGACGACAAGCCGTTCCTGACGCGGCTTGCCCGCGCCATGGAAACCAGGGGTTTCGTGGTCGAGACGGCGGAGAGCGTCGAGGAGGCGGTTGCCAAGGCGCGCGCCAATCCGCCGGCCTATGCGGTGGTCGACATGCGGCTGGCCGACGGCAACGGCCTCGACGTCGTCGCTGCCATTCGCGAGAAGCGCGACGATGCTCGCGCCATAATCCTTACAGGCTATGGCAACATCGCCACTGCGGTGACGGCGGTAAAGCTCGGCGCCATCGACTATCTGTCGAAGCCGGCCGATGCCGACGACATCTTTGCAGCCCTGACCCGCACGGCGGGCGAACGTGCCGCGCCGCCGGAAAATCCAATGTCGGCTGATCGCGTGCGCTGGGAACACATCCAGCGCGTCTACGAAATGTGCGACCGCAATGTCTCGGAAACCGCACGCCGCCTGAACATGCATCGCCGCACGCTGCAACGCATCCTCGCCAAGCGCGCGCCGCGCTAAAAGGTTCTGACTGCAGGCTTGCCCGGCCAGCGCCGTTTGCGCATCATCGCTGGGCGGTGCGTCGGACCTTGCCGCTGATACGACGGAGGCGACATGCAGGACGAAAAGCGGCTGGTCTCCATGCTGCGCGAATTCCTCGACAGCGAGGCGGCCGGCGGCCTCATCCTGATGGCTGCGGCGGCCCTGGCCCTGATCGTCGCCAATTCGCCGCTGGCCGAAGCTTATTTCTCCGCCCTCCATGCCTATCTCGGACCGCTCAGCGTCTCGCACTGGATCAATGACGGCCTGATGGCGGTGTTCTTCCTGCTGGTTGGCCTCGAGATCAAGCGCGAGATGCTCGACGGCCAGCTCTCGACCTGGCCGCGCCGCGTGCTGCCCGGCATCGCCGCCGCCGGTGGCATGGCGGTGCCGGCACTGGTCTACGTCGCCATCAACCGCAACAATCCAGCCGCTCTGTCCGGCTGGGCGATCCCGACCGCCACCGACATCGCCTTTGCGCTCGGCGTGCTGTCGCTGCTCGGCAGCCGCGTGCCGGGCTCGTTGAAGATATTCCTTACCGCGCTCGCCATCATCGACGATCTCGGCGCCGTGCTCATCATCGCGGTGTTCTATACCAGCGGCCTGTCGCTCGCCTATCTCGGCGCCGCCTTCGCCGTCATCGCGCTGCTGGTGGTGCTCAACCGCATGCGGGTGCTGACGCTGCTGCCTTATATCGTGCTTGGTGTCGTGCTGTGGGTTTTGGTTTTGAAATCGGGCGTCCATGCGACGCTCGCCGGGGTCGCGCTGGCTCTCACCATACCGCTGAAGATCTCGTCGGGCAGCGGCCACGATCTCGACCATTCGCCGCTGCACCGGCTCGAACACGGCCTGCACAAAATCGTACCCTTTTTCGTCATCCCGATCTTCGGTTTTGCCAACGCCGGCGTTTCGCTCGGCGGTCTCAGCGCTGCCGCCCTGGTCGAGCCGCTGACGCTCGGCGTCGCCGCGGGTCTCGTCGCCGGCAAAGTGGTCGGCGTGTTCGGGTCTTCCGCGCTTGCCATCCGGCTTGGCTTCGCTGATCTGCCGGTCAATACCGGCTGGCTGCACATGATCGGCATTTCGCTGCTCTGCGGCATAGGCTTCACCATGAGCCTGTTCATCGGCCTGCTCGCCTTCGCCAGCGACGTCGCTCTGCAGGACGCGGTCAAGGTCGGCATCCTCGCCGGCTCTTTCATCGCAGCGATCCTCGGCGCCGCTGTGCTGCTGGTTGCGCCGGCCGCGAGCGGGGCGGAGGAGGCGGAAGAATAATCGCGTGGCGCCTTCGGCCTGAGGCCACCGTCTCCCCGAGGGCGCTATCCGTGCGCAATCATGACGTGGCGGACTGCGGTATAGTCCTCCAGCGCATATAGCGACATGTCCTTGCCGTAGCCGGATTGTTTCAACCCGCCATGCGGCATCTCGTTGGTCAGCATGAAATGGGTGTTGATCCAGGTGCAGCCATATTGCAGGCGCGCGGCCGTCGCCATGGCGCGCGAAACATCCTTGGTCCACACCGACGACGCCAGGCCGTAGTCAGAATCATTGGCCCAGTTCACCGCTTCGTCGACTTCGGAAAAGCGGGTGACCGAGACCACCGGGCCGAACACTTCGCGGCGCACAATCTCGTCCTCCTGCAGCGCGCCGGCGACGACGGTCGGCTGGTAGAAGAAGCCGGAGCCCTCGCCCGGCATGCCGCCCGTAGTGATCTCGATGTGCTTGAGCTCCGAGGCGCGCTCGACGAAGCTCGAGACGCGGTCACGCTGGCGACGCGAAATCAGCGGGCCGATCTCGTTCTCGGTATCATCGGGGCGATCATACTTGATGGTCGAGACCGCAGCGGAGAGGTCCGCGACAAGTTTGTCATAGATCTTCTTGCCGGCATAGATGCGGCAGGCGGCGGTGCAATCCTGGCCGGCATTGTAATAGCCGAAGGCGCGCAGGCCGTTGACCACCGCACCGAGATCGGCGTCGTCGAAGACGATGACCGGCGCCTTGCCGCCGAGCTCGAGATGTGTGCGCTTGACCGATTTAGCGGCGGCCTGCAGCACCTTCTTGCCGGTGGCGACGTCGCCGGTGATCGAGATCATGTTGACCTTCGGATGGTTGATCAGCGTGTTGCCGACGCTGTCGCCGCGGCCGAGCACGATGTTGACGACGCCTTCCGGCAGGATCTCGACAAGGATTTTCGCCAGCTTCAGCGCGGTCAGCGGCGTCTGTTCCGACGGCTTGAAGACGACCGTGTTGCCGCCGGCAATCGCCGGCGCCAGCTTCCAGGCCATCATCATCAGCGGATAGTTCCACGGCGCGATCGACGCCACAACGCCGATGGCGTCGCGGCGGACCATCGAGGTGTGGCCGGGAATGTATTCGCCGGCGACCTGGCCAGGCATCGAGCGGACCGCGCCGGCAAAGAAGCGGTAGCAGTCGACGATCGCCGGGATCTCGTCATTGAGCACGGCATTGATCGGCTTGCCGCAGTTCAGCGCCTCGAGCGCCGCAAAATCCTTTGCCGCAGCCTCGATGCGATCAGCGATCTTCAGGAGATAGCCGGCGCGCTGCGCCGGTGTTGTGCGGGACCAGGTGACGAAGGCTTTTTCGCCGGCAAGTACGGCCGCCTCGATCTGGACCGGGCTGGCCTCGGGCAGATTGAGGATGGTCGCCCCGGTCTTCGGGTTGAGGATCGGTTCCTCGGTCTCGGTGCCTTTTTCGAATTTCGAGCCGATCAGCATCTGCGTGTCCATGGAAGTCTCTCCCTTATGAACGAGATCATTTGCCCGAACCGGCGATCTGGTCGCCGTCGCGGGTCAGGTAATAGGCAGCGAGGATGGGAAGCAGCGTCACCAGCACCACGACCATGGCCACGACATTGGTGACCGGACGCTGGCGCGGACGGATCAATTCCTCCAGCATCCAGATCGGCACCGTCTGCTGCTGGCCGGCGGTGAAGGTGGTGACGATGACCTCGTCGAAGGACAGCGCAAAGGCAAGCATGCCGCCGGCCAGCAGCGCGGTTGCGATGTTGGGCAGCACGACATGCCGAAAGGTCTGGAAACCATCGGCGCCGAGGTCCATCGACGCCTCGATCATTGAGCCGGACGTGCGGCGGAAACGGGCGACCGCATTGTTGTAGACGACGACCACGCAGAAGGTGGCGTGGCCGAGCACGATTGTCCAGAACGAGAACGGGATTTCGGCCAGCGCGAAGGCCGAGCGCAGCGCGATGCCGGTGATGATGCCGGGCAGTGCGATGGGCAGGATGACCAGCAGCGAGATGGTTTCGCGGCCGAAGAATTTTGTGCGCGACACGGCAGCGGCGCACAGCGTGCCGAGGACCAGCGCGATGGCGGTCGAGATCGCCGCGACCCGCACCGACAGCGATAGCGCCTGCCAGACGTCGGGGCGATTCCAGGTGACGGCGAACCATTGCGTGGTCAGGCCCGGCGGCGGCCAGACGAAGCTCTTCTCCTCGGTGGTGAAGGCATAGACGAAGATCAGCAGAATCGGCAAATGCAGGAAAAGCAGGCCGCCGGTGGCAGCGAGCTTCAGTCCGATCGGCGCGGATGGGCCACGGTCAGAGCGCATCGAAGGCCCCCATGCGCTTGGCGCCCCAGAGATAGAAGCCCATGATGACGATAGGCACCACGGTAAAGGCGGCGGCGAGCGGGATGTTTCCGGCGGTGCCTTGCTGCGAATAAACGGCCTGGCCGATGAACAGCCGCGAGGTGCCGATGATCTGTGGGATGATGTAGTCGCCGAGCGTCAGCGAGAAGGTGAAGATCGAGCCGGCGACGATGCCGGGCAGCGCCAGCGGGAACAGCACGTTGCGGAAGGTCTGCCCGGGCGAGGCACCGAGATCGGACGAAGCCTCGACCAAATTGCCCGGCACGCGCTCGAGTGCGGCCTGCACCGGCAGGATCATGAACGGCAGCCAGACATAGACGAAGACGATGAAGGTGCCGGTTGAGGAGACCGACAGCGAGTTGCCGCCGACGACCGGCAGCGACAGCCAGGCGTCGAGCAGCCACAGAAGATGCAATTTGGCCAGTAGCCACGTCAGGATGCCTTCCTTGGCGAGAATCAGCTTCCAGGCATAGATCTTGACCAGGTAGCTCGACCACAGCGGCAGCATGACGCCGAGATAAAACAGCGCCTTCCAACGGCCGCGGGCATAGCGCGCCGCGTAATAGGCGATGGGAAAGGCGATGACCGCCGCCGCCAGCGTCACCAGCGCCGCCATCGTCACCGTGCGCAGGATGATGTCGAGATTGGCAGCCTGCAGCAGGTCGCCATAAGTCTTCAGCGTGAACTGCCGGTTGATCAAGCCGGAGAACTCGTCGATCGAAAAGAAGCTCTGCAAAAGCAGTGCGAAGAGTGAGCCGATATAGACGATGCCGAGCCACAGGACCGGCGGCAGCAGCATGAGCAGAAGCAGGAATTGCGGCCGGCGCCAGAAGAGGTCGGAGAGCGCGCCACGCAGGCCGCCGCTTCCCGGCAGGATGGCGGGCGCCGTGGCCCGCGGCATGGCAGCGTCCAGGCTCATCCGAGATCGTCCATCAGATGTAACTGCTCGCGGTTGAAGGTGAGCGCCACCGCCTCGCCTTCCCGGGGCAAGGCAGCACCCGCCGGCACGATGACATGCAGCCGCAAGCCCTCTGCATCGAGTGCCAGTCTTGTCGTGGCGCCGAGATAATTGGTCGACACCAGGCGGGCGGCAACGCCGTCGCCCTTGGCCGCCCGGCCGATGCGAATGGATTCGGGCCGCAGGCTGCCCCAGCGATGCTGGCCGGCATAGCGCTGGACGAAATCCGGCGGCAACACGTTGGACGAGCCGACGAAATCGGCGACGAAGCGGGTCTTGGGGCGCTGGTAGATGTCTTCCGGCGTGCCGATCTGCATGATCTTGCCATCGTTGAACACGGCGACGCGGTCGGCCATCGACAGCGCTTCGCCCTGGTCGTGGGTGACGAACACGAAGGTGATGCCAAGCGCCTTCTGCAGCGATTTCAACTCCTCCTGCATGTTTTCGCGAAGCTTGAGGTCGAGCGCGCCGAGCGGCTCGTCGAGCAGCAGCACCTTGGGCTGGTTGACCAGCGCACGGGCGAGCGCGACGCGCTGGCGCTGGCCGCCGGAAAGCTGGCCAGGGCGACGCGCGCCGTAGCCGGGAAGCCGCACCAGCGCCAGCGCGTCTTCCGCCGCCTTTTGCCGCTCCGGTCTGCCGATGCCCTTGACCATCAGCCCATAGGCGACGTTGTCGAGCACGTTGAGATGCGGGAACAGCGCATAATCCTGGAACACGGTGTTGACGTTGCGGCGATAGGGCGGCACGCCCTCGGCGCGTTCGCCGAAGATCGAGATCGACCCCGCCGTCGGCTGCTCGAAACCGGCAATGAGGCGCAGGCACGTCGTCTTGCCCGAGCCGGAAGGCCCGAGCATGGCGAAGAACTCGCCCGGCACGATGTCGAGATCGACCGCGTCGACCGCACGCACGCTGCCGAAATGGCGGGAGACTTTTTGGAAGGAAACGGCGGAGGTCATGGGGCTGTCCTGATCTGTCAGGCTCATCAAATTTTCATGCGGTTGTGCCGCCCCTCATCCGCCTGCCGGCACCTTCTCCCCGTATGGTGGACGGGGAGAAGGGAGGCGCTCCAACGCTGGCGGCCCCCCGTTCTTCACCGGGAGAGGGTAAGGGTGACGGGCAGCGCCGGGCTTCGTAGGTGAGGCGAACTCACCGCCCGCCGATGACGCCGATATAGTCCGACACCCAGCGGTAGTAGGGTACGCACTGGTCGTTCTGGGTGGCGCATTTCGAGACCGGCGTCTTCCAGAACTTGATCTTGTCGAAATTGTCGTAGCCGTTGGTCTTGCAGCCTTCTTCGCCGAGCAGTTCGTTGCCCTTGCAGGCGGCAGGCACCACCGGCAGCGAGCCGAACCAGGCGGAGACGTCGCCCTGCACTTTCGGCGACAGCGAATGCTCCATCCACATGTAGGCGCAGTTCGGGTGGGCAGCATCGGCCTCCATCATCGTGGTGTCGGCCCAGCCGGTAACGCCCTCCTCGGGGATGGTCGAGGCGACCGGCTTCTTGGCCGCGATCAGCGTGTTGACCTGGTAGGGCCAGGAGCCGGAGGCGACGACGCCTTCGTTCTGGAAATCGTCGACCTGGATGGCGGCGTCGTGCCAATAGCGTCCGACCAGCGTACGCTGGACCCGCAGAAGGTCGAGCGCGGCCTTGTACTGGTCTTCGGTCAGTTCGTACGGATCCTTGATGCCGAGCTCCGGCTTGTGGGCCATCAGGTAGTTGGCGGCATCGGCGATGTGGATGGGCCCGTCATAGGCCTGGACGCGGCCCTTGTTCGACTTGCCGTCGGAAAGCTTCATTTCCTCGAAGACCACGTTCCAGCTCTTCGGCGCCTCCTTGAACACTTCGGTGTTGTACATCAGCACGTTCGGCCCCCACTGATAGGGGACGCCGTAATGGACTCCGCCGACGGTGAACCAGGGCGCATCCTTCAGCCGGTCGTCGACCGTCTTCCAGCTCGGTATGAGGTCGGTGTTGATCGGCTGAACGCGCTTGCCTGCGACAAGGCGCAGCGAAGCGTCGCCCGAGGCGGTGACGAGATCGAAGCCGCCCTCGTTCATCAGCGAGACCATCTCGTCGGAGGTGTTGGCGGTCTTGACGTTGACCTTGCAGCCGGTTTCCTTCTCGAACGAAGTGACCCAATCATAGGCCTTGTCGGTTTCGCCGCGCTCGATATAGCCCGGCCAGGCGACGATATTGACCTCGCCTTCGCCTTTGCCGAGCTCCTTGACCTGGGCGATGGCCTGGCCGGAGAAGCTCAGCGCGACCGTCAAGGCAGTGCATGATTTCAGCAATGAATTCATCGTCGATCTCCCATTTTTGCATGACCTCGAAACCGGTTTCGGGCTTCGGAAGAAGATCATGCGCCCGTTCAAAAACGTTGGATGCGCGGCTCTGAGGGCCGTGCTCCGGCGGCAGCTTTGTTCCCTGACCGAAAAGTGCTGCGAAATTTCCGGTTTCGCAAATTCATTTATCAGAAAGCCGATATCGATTTTTCCGATACGTCAGCGGCCGATCTTCTCGGGTCGTTGGCGCACCATGCGCTGCGACTGGGCAAGTCCGATGAAGTCGCGCGCCGCTTGCGGCAGGCCGGAGCCGCGCCGCCAGACCATGCCGACCTGGACGACCGGCAACGACCCCGAAATATCGCGCGATTCGATGCGGTCGCCTTCCAGCGACCATGGCCGGTAGACGAGATCGGGCAGCAGCGCCACGCCGGCGCCGGTAGCGACGAGGCTGCGCACCGCTTCGACCGAGCGGGTGCGGAAGGCGACATGCGGCTTGGCGCCGATTGCCGTCAGCAGCTTTCCGGTATTCTCCTCGATCTCGTCGACGGTCAGCATGATCAGCGGTTCCGAGGCGATGTCGCCGATGCCGATGATGTCGGCACCGGCCAAGGGGTGGCCGAGCGGCAGCCACAGCCGGTAGGCCGAGACTTCGAGGATTTCGGACTGCAGCGCGGTGCGGTCGCGCAGGTTCGAGGTGACCATGACGGCAATGTCGAGCTTGCCGCCGATCAACAGATGCTCGAGATAGTCGCCATTGTCCTCGATCGCCGAGACCTCGACACCCGGATAGGCGCGGCGGTAGCGGGCAAGAAGATCGGAAAGCACATAGCCAGCGACCAACGAGGTGACGCCAAGTTGCAGCCGCCCGCTTGCCGCGATCCGTTCGCCGAAGAAGGCGCGGCGCGCATCGGAAACGTCGGCCAGGATCTTCCTCGCATGGCGCAGGAACTGGTGGCCTTTGTGGGTGATGTTCAAGCCGCGCGGGTGGCGCTCGAACAGCTCGACGCCGAGATCGTGCTCCAACTCCTTGATCGCTTCGGTGACCGAGGATTGCGAGATCGACAGGTTCTGGGCGGCGCCCGACACTGTGCCCTGCTCGGCGACGGCGATGAAGAACTGCAATTGGCGGATGGTGAAAGCCATGGCCGGACTAAACACGGCAGAGGCGGCGCTGGGAAGTGGGTGCTGGTGCCGATCTGCCGATAGAGCTCAGCCCTCGCTTCCGCCGTCCGCAATGCTGAGCCGCGCGCCGGCCTGGACGAGGGCGGCGGCGATGTCGTGCGGCGGCGGCCGGTCGGTCGCGAGTTCGGAAAAGCCGCCTAACCCGCAGACCTGAACAAGGCCCTGGCGGCCGAACTTGCTGTGGTCGGTGATGACAAGCGAACGCTGACCGCGCGACAGCACCATGCGGGCGAATTCGGCCTCTTCCAGATCATAGTCCATGACGCCGGTGACGGCATCGACCGCACCGATCGATATCACCGCATGGCTGACGGAAAAGCGGCTGACGAATTCGATGGCCGAGACGCCGAAGGCAGCACCGGAATCGCTGCGCAGCTCGCCGCCGGCCATATAGACCTTGTTGCCGTTGACGGTGGCCAGTGTGCGGGCGATGTCGGAGGAGTTGGTGACGACCGTCAGCCGCCGGTGGCCGAGCAGTTCCCGGGCCAGGAATGAGGTGGTGGTGCCGGTGTCGAGCATGATCGATTCGCCGTCGCGGATGGTGGCGGCGACCATGCGGGCAATAGCTCGCTTGGCATCGGCGTTCTCGCGCATGCGCCGCTCGAACGGCGCTTCGCCGGCAATCGACGGCAGGCCGACGGCGCCGTGCATCTTGAGGATGGAACCGTCGCTGGTCAGTGGCTTGACGTCGCGGCGTACTGTCTCCAGCGAGACGCCCAGCCGATCAGCCAGGCTGGCAATGGTAACGGTGCCTTCCTCCTTGAGGAGGCGCAGGATTTCGCCATGCCGCTTCGAGTGGAGCATCAGTTCCATCCGGTCGGATTGTTGCACCATTGACCGGTTCTACGGCATAAATGCCACTAACTCCAGGAAATTTAGCAAAATTCGGGCAAAAAACCAGAAAACACCACAATTTCGCGTTGACAACGCCTCCAGCGTGGCGCGACATTATCGCCGTGACAGGCTCGGAACGGAGGACGACGGCTGAGCCGCACGAAAAATCGCCTGCCCGAATGCCCGGGAGATCGTCGGGTGCAAGGGTACCGAAATTCAGGATCCGCGGGGGCGGATGCCGGCGTCGAAGAACCCGGCACAAAGGGGCTCGTCGGTGCGGTGCGGGATACCGATCCCGAGATCTGCACCGACGAGATCTTCGCGTTGCCGCCATTCCTCCGTCCGATTGTCATCGCTGGCCAGCCGTGACATGCGTGGAAAATTGACCCGATGGACGAGATCGTGACTGTCGAAGACCGCATCCGTGCGCTGCCTTGCTGGACCGGCGGCATCGATATCGCGCCGCTGCCGGGCGGGTTGAGCAATGCCAATTATCTGGTCAAGGACGCGGCCGGGCGGCACGTCGTGCGGATCGGCCAGGATTATCCGTTCCACCATGTCTTTCGCGAGCGCGAGATGATGACCGCGCGGGCAGCGCACGCGGCAGGCTTCGCTCCGGCCGTCCACTACACCGGACCCGGCGTCATGGTGACGGAGTATCTCGGCGCCAAGGCCTATGTCGCGCAGGACGTGCGCGCTGATCTCGGCCGCGTTGCCGCGTTGCTGCGCGGCTTCCACCGGGAGATGCCCAGTCACATCTCCGGCGCCGGCTTCATGTTCTGGGTGTTCCACGTCATTCGCGACTATGCGCGCACGCTGGAGGAAGGCCGCAGCCGCAAGCTGGACGAATTGCCACGCCTTTTGACCCTGGCGGACGAGCTCGAGCGCGCGCAAAAACTGCTGCCGATCGTCTTCGGTCACAACGATCTTCTGCCGGCCAACATAATCGACGACGGTCACAGGCTGTGGCTCATCGACTTCGAATATGCCGGCTTCAACACCGCGATGTTCGACCTTGCCGGTGCGGCTTCGAACGCCGGCATGAGCGACGAGGAATCTTTCGCCTTCCTGACCGCCTATTTCATGAAGGAGCCGGACCCGGCGATACGGCGCTCGCACGCCGCCATGCAATGCGCGTCGCTGCTGCGTGAGGCGATGTGGGGCATGGTTTCCGAGCTCTACCTCGATGCGCCCGGCGTCGACTACGCCGCCTACGCCGACGAAAACCTGGCGCGGCTCGAAGCCGCCCTGGAAAACTACAGGACAAAATACGGGACGCGGACATGACCTTGCCCGCCCAGGCCGGGATCGTGGTCATCGGCGGTGGCATCATCGGCTGTTCGACGGCCTATCATCTGGCGCGCGACCACAAGGCCGAAATCGTGCTGCTCGAACAGGGCAAACTGACCTCGGGTTCGACCTGGCATGCTGCCGGGCTGGTCGGCCAGCTACGCTCGTCGGCGTCGATCACGCGCGTGCTCAAATATTCAGTCGATCTCTACAAGGGGCTGGAAGCCGAAACCGGCCTCGCCACCGGCTGGAAGATGACTGGCTGCCTGCGCCTCGCCACCAATGCCGACCGCTGGACCGAGTATAAGCGGCTGGCAACGACGGCTAAGAGCTTCGGCATGGACATGCATCTGCTGTCGCCGGCCGAGGTCAAGGAAATGTGGCCGCTGCTGGAAACCGGCGACCTCGTCGGCGCGTCCTGGCTGCCGACCGACGGTCAGGCAAGCCCTTCCGACATCACCCAGTCACTGGCCAAGGGCGCGCGCATGCATGGCGCAAAATTGTTCGAGGAAGTGCGGGTCACCGGCTTTGAAATGACCAACGGCCGGATCGTTAAGGTTAGGACGAACAGGGGCGATATCGCCTGCGACAAGGTGGTGAACTGCGCCGGGCAATGGGCGCGGCAGGTGGGTGCGCTGGCCGGCATCAACGTGCCGCTGCAGCCGGTGAAGCACCAGTACATCATCACCGAGAGGATCGTCGGCCTGGCGACCGACGCGCCGACAATTCGCGACCCCGATCGCCGCACCTATTTCAAGGAGGAGGTCGGCGGGTTGGTGATGGGCGGCTACGAGCCGAACCCGCAGGCGTGGACGACCGGCCTACCCGGCGGCGATGTGCCGGACGATTGGGAGTTCCGGCTGTTCGACGATGATTACGATCATTTCGAGCAGCATATGAGCCAGGCGATCGAGCGCGTCCCGGCGCTTGCCAATGTCGGCGTCAAGCAGATGATCAACGGGCCGGAGAGCTTTACGCCGGACGGCAATTTCATCCTCGGCGTGGCGCCGGAATGCCCCAATATGTTCGTCGGCGCCGGCTTCAATGCCTTCGGCATCGCGTCCGGCGGCGGCGCCGGCTGGGCGCTGGCGCAATGGGTCGTCGACGGCGAGGCGCCGCTCGATTTGTGGGTGGTCGATATCCGCCGCTTCTCCGACCTGCACCGCGACCGGAAATGGGTCGGCGACCGCACGCTGGAAGCCTACGGCAAGCACTACACGATCGGCTTCCCGCATGAGGAATATGTCAGCGGACGGCCGCGCATCGTCTCACCTTTGTACGAGCGGCTGCAAAAACATCGCGCCGTGTTCGGCTCGAAACTTGGCTGGGAGCGGCCGAACTGGTTCGCGCCGGCAGGCATCGAGCCGAAGGACGTCTATTCGATGGGCCGGCAGAACTGGTTTTCACCCGTCGGGGACGAGCATCGCCATGTGCGCGAAAAGATCGGCATTTTCGACCAATCGTCGTTTGCCAAATACGAAATGACCGGAGCCGACGCGCTGAGGGCGCTGGACTGGATCTGCGCCAATGACGTCGCCAAGCCGGTCGGCCGGCTGACCTACACACAGCTCCTCAATACGCGCGGCGGCATCGAGGCCGATTTGACCGTGGCGAGGCTCGGTGAGGAAAAATTCTACATCGTCACCGGCACCGGGTTCCGCACGCACGATTTCTCCTGGATTGCCGATCATATCGGCAGGGAGTTCGACGTGACGCTGACCGACGTCACCGAGGATTTCGGCACATTGTCGCTGATGGGGCCGCGCGCACGTGATGTGCTGTCGGCGGCGACCGATGCTGACGTCTCGAATGCCGCCTTTCCGTTCGGCCATGCTCGCGAGATCGCCATTGCCGGCCACGCCGTGCGGGCACTGCGCGTCACCTATGTTGGCGAACTAGGCTGGGAATTGCATGCGCCGATCGCGGCGACAGGCGAGGTTTTCGACGCGCTGATGGCGGCGGGCGCTACCCACGACATCCGCCCGGTCGGCTACCGGGCGATGGAATCGCTGCGGCTGGAAAAAGGCTACCGCGCCTGGGGCGCCGACATCACGCCCAACGACACGCCGCAGGAGGCCGGCCTCGGCTGGGCGGTGAAGCTCAGGAAGAACACCGATTTCCTCGGCCGGCGGGCGCTTGAAAAGCTCGGTGGCTCGACGCTCAGGAAACGCTTTGCCGGCTTCACTGTCGACGATCCCGACGTCGTGCTGCTCGGGCGCGAAACCATCCTGCGCAACGGCGAGGCGGTCGGTTATCTCACCAGCGGCGGCTATGGCTACACCATCGGCAGGAACATCGGCTACGGCTATGTGCGCAATGCCGATGGCGTCGACGATGATTTCCTCACCTCGGGCGACTACGAGCTGGTGGTGGCAATGGAACGGACGCCGGCGACGATTCACCTCGAGCCGCTTTACGATCCGACGGGAGCAAAGGTGAAGGCATAGAGCCTTCCGCCTTTCGCCTCAGTTCACGATGAGCACCAGCCCCCGGCTCGGCACCGTATCGGCCTCGCCTGGCATCGAGACATAGGGCGGCGTCTCCTCGGCGCGGGTGACGATGCCTTGCGCCTCGAGCTCGGCGATCCGCGCGGCAAAACCCGTGTCCCACAGCGTGTTCTTCACCGTCAGCACGATCACTCCGCCCGGCCGGCAGATGCGGATCAGCTCGTCCAGACCCTCGGCTCCGACATGGCCCGACGTGAAGACGCCGGCTGAGATGATCCCGGCATAGGCATCGTCCACGAAGGGGAGCGGCCCGCCAAGCGCCAGGCAGTGAAGCGCCGAATAGACGCCCTTTCGCGCCGCTTGCGCCAGCATTCCTTCCGAGATGTCGAGCGCCTCGACCTGCGGATAACCGATGATGGCGAGCCACTCGCCGATGAGCCCGGTGCCGGCGCCGGCATCGAGCAGACGTGCGGCGCCGCGCGGCAGATGGCGGGCCAGCAAGGCAAGGCAGATGGTCGGATGGCGATAGCCGGCCGCCGACATGTCGGCGTCGTAAGTGCCGGCCCAGCTGTCGTAGAGCGCGGCTACGTCTTCCGGCCGCTTCGCCGCATAGGCTGCGGCGAGTGCGCTCTGCTGTTTGCTGTCCGTCATTGCTGTTCCGTCGCCTGGTATTGATCCGCTACGCGATGATAGCCAAACGGTGAAAACTGTGGAACCGTCGTCGCGACAATAAAGATGGGAAAAGGAGCGAAAGCCATGGCGGATGACCAGGCACGCGCCGCGCTTGCGGCCATTCCGATGCTGGCCGGCTATGACGGCCCGCTGGAACGGCTCGGCGGCCTGACCAACCTCGTCTTCAGAGGTAAGGATTTCTGCCTGCGTATCCCCGGCAAGGGTACCGAGGAATACATCAACCGCGCCAACGAGGCAGTGGCGGCCCGGGAAGCGGCGAAGGCCGGCGTCAGCCCGGAAGTGCTGCATGTCGATGCCGAGACCGGCGTGCTGGTGACCCGCTTCATCGCCGGCGCCGAGACGATGTCGCCGGAAAAATTCAAGACCCGACCGGGCAGCCCGGCACGCGCCGGCAAGGCCTTTCGCAAGCTGCACACATCCGGCGCGGTGTTCCCCTTCCGCTTCGAGCTGTTCGCGATGATCGACGATTATCTGAAAGTGCTGTCAACCAAGGACGTCGCCCTGCCTGCCGGCTACCACGATGTGGTCCGCGAGGCGGAGGCAGTGCGCTCAGCACTTGCGGCTCAACCTCTGCCGATCGTCGCCTGCCACTGCGACCCGCTCTGCGAAAACTTTCTCGATACGGGCGACAGGATGTGGATCGTCGACTGGGAATATTCCGGCATGAACGATCCGCTCTGGGATCTCGGCGACCTCAGCGTCGAAGGGCAATTCGACGCCGCGCAGGAGGAGGAAATGATGCTGGCCTATTTCGGCGGCGAGCCGAGACCGGCGGAGCGCGCCCGCATCGTCATCTACAAGGCGATGTGCGACCTTTTGTGGACGCTGTGGGGACTGATCCAGCTTGCCAACAAAAATCCGGCCGACGACTTTCGCGCCTATGCAGACGGCCGGTTTGCGCGCTGCAAGGCACTGATGGAGATGCCGGAATTTTCGCGGCATCTCGCGGCGGTGCGCCGGGGTTAATTCACACCCTTCGGTACGTTTTCGGGCGGTACCGTGTCGACCACCTTCTGGCGGTGGAAGATGAACAGGCCGGCCAGCACGACGATGGCCGAGCCGATCAGGATGCGCGGCCCAGGCACATCGCCGAAGAAGGCGAGGCCGAAGACCACTGCCCACAACAGCAGGCTGTAATGCAGCGGCGCCAAGGTCGAGGCCGGCGCCAGCTTCAACGCCCTGGTGATCATCAGATGCGCACCGCACGAGACGATGCCGAGAAGCAGCATGGCGCCGAAATCGAGCGAGGACGGCGTCCTCCAGCTGCCGAGGGTCAGCGCAGCGCCGACCAGCAGCGTGCCGATGGTTTGCCAGGTGACCAGCGAAGTGTCGCTGGTGCCGCGCAGCCGCCGATTGAGGATGATGGCGAAGGCAAAGGAAATGCTGCCGGCGAGCGCGAACATCGAGGACAGCGAGAACGCGGCCGACGACGGCTTCAGCATGATCAGCACGCCGCAGAAACCGAGCAGGATAGCCGCCCAGCGGCGCCAGCCGACCCTTTCGCCGAGCAAAAAGTGCGACAGCGCCGCGACGTAGATCGGCCCGGCCATGTAGAAGCTCATCACATCGGCGAGCGGCAGATAGACGACCGCCGCGTAGAACAGCGCCGTGTCAAGCGTCGTCATCACCACGCGCAGCAGCTGCAGCTCCGGCCGCTCCATGAGAAACAGCTTGGCCGCACCCTGATGGGCAATCATCGGCCCAAGTATGAAAAACGCGCCGATCGAGCGGATCAGCACGACCTGGCCGACGGAAAAACTGGCAACCAGCCACTTGCCCATCGCATCGTTCAGCGCAAACAGGAAATCGCCGGCGAGCATCAGCAGGATGCCGGCCAGCAGCGCGTTCCTGATCGTCGAATTATGGGCTGCGGGCTGCGCCATTCCGTTACCGGTTCCTCGCCGTGGGGTACGGTGACCCGCGTCGTAGTCGCAAGCTGCGGCCGTGACGAGGCGAAAATCGAGAATTCGGTAAGACCAGCGCCGGAAATCGGCTGGACTAATGCATGTCGCGCAAAAGTGTGCAGCGGTTTTGCGACAACGACATGCATCAAAACAGGAACTTAAGCGCGTCGCATGAGGCCGGTCGAGCGCGACGCGCTTTAAGCGTGGCGCCGGTTCACCGTGCCCGGCCTTCCGGCGATCGAAAGCCGCGTGTCCTGCCGGCTGCGCTCGGCCACCACCTTGCCCCTGGCAATGACGCAGAGACGCTCTGGGCGCAGCCGCAGCGCCTCGACTGGGTTGCCGGCATCGAGAACGACCAGGCTGGCGCGCTTGCCGACCGCCAGGCCAAGGTGGTCGAGGCCCATGATGGCAGCATTGACGTTGGTGACCATGTCGAAGCAGCGCGCCATCTCGGCCGGGCTCGACATCTGGGCGACATGCAGGCCCATGAAGGCGACGTCGAGCATGTCTGCGGTGCCCAGCGAATACCAGGGGTCGAGCACGCAATCCTGGCCCCAGCCGACGCGGATGCCGTGCGCCAGCATCTCCTTGACCCGCGTCAGGCCGCGGCGCTTGGGAAAGGTGTCGTGGCGGCCCTGCAGCATGATGTTGATCAGCGGATTGGGGATCGCCGAAACGCCGGCCTCGGCAATCAGCGGCAATAGCTTCGAAACGTAGTAATTATCCATCGAATGCATCGATGTCAGGTGCGAGCCGGCCACTCTGCCCTGCAACCCGAGCCGCTGCGTCTCATAGGCCAACTGCTCGATGTGGCGCGATAGCGGATCGTCGGTCTCGTCGCAATGCAAGTCGACCATCAGGCCGCGTTTGGCCGCGATCTCGCAGAGCTCGGTGACGGAGCGCGTGCCGTCGGCCATTGTGCGCTCGAAATGCGGAATGCCGCCGACTACATCGACGCCTATGTCGAGCGCCCGGATGGTGTTGCTGCGCGCCGTCGGCGAGCGATAGAAACCGTCCTGCGGGAAGGCGACCAATTGCAGGTCGATATAGGGGGCAACGGCCTTCTTCACGTCGAGCAGCGCTTCGACCGCCAGCAGGCGGTCGTCGCAAACATCGACATGGGTTCGGATCGCGAGCAGGCCCATCGACACCGCCCAGTCGCAATAGGCAAGCGCACGGTCGCGCACCGTCTCATGGGTCAGAAGCGGCTTCAGCTCGCCCCAAAGCGAGATGCCTTCGAGCAACGTGCCAGAGACATTGATGCGCGGAATGCCGAGCGAAAGCGTTGCGTCCATATGGAAATGCGGATCGACGAAAGGCGGCGAGACCAGATTGCCACGGGCATCGATCGCCGTGCCGGCGCTGACGTTCAGCTCGGGCTCTATCGCTGCGATCGTTTCGCCGACGATGCCGATATCGGCGATCCTGCCGTCGGGCAGCGTGCCGCCGCGCACCACAAGGTCGAAATCCATCTATCGCCACCTCGTTCAAAAAAGGCATTTCTTTCCATGCAGCGTGCTACCGCAAGGCGGAACCTTCAGGCGCGGCCTTCCCTTCTCCCCTTGTGGGAGAAGGTGGCCGAGCGAAGCTCGGTCGGATGAGGGGTGTTCCAGCTTGGCATCCCCTGCACTCCGTCCAGCACCCCTCAACCGTCTCGGCGCTGCGCGCCGATCCACCTTCTCCCACAAGGGGGGAAGGAAAGGCCCTATTCCGGCACGTACCGCACCGCCCCCTTGGCGGCACTTGTCGCCATCGCCGCATAGGCGCGCAAGGCCGTCGTCACCTTGCGCTTGCGCTTCTCCTCGGGCTTCCAGGCAGTTGGTCCCTTCGCCTCCATCGCCGCACGACGGGCGGCGAGCTCCGCGTCGCCGACAGCAAGCCTGATGGTGCGGTTGGGGATGTCGATCTCGATCGTGTCGCCTTCCCTGACCAGCCCGATCAGCCCGCCTTCAGCCGCTTCCGGCGAGACGTGGCCGATCGACAGGCCGGAGGTGCCGCCGGAAAAACGACCGTCGGTGATCAGTGCGCAGGCTTTGCCGAGGCCCTTCGATTTGAGATAGCTGGTCGGATAGAGCATTTCCTGCATGCCGGGGCCGCCGCGCGGGCCTTCATAACGGATAACGACGACATCGCCAGCCTTGATCTCGTTCGACAGGATTGCCTTGACGCTGGCGTCCTGGCTTTCGAACACTCTTGCCGGGCCGGTGAATTTCAGGATCGATTCATCGACGCCGGCCGTCTTCACGATGCAACCGTCGAGCGCGAGATTGCCTTTCAGCACGGCAAGGCCGCCATCCCTTGAGAAAGGATGTTCGGCCGAGCGGATGACGCCCGTCTCGCGATCGAGATCGAGATCGTCCCAGCGGCGGTCCTGGCTGAAGGCGACCTGCGTCGGCACGCCGCCGGGTGCCGCGAGGAAGAAGTCGCGGACATTCTGGCTTGACGTGCGGGAGATATCCCAGTGGTCGAGCGCTTCGCCGAGGCTTGCGGTGTGCACCGTCGGCAGGTCGCGGTTGATCAGCCCAGCGCTATCCAGCTGGCCGAGGATCGCCATTATGCCGCCGGCGCGGTGGACGTCCTCCATGTGGACGTCGGCCTTGGCTGGCGCCACCTTGCACAGCACCGGCACCCGCCGCGATAGCCGGTCGATGTCCTCCATTGTGAAGTCGACCTCGCCCTCATGTGCCGCGGCGAGGATGTGCAGCACGGTGTTGGTCGAGCCGCCCATGGCGATATCGAGCGTCATGGCGTTCTCGAAAGCGCCCTTCGACGCGATGCTGCGCGGTAGCGCGGTGTCGTCGTCCTGCTCGTAATAGCGCTGGGCGAGATCGACGATCAGATGGCCGGCCTCGACGAACAGGCGCTTGCGGTCGGCATGCGTCGCCAGCGTCGAGCCGTTGCCGGGCAGCGACAGGCCGAGCGCCTCGGTGAGGCAATTCATCGAATTGGCGGTGAACATGCCCGAGCACGAGCCGCAGGTCGGACAGGCCGATCGCTCGATGATCTTGACGTCCTCGTCGGACACCTTGTCGTCAGCGGCCGCGACCATGGCGTCGACCAGGTCAAGCGCCTGGCTCTTGCCGGCGAGCACCACCTTGCCGGCCTCCATCGGTCCGCCGGAGACGAAGACGGTCGGGATGTTGAGGCGCAGCGACGCCATCAGCATGCCCGGCGTGATCTTGTCGCAATTCGAGATGCAGACCATGGCGTCGGCGCAATGCGCGTTGACCATGTATTCGACCGAGTCGGCGATCAATTCTCGCGACGGCAGCGAATAGAGCATGCCGTCATGGCCCATGGCGATGCCGTCGTCGACGGCTATGGTGTTGAATTCCTTGGCGACGCCGCCGGCCTTTTCGATCTCGCGGGCAACCAGCTGGCCTAGGTCCTTCAGATGGACATGGCCGGGCACGAACTGGGTGAAGGAATTGACCACGGCGATGATCGGTTTGCCGAAATCCGAATCCTTCATGCCGGTGGCGCGCCACAGGCCGCGGGCGCCGGCCATGTTGCGGCCATGGGTGGTGGTGCGGGAACGGTAGGCGGGCATTGAACTGTCCTTGCTGTCTGCTCGCGCCGCACAGGCGCGGAAAACCGGAATTGAGCCGCAGGCCTTATAGACGCCAAGCTCTGGTCTGGCCACAATTTTGCGCTGCGCCAGGGTGCCGAACGAGCGCCAGCCAAAGACGCAGCCGGTCCAGGCCGTAAAAAAGTCAGAGGTGCTGTCGGATCGGGTTTCGCCCGAGCGTCCTTGGGCAGACGGCGGGGCCGGGCATCAATCGCCAGCCGGCCGTTTTGCGAGTGAAAACAAAGCCAAAACCAGTCCGAGGAGCAAGAGAATGCAAAAGATCACCCCCTGCCTGTGGTTCGACGACCAGGCCGAGGAGGCCATGAACCATTACATCTCCATCTTCAAGAATTCGAAGGTGCTGAGCGTGATGCGCTGGCCCAAGGGCAGCGGCGATAATGAGGGCAAGGTGCTGATGGTCTCATTCGAGCTCGACGGCGTTCAGTTCCAGGCGCTCAACGGCGGGCCGCAATTCAAGTTCACCCAGGCAGTCTCGCTCTCTATCGACTGTAAGACGCAGGAAGAGGTCGACTATTTTTGGGACAGGCTCATCGCGGGCGGTGGCGAGCCCAGCCAGTGCAGCTGGCTGAAGGACAAGTTCGGCCTCTCCTGGCAGGTCGTTCCCGAGCAGTTGCCCAAGCTGCTACTGAACCCCGACAGGGAAAAGGCCGGCCGCGTGATGCAGGCGATGATGCAGATGAGCAAGATCGACATCGCCAAGATCGAAGAGGCTGCCAGGGGGTGAACATCGTCCAAGTCGGCGCTGCCCCTCATCGCCCTGCCGGGCACTTCTCCCCGCAAGTGACGGGGAGAAGGGGCTAGCCGCCGCCCTTGGCGCCGTTTCTGCAACGCTGGCGATTGGCGAAACGGTCCATGAGAGCGCCCCTATCCCCGTCACCTACGGGAGAGAATGCCGGCAGGTGAGGGGCAGCGCAAACGCCCGGACAGTTAGATGGCGAAATTCAACCTGAAGCGATTGCCCTCTGAAGCGATTGCTCTTGAGATAGCGCATCAGGCCGCTCTGTCGCGGACCTGATAATCCTTTACCGCCGCAAAGCGGATCGCCTTCCAGCGCTCGGCCTCATAGTTGAGCGAGAAGGCGTGCTGGGCGAGGAACACCGGATCGTTGTCGAGGTCGCGGGCAATGTCGCCGCGATGCGCCTCGATGAAGCGCTGGAGCTCGGCCCTGTCGTCGGCCGAGATCCAGCGGCAGACCGAAAAGCGCGACATCTCGAAATCGACCGGCAGCGTGTATTCGAAGTTCAGGCGCTCCTTCAGGACGTCGAGCTGCAGGGCGCCGACGACGCCGACGATGGCCGGCGAGCCATCCTCCGGCGAGAACAATTGCACGACGCCTTCCTCGGCCATCTGGTGCAGCGCCTCCTTGAGCTTCTTGGCCTTCATCGCGTCGCCGAGGCGGACGCGGCGCAGGATTTCCGGCGCGAAATTCGGCACGCCGCGAAACAGGATCTCCTCGCCTTCGGTCAGCGTGTCGCCGATGCGCAGCGTGCCGTGGTTGGGAATACCGACGACATCGCCGGCAAACGCCTCGTCGGCGGTGACGCGGGTGCGGGCGAAGAAGAATTGCGGCGCCGACAGGCTCATCGGCTTCCCCGTGCGCACCAGCTTGGCCTTCATGCCGCGCTCGAGCTTACCGGAGCAGACGCGGACGAAAGCGATACGGTCGCGGTGGTTGGGGTCCATATTGGCCTGGATCTTGAAGACGAAGGAGGTCATCTTGTCCTCGGTCGCCTCGACCTTGCGCGTGTCGGCCTCCTGCGCGCGCGGCGGCGGCCCATAGGCGCCGAGCGCCTCGATCAGGTCGCGCACGCCGTAATTGCGCAGCGCCGAGCCGAAATAGACCGGTGTCAGATGGCCTTCGCGAAAGGCTTCCAGATCGAGCGGGCGGCAGGCCTCGCGCGCCAGCTCCAGCTCCTCGATGAAAGCCTCCCGGTCGTTCTCCGGCAAGAGACCGGCGACACGGTTGGAATCGGGGCCGTTGACCGGCGTGCGCTCCTTTTCAGCGTCGCCCTTGCGCACAGCATTCAGCGCCAGATGGTAGGTCCCGCAAAAGGTCTTGCCGCGGCCGATCGGCCAGGTGATCGGTGCGGTATCAAGCGCCAGCTTCTGCTCGATCTCGTCGAGGATGTCGAACGGGTCGCGGCTTTCTCGGTCCATCTTGTTGACGAAGGTGATGATCGGGATATCGCGCAACCGGCAGACCTCGAACAGTTTCAACGTGCGCGGCTCGATGCCCTTGGCGGCGTCGATGACCATCACCGCGCTGTCGACCGCCGACAGCGTGCGATAAGTGTCGTCGGCGAAATCCTCGTGGCCGGGCGTGTCGAGCAGGTTGAAGACAGTGTCCTCATATTCGAAGGTCATCACCGAGGTGACCACCGAAATGCCGCGCTCGCGTTCGATCTTCATCCAGTCGGACCGGGTCTGGATGCGGTCCTTCTTGGCCTTGACCTCGCCGGCAAGCTGGATCGCACCGCCGAACAAAAGCAGCTTTTCGGTGAGCGTCGTCTTGCCGGCGTCGGGGTGAGCAATGATCGCGAAAGTGCGGCGGCGCGATACCGCTTGTTCGATGTATTCAGCCAATTTCATGGAATCCTGTCTGTGGCGCGGGCTTTTAGCAGCGCTTTCTCTGCCTGTCGACGGTTTTGGGCTAATGGGCTCGGCCGAAGGGACATGCCGGTTTGTCGTTGCGACCGAATAGGACCCTGTCCTAGCGAGCCAACGGCACAGATTGCGGCTGTTCAGATGAGAAGATACTCTCCCGCTATGTCCACGCTACCATGATTTGCTTCTGGTAAGGGTGGCTGGTGGCCGACGCCCCTGCCGCCGAGCCAGGTAATCGACTGGATCTCCGAGCGGTTTATGCCGACGTCGCGCAACAGGTAGTCCGGCAGTTCGTAAAGCAATGCGCGGTCACGCCGGATGCGGATGATGCGGGCTAAGGCGCGTGGAACGGCGAGCCACATTTCGACGATTGCGGCGACGAACCGCGAACTATCGGGATGATCGGCGATTAAATCCGGCTCTGTATGTCCGATCAGCATGGCAATATTTCCTGTGGTTCGAGGGATGGGAGACACGGTTCCGAGATGTCGGCCGCGGAATGTTGGGAGAGCCATGCAATGGCCCTCCTGGGCGCTGCGTAACACCAGTCAAGACATGTCGTGTTCGCAGCTCACATAAGGGTTCCAGTCGGCGAACATGCCGGCCGGATTGTGCCGCCAGTGCCAGACGTGAAGCTCGTAGTAGGGGTCCACGGGATGAACGCCCACCGTCGTCTTGCGCTGGAGAGTGCGTCCGAGAAACTCGGGAACACCCTTGCCCTTCCAGTCCTTCTCGAAGACTATATATTCCATGCCAACGAGCTGCATGGAGCCGTCGGGCTCAGGTTCGTAGGTCAGCACGTCCGGCTCGCCGAGCACCAGCTTGCCGTCACCGGCACGACCGGGATGGATGAAGTGTACACCCATCGTGCCGTGCTCGTCATGTGTCGTGCATTCGAACAACTGCTGGTAACCGTCGGCTTTGGCGACCTCGATGCTGAGGTATTTGGCCGCCATCTCCCGCGACCGGTTGAGGACCGGGTCAGGTATGTCATGAGCATCCGCCGCGCCGCAGAAGAATGCCGAGATTGCCACGGCGAGCACAATATCTGAAAAGAGCTTCACGATCCGTCCCTCCCTGCTAGGCCTGAGCGTAGGCGGTCGTTGGATCGAACAGGCGCTTCACCTGCGTGATCTTTGTGGCCGGGAAGCCGCTCATCTTGGCATGGCGCTGGATGATCGCTTCGTCCTTCGCGAGGTAGACGCAGAACGTTTTGTCATCCGCAACGAACGACTCCACCCACTGAATCTCCGGGCCGAGTTCGGCAAGAACCGCGTTCGAAGCCTTGGATGCCTCGCGAAGCTGCTCTCGCTCGAAAGTGCCGACCTTCGGAATATCCCTTTCAATGATGTACTTATGCATTTTCCTAGTTTCCTTGTGTTGGGTTCAAATGTCGCCGGACGGCCGGTCGCTGCCGATGACATCCCCGGGGCTGCTGAGCTAAAATGCTCCTTGGCCGGCCAGGCGCATGGAGAATGACAGGAGGGCGGCCAACAGTCCTTACGCCGCTCTTATCTTCTTCTGATCCTTTGCCCATTGTCGTAGGAGGAATGCTGCCGATGGGGATGTATTGCTTCGGTGACTTCGAGCTGAACGAGGAAGCTCGCGGTCTTCGTCTCGCCGGCAGGGAGATCGAGGCGCAACCTCTGGTCTTCGATTTCCTCGCCATTCTTCTGCGCCATCGGAGCCGGGCTTTGAGCAAGGAAGAGTTGCTCGAAACGCTGTGGCCGGGCGTCACGGTGACCGAAGCCTCGCTGCAGCGTGTTGCCAGCCTGGCTCGCAGCATCCTTCGCCAGGGCGGCATGGAAACAGCACTGCGCAACCTGCCGCGGTTCGGCTACCGGATGTGTCTCGATCCGCCAGCCGTTTCGGAACGAGCGCCGGTTCTCCCTGATCCGTCGACTGCGCATTCGAGCGCTAGCTTGCAGATCTTGGCCGCGCGGGCGGCTGCTTCGGCCAGGAAATGGTATGAGGCCGCGGCTTTGTTCGCCGAAGCGGACACTGCCGACGAGCTGGTCACCGCCGACCTCGAGGAATGGGCGCTGGCTCTGGAATGCATGGGGCGGCCGGCCGAAGCCATCCCGCCGCTGACGCGTGCCGTGCGGGCATACAGCATTGCTGGGCAAGGTTCGCGGGCCGCTGCTCCGGCAATCACACTTGCGCGGATCCACCTAGAGCGAGGAGAGCTTGCCGTCGCCAAGGGCTGGCATCAGCGCGCGGCAGCATTGATCGGCACCGCCACCGATAGCCGGGAGCACGGCCTTTGGTGTTGGATGGGGTCGCGGATCAAGGCAGCGGACGCGGAACCGGAACAGGCGCTGGCGTTTGCCGAGCAGGCCTGCGTTGTCGGCAAACACCTGGAAGATCCGGTCGTGGAGTCGCTCGGCCTTGTCTATCGCGGTTTTTTCAAGCTTTGTCTTGGCGACACCCAATCCGGACTGGAAGATCAGGACGCCGCCGCCGCCCTCGGTTTGTCCAGCGACGTCGATCCGGTGGTCGGCGGAATTCTCTATTGCAACGTCCTTTGGGCCTGCCGAAATTTCGGCGACTGGTCGAGAGCAAACCAGTGGACCCTCGGTTACGAGAATTGGTGCAGGGGCCACGGGCTAGAGGATCTGTCGGGCTCGTGCCGGTTGCATCGGGCCGAGGTGCTCGGCGTGCACGGCACGCTGAAGGAAGCGGAAGCATTGGTGCGCACCGCCCTCAACCAACTTGCGCTCGATGCGCCTTGGGCGATGGGCGACGCGTTGCGTGTGTTAGGCGACATCCATCTTGCGGCAGGGGACCTCACCGAGGCGGAAGCTGCGTATCGTGGCGCCCATGCGGTCGGCTGGGACCCTCAGCCGGGCCTTGCATTGCTGCAGCTCGAGCAAGGACAGGCAGAAGCCGCGTTCAGCGCTCTCGAGCGGTCCCTGATCGGGTCCGCCTGGCCGACCTTGCAGCGTCGGGGTTTGATTCTCGCCACTCTGGCAAAGGTGGCGGCACGAACGGATCGACTGGAGCGCGCGAAGCAGGTCATCGCCGAACTGGAAACCCAGCCACAGCGCTGGCCGATGGCATCTATCCGGGCGCTCACCTCGGAAGCCAAGGCCGAGCTTTTCATACGGGAAGGCCGCTTGGCCGAGGCCATTGGAGAACTGCAAGTTGCATACTCGCGCTGGAATGAGATCGGTTCGGCGGTTAATGCCGCCGACGCCCGGCTCTCGCTTGCGGCTTTGCTCATTCAACTGGGTGATCGCACCGGCGCAGAATTGGAACTTGGCACCGTGCTGACGGTCGCAAGGAAAGTCGATTCGTCACGGCTTATGCGCCGATACGAAACCTTGAAGGCGCTGCTCGGCGGCACAAATAGAGAGGCACCCGCGTAAGAAGCTACGGCGGCGTGATAACGTCACGCCGGTTCGGCGGCATGGCTCTCGAAGGCTATCTCGGGAATCCACTCGGCAATGGCGGTACCGATCCTGTCGGCATGGTCCTCCTGCAGATAATGCGCGCCGGGTCCGAGATCGATCAATCGGCAGTTCTTCAGGCCGGCTGCGAATTCCCGTGCCGCCTGCGGCGAGACGAGGGCGCCCGGATCGCCTGAGAAAAGCAGCTTCGGGTAGGAGGAGAGCCGGAGCGCCCGATGGTCGTTCTCACTGATGGCGGCGACATCGGCGGGCTGGCCTTCGATCGGCAGGTCGCGCGGCAGCCTCAGGATCGGCTTTCGCGATCGCGGTGTCGGGAACGGCGCCCGATAAGCTGCCATTTCAGCATCGCTCATCGTGCGCAGAACCGAGGCCGGCAGCACCTTTTCGACGAAAACATTGTCTTCCAGAACAAGCTTCTCACCGATGCCCGGCGTGCGCATTGCCTTGAACAATTCGCGCGCCTGCGGACGCTGGTGGAAATCGTCCCAGCTCTCGAAGGGGCGGATGAATTCCATGAAGGCGAGGCCGAGGATCTGCTGCGGCCGCCGGGCGGCGAGATGGAAGGCGAGCGCGGTGCCCCAGTCCTGCGCGACGACCACCAGTTCGGTGATGCCAAGCGTCTCGATGAAGGCGTCGAGATAGCGGACGTGGTCGAAGAAGCGATAGTCGATGTCCGGCTTGCCGGATTGGCCATAGCCGATCAGGTCGGGCGCGATGCAGCGGCCGAATAGCGCCACATGCGGGATGATGTCGCGCCAGATGTAGGACGACGTCGGGTTGCCGTGCAGGAAGAGTACTGTCGGGCCAGCCGTGCCTGCCTCGATATAGGAGATGGTGGAATCGAGTACCGCGACTTGCG
Organism: Mesorhizobium sp. M0909; assembly: GCF_040319515.1. Lineage (NCBI taxonomy): Bacteria > Pseudomonadati > Pseudomonadota > Alphaproteobacteria > Hyphomicrobiales > Phyllobacteriaceae > Mesorhizobium > Mesorhizobium sp. M0909. The sequence goes on from NZ_JAMYOA010000020.1 coordinate 88,740, forward strand.
AGCGCGGCAACATTCTGCGCTTTTCGAGTTTCGGGTTCATCGGATCAGCTCCTTTTTGCGAAGACTGTTTTGAAGACGATGTTCTTGAAACGCTCGAGCGGTTCGGGACTGCGCTCCACCTTCATGCGGAGCATCGCGCCTTGCCAGGAACTCAAAAGGAAATCGGCGAGATCCTCGGCATCGAACGCGTCGGTGATATCGCCGGCCGCCTGGCCCTCGGCGATGCATTCGGCAAAGGGCTTGCGCCAGCGTTCGAAAATGGCGACGAGTTGCAGCCTCAGCGCCTCACTGTGAGCTGCCGTCTCGAGGCTGAGATTACCGATCATGCAGCCCCGTGCCCAATCATGCGCCTCCAGTTTCGACGTGATGATTTCGAGATAGCGGCGCAAGCGCCCGACCGGAGGCGTGCCGTCCCGGGCGAGGGCCTGCTCCACCAAACCGCTCACATAGGCGAAATAGCGGTCCAGCACCTCGCCGGTGAACGCCTCCTTGGATGCAAAATGATTGGTGAAGGACCCCGGACGGGCATCGGCCGCGGCGACGATGTCGCGTACGCCGGCGGCCGAATAGCCGGAACTCCAGATGGTTCTGCAACCGGCGTCGAGAAGCTTTTCGCGAAGTGAATGTCTAGCCATGCCGGTATAATACGTACGTACGTATTAAAGTCAAGAGGCATATTTTATACCGCGCGCTCTTGGCAGAACCCACGGGCAATGGCATCGCAGTGGCGGCGTTGGAACGAGGAGTGAAGCATGGCAGCGGCGAAACAAGTCATCGTCATCGGCGCCGGCATCATCGGCGCGTCCATCGCCTGGCACCTGACCAGAGCCGGAGCAAAGGTGACGGTCATTGCCGGCAGCGGCGCCGGCGGCGCCGCGACACCGAATTCCTTTGCCTGGATTAACGCCAGCTGGGGTAATCCGCAGCCTTACTTCCGGCTACGGACTCGATCGATGGCCGAATGGACGCGACTGGCGAACGAGGTGCCCGGCCTTCCGTTGCAATGGTGCGGTGGCCTGTGCTGGGACCTGCCCGCGGCCGAACTGGAAGCCTATGCCGCCGAACATTCCTCATGGGGCTATGGCATCGAGCGTGTCGACCGCGCCGCCGCAGCACGCATCGAGCCAAACCTGACCGAGCTTCCCTACTTCGCCCTTTATGTCGCCAAGGAAGGTGTCGCCGAGCCGGTCGCCGCCACGCAAGCGTTGCTGACCGACGCCGAACGACGCGACGCGCGGCTGCTGACGGGAGTTACCGCGACCGCGCTTGTGCAGGCTAGTGGCAGGATAGCCGGCGTCGATACATCCGGCGGGCGGATTGCTGCCGACGAGGTGGTGATCGCGGCCGGAGCCGGCTCTCCGGCACTAGCGGCAACAGCCGGGATAGAACTCCCGATCGAAACGCCGCCCGGCCTGATCGTGCATTCGCGCCCCACCGAAAAGCTGCTCAACGGGCTGGTGATCGGCGACCGCCTGCATATGCGCCAGACAGCGGAAGGCCGCGTCATCGCCGGCTCGGATTTCGGCGGCGCCGATCCCGGCATGGATGCCGCGGCCACCGCCCGCGACCTGTTTGCAGCGATGAAGGCGATGCTGCGCGGCGCGGATGGGCTGGAACTCGATTTCCACACCGTTGGCTACCGGCCGACGCCGGTCGATGGCTTTCCCATCATAGGCCGCGCCGAAGGCACGGGCGGCGTCTACGTCGCCGTTATGCATTCCGGCATCACGCTGGCGCCGGCCGTCGGCCTGTTCGCCGCCCGCGAAATCCTCGACGGCGAGCGCGATCCGCTGCTTGATCCCTACGGGCTGGTGCGGTTTACTCAATAACCGGGCGGGCGGCGAAAGCCGCCGGCCAGCGGCTCGATTGCGCTGGCGATCCCGAGCAGGCGCGACTCCGACCAGCGTTTGCCAACAAGCTGTAGTCCGATGGGCAGGCCGTCGCGATCCTGTCCGCAGGGCAGCGACAGTGCCGGATGGCCGCTGTAGTTGAACACCGCGCCATAGGCCGGCAGCATCCAGTAGCTTTGCTTCTCGCCGTCGACCTCGATCGGCGTTCCCGGCTCGCAATGCGGGAAGGCGGTGACCATGGCGACCGGGCACAGCAAGGCGTCGCAACCGTCGAAGAACCGTTCCCATGCCAGGATGGAGCGGTCGCGGCGGGCGAGCGCCTCGAACCAGCGCGAGACCGGCGTCGGATTCTCCGGTGGTTCGGGCTGCGCCGCCTCCAGCATCATGCCGATCAGGACGCCGCCCTGCTTCAGGTCGTCGTGCAGGTCGAGCTCCGGCAATTCGGCTTCCTCGACGATGGCGCCCGCAGCCTGAAGCTCTTTTGCCAGACTTTCGACCGCCGCGCTGATCTCGCCGGCCACTGGAAAGCCCGGAAAGGACGGCGCGACGGCAATGCGCAAATTTTTGAGGTCAAGCTCCGGCATGGTTTCGACCGGTACCGGCGCAAGGTCGGTATCGCTTCCATCCGGCCCGGCAATGAGGCCGTAGATGAGCGCCAGGTCCTCGACGCTGCGCGCCAGCGGTCCGAGGCAGGACATCAGCCGCACGCTGCGCGGCGCCCCGCCTGGATCGGGAAAGGCGCCGGCGAGCGAGACGCGGTGCTCGGTCGGCTTGAGGCCGTAGACGCCACAAAAGGCGGCCGGCAGCCGGATCGAATCCTGCATGTCGGTGCCGACCTCGAACGGCGTCATTCCGGTGCTGAGCGCCGCCGCCGCACCGCCACTGGAGCCGCCGGCGGTGCGCTGGAGATCCCAGGGATTGCCGGTGCGGCCGAATAGCGGATTGCTCGACTGCCAGTCGCCCAGCATCGTCGCCACGTTCGTCTTGCCCACCAGTATGCCGCCTGCCGCCTTTAGCCGGACAACGACCGAACTGTCTGCCCTCGGGGCATAGTCGGCGAAGGCCGGGAAGCCGACGGTGGTTCTCATGCCAGCGGTTTCGTGCGTGTCCTTCAGTGTGAACGGCAGGCCATGCAGCGGCCCAAGTGCCTCGCCGCGCGCCTGCGCTTCGTCGGCTTTCTTCGCTCGAGCGCGAGCCCCCTCCCTGTCGAGCGTGACGACGGCATTGGCCGCCTCATTGTGCCTGTCGATCTGCGCCAGATGCTCGTCCAGCACTTCTATTGCGGAAACCGTACGGTCGCGGATGGCCGCGGCCAGTTTGGTGGTCGAGGAAAAGACGATATCCATCATGACCGCTCCGGGCTATCGCGTCGCGCTCCTCAAAATGGTGGATTGCGGCGCGGCTTCAAGCCTGGCTCGGCATTTCGACGACGGCGGCGCTTGATCGGGATTGCGCTGCCGGGATGTTTTGAGGGGGCGCTGTACCGCGGCCTCGCCGCGATCGGCACCTCTACGGCTTACCGTCCCCGGTTATGCGTCCGTTCGTAGAGCTCACGGATGATGCCGCTTGCCGTGGTCTCGAACAGAAACGGCAAGAAAGCATGAATGAGCGCGGCAAAGGCCGCCATGAACAATCGCGACGAGAACCATGCGGCGAAAGCCATATGGCCGAAATAGCTCTCGCCGACCGCGGCCGGGTGAGAGGTGAAAAGTCTTGCGAGCCGTGCTGTCATGTCGATCCCTCCTGCCGGCATGAAGAGCCAGCGATGAATATCCTGCCACGGCTATCAGGTTCATCGGTCTCAAATTGTCCTTGTCTAAAGCCAAATTTTGGGACAAACATCCCACATGATGGCGGAAATCGACGAAATTGACCGGAGATTGCTGGCCGAGCTGCAACGCGACGGCACGCTGTCCGTCGACCAGCTCTCGGCAAGAATATCGCTGTCGCGCAATGCCTGCTGGCGCCGGGTCAAGCGGCTGGAGGAAGACGGCATCATTACCGGTCGGGTGGCGCTGGTCGACGCCGACAAGCTCGGACTCGGCCTTTCGGTGTTCATCCTGATCCGCACCTCGAACCACGATCCCGACTGGCTGCAAAGATTCCGGGCGGCGGTGACCGGCTTTGCCGAGATCACCGGCGCCTACCGCATGTCCGGCGATCTCGACTATGTGCTGCGCGCCCGCGTCGCCGACGTGAAGGCCTATGACCGGCTCTACCAGCGGCTGATCGCCAAGGTGGCGCTGTCGGACGTTTCGGCCTCTTTCGTCATGGAGGAGATCAAGGAGACCACGGTCGTTCCGATGGAACTGCGCTGAGGCGGAACTGCGCTGAAAGAAAGCCGTTGATAGCATTGCCGCCGAGTTGACTGAACCAGCGTTCGCGACGATAGGATCAGCCTTATGCGCGCAGCACCTTATCCTACCTCCGTCATCGGTCCGGCTGTCGGTTTCGTCAGGCTGCCGCATGGCGAGGGCTTGCCGCTTCCCGCCTATGAGAGCTCGGGCGCTGCCGGCATGGACCTGCGCGCCGCCGTCCCCGACGACAGGCCGCTTTTGATCCTGCCGGGAAAGCGCGCGCTGGTGCCGACCGGGCTGGTCCTGGAAATTCCGGAGGGCGTCGAAGGCCAGGTCCGGCCGCGTTCGGGCCTCGCTTTCAAGCACGGGCTCACCTGCCTCAACACGCCGGGCACCATCGACAGCGACTATCGCGGCGAGGTCAAGGTGCTGCTGATCAATCTCGGCGACGAGGATTTCGCGGTGACGCGCGGCATGCGGATCGCCCAGATCGTTTTCGCCCCGGTAACGCAGGCGACCGTCGAGGAGCGCACATTGGCCGGCGGCACAGCGCGCGGCTCGGGCGGCTTCGGATCGACCGGCACTGTTTGATGAAAATACCCAAACTCGTCATCTTCGATTGCGACGGGGTCTTGGTCGATACCGAGAACCTGGCCAATCGGCGCCTCGCCGAATGGTTGACCGCGGCAGGCTTTCCGGCCAGCTTCGAATATTGCCGGAGGAATTTCTCCGGCCGCAGCATGGTCTCGGTGCAGAAGGAAGTCGAGGCGACCGGCGTCAGCCTTGGCGCCGATTTTGTCGAGCGCTGGAACGCCGGCCTGCCGGACCTGTTCGCACATGGCGTCGAGGCCATCCCCTACGTTCGCGAGTTCATCGAAACCGTGCACGCCGCCGGCATCGCCACCTGCGTCGCCTCGTCGGCACGGGTGTCGAAAATGCACATCACACTCGGCCAGACCGGGCTGCTGCCGCTGTTCGAGCATGCGCTGTTCAGCTCGACCATGGTCTCGCGCGGCAAGCCGTTCCCCGACCTCTTCCTGCATGCGGCAGCGACGATGGGCTTCGCGCCCGCCGACTGCATCGTCATTGAGGACAGCGTCGCCGGGACGACAGCCGGCATCGCCGCCGGCATGCGCGTCTATTCCTACCACGGCGACCCGCTTTCCGACCGCGATGGACTGATCGAAGCTGGCGGCATCCTGTTCGATGACATGCGTGAACTGGCCGGGCTGGTGCCGATCCACTGACCGGCAGGCTGCATGCGCATCCGGTCTCAGACCGGGCGTGGGGCTCCAAGTACTCGGTCGACCGTGTCGCGTATGAGAGTGCGCAGCTTGGCCGGCCTGTCGAGATGACTGACGACAAGGAGGCCGTCGGCCGCCACCGTTAGCGCGTCCGCTGTGCGGTCCGGATCGGGATTTGCGTCCGCGATCAGCAGATCCCTGAGGATACCCCACTTCCAGTGACGATGCTGATCGATCGCCTGGCGAACCGGGCTGCTGGGATCCGGATATTCAGCGGCGGCATTCTGAAACGGGCAGCCGCGGTAGCCCGGCTGATCTGCCGCATCGGCGATGAGATCGAATATCGCAAGAATCGTCTGCCGAGGTGGCCGCCGCCCAAGCTTCGCGATTGCCGCCCGTCCTCCCTTGCTGAGCTCCTCGACGTAGGCGCGGACCAGATCGTCCTTGGCCGCGAAATGATGATAGAACGTGGCCTTGGCAACGCCGGCCTCGGCGATGATGCGGTCGATGCCGACTGCGCGCACCCCCTCCAGAGAAAACAGCGCGGTCGCCGTATCGAGGATGCGACGACGCGCAAGACTTTCGGGACGATCGTTGATTCGGGCTGCGGACATGCCTTGACTATATAGCAGACAGGTCTGTATACATCCATATGTAGACAGACAGGTCTACCTACTAATGAAGGAAAGGCGAACATGGCTTCGATAGTCAGGGAAATCATCGTAGATGCTTCACCGGAAAGCGTATGGGCGACGGTCGGCGACTTCGCCGGCGGCGCCCAACGGATAGCCCCAGGCGTTTTCGTCGACTGCAGGGTGGATGAGGACGACGTACGGGCCCTTACTTTCGCCGACGGCAAGATTGTGCGAGAGCGGCTCATCGCCCGCGACGAGCAGAGCCGGCGCATCGTGTGGGGATGGCTCGGCGATGAGGTCACCCACGATAACACCTCCATGCAGGTCTTTGCCGAGGGCGAGGGCCGGAGCCGCCTGGTCTGGATCCATGACACTCTGCCGGACGAACTCGGCGCGTGGCTCGCAGCCGCCATGGATCAGCTGGTGCCGGTTTTCCAGCAGACCCTGGCGACCGAAGCCAAACCAACATAGCGAGGCAACGCCAGGTGTTTCCTCTTGGCCGCAAAATGCTCTAGCTTGCGCGCGCCCGACATAACGAGCGCGCGCATGGCCTTCTCGCTGGTTCGTTTCATCCTTGCCTGCCTGCTGCTGCCTTGTCTTTGGACGACGGCCAGCGCCGAGGCCGTCAGTTTCCCGGAGCTCGGCAGCGCCGTCCCCGGCCACGGCGATGTCACCTATCTCGACCTCGCCAGGATGGTCATTCCCGATCTGGCCGCGGACAAGGACGGCTTTTTCCGGGGTTCGACGCCGATCGAGATGCGCCACATCGCTGGTCCGGACTACGACGGCTCCCCGCCGGCGACGTCGGGTCTTTCCAACGCCGGCGTGCTCGGCATCAAGGCCGGCGGCAAGGAGCGGCTGACCATGCTGTTCGACCTTGGCGACTCGCCTGACAGCGCCGAGGGCTATGCCGTGCTGGCACTCTATGACATCACCGGCAAGCCGGCGCTGCTCGACGCGGTCAATGTCGCCGTCGACCGCATCACCTATCTTCGCGATCCGGGCAAGCTGCCGATCGGGCCTGGTGACGACGCTATCATCAGCATGAGCATGCATTTCAATTCGAGCCAGGGCTATGGGATCACGCCGCTGATCATGGTCCGCAACGACAGGTTCGAGCTGATCGACATGATCTACACGTTCGACGAAAACCTCTGCACTCATAGGAGGACACAGAATGCGGCGTTCCAGGTGATCGCCGACGGCCAGCCTTATGCAGCCATCAAGGTCACAGTGACCGACGCGACGCTACCGGGAGAAGAAAGCTGCGACGGCCAGCCGCCGCCAGAGGCGTCTTCGCGCGACATTTCCGTCACCTATCATTGGAACAAAAATGCTTCGCGCTACGTCAAGGATTCCGATGCGCTGGACCGATTGGCAGATGATAACGCCAAACGCTTCTGAGCCAACCGCATTTGTTTGCCCGGCGCCTTCCGCCGGGCTAGAATTTGCCTCACATTCTGCACTGGAGGGGAGCATCCATGGACAAGGGTAAGATTTTTCGCGACCTGCATGCCTCGATCTTCGTCATGGCCAATTCCTGGGACGTCGGGACGACCAAGCTCTTGGCTTCGTTCGGCTTCAAGGCGCTGGCCACGACCAGCGCCGGCTTTGCCTTTTCGCGCGGCCTGCCCGATGGTGCGGTGACGTTCGAGGCGATGATCCATCATTGCCGTGAAGTGTCGGCGGCGACCGGGCTGCCGGTTTCGGCCGATCTCGAAAAGGGCAAGGGCGACAGCGCAACAAGTGCCGGCGAGACCATCTTCGCCGCCGAGGCGGCTGGCCTCGCCGGCTGCTCGATCGAGGACCATACTGGCGAGCCCGACAAGCCGATCTATGATTTTGCGCATGCCGTCGAGCGCGTCGCGGCGGCGGCAGAATCGGCACGGGCACTGAAACGCGATTTCGTCTTCACCGCGCGGGCCGAGAATTTCCTGTGGGGCAAGCCCGATCTTGACGATACGATCAAGCGGCTGCAGGCCTTCGAGAAGGCCGGCGCCGACGTGCTCTATGCACCGGGGCTGGGCGACATCGAGATGGTTCGAACCGTCTGCTCGGCGCTGACCAAGCCGGTCAACGTCATGGCCAGGCCCGGCTTCACCATCGCCGACCTGGCCACGGCGGGGGTAAAGCGGGTCTCGCTCGGTCCATGGCTCACCAATTTCGCCTTCGGCATGCTGGAGACCGCGGCGCGCGAGATCCAGCAGGATGGCACCTTCGGCTTCACCCGCGCCGCCATGCCGTTCGGCAAGCTGCAGGCGCTGTTTGCCAAATCTTCAGCCTAGGTCGGGCCCAGCGAATGACCCTCACCGTCGTCGACATGCACACCGGCGGCGAGCCGCTGCGGATCGTCACCGGCGGCTACCCCGACATTCCCAAGGGCACGATCCTCGAAAAGCGTGCCTATGTGCGCGACCATCTCGATCATCTCAGAAAGATCCTGATGTTCGAGCCGCGCGGCCATTATGACATGTATGGCGCGCTGCTGGTGGAGCCCGACCTGCCGGGCGCCGACCTCGCGGTGCTGTTCATGCACAATGAGGGCTATTCGACGATGTGCGGCCACGCCATCGTCGCGCTCGGCCGATACGCCGTCGACGAGCGGCTGGTGGCGCCACGCGAGCCGCTGACGACCGTCAACATCGAGGCGCCATGCGGGCTGATCTCGGCTGCGGTCGAGGTGAGGGATGGCAAGGCCGGTGCGGTGTCCTTCGAAAGCGTGCCGGCGTTTCTGTTCGCCCGCGACCGGCGGATCGAGCTGCCGGGCTATGGTCCGGTCGGCTTTGACATCGCCTATGGCGGCGCCTTCTATGCGCTCGCCGACTGCCGCCAGTTCGGGCTGGAATTCGGCAGGAACCGGGTGCGCGATTTCGTCGATGCAGCGACCGCGCTGACCGATAAGCTCAAGGCCGAATTGCCGCTGTCGCATCCCGACCATGCAGATCTCGCCTTTCTCTACGGCACCATCCTGACCGACGGACAGGATGCGTTCTCCGATACGCCGACCAAAAACATCTGCGTTTTCGCCGAAGCCGAGGTCGACCGTTCGCCGACCGGCTCGGGCGTCACCGCGCGGCTGGCGGCAATGCACGCCAAAGGCCAGATCGAGATTGGCCGGACGCGGCTGTTCGAGAGCATCGCCGGCTCGCGCTTTTCCGGCGCGGTCGCACGCACGGCCACAGCCGGGCCGCATGATGCCATCATCGCCCGCGTCGGCGGCCGCGCCTATTACTCAGGACGGGCCGAATTCATCGTCGAGGACGATGATGAACTGGGCAGGGGTTTCCTGCTGCGCTAGCTCGCTTCCCGCGCCGAGATCGCCTTGTGCAGATGCACCATCATGGCGGCGGCGAACAGCGGCGTCAAAAGATTGAGCAGCGGCACGGCCAGGAAAGCGGCGACGACCAGCCCGGCCAGGAATACGGTGACCGCGTGCTTTCTGCGCAGCGCCCTGGCCTCGGCCTCCGGGCGAAAGCGCATGGTGGCGAACTCGAAGAACTCGCGCCCGAGCAGATAACCGTTAACGATGAAAAAAGCGGCGATGTTGATGCCCGGCACCAGCAGAAGCAGCAGAGCGATGATGTTGCCGAGGATGACGACGCCGAAGAACCTGATCGCCAGCACCAGCGAGCGCAGCGCCGGCACGGCGCGGCCGGGCGGATCGTTGGGATAGTCGGTGCGCTCGACCACTTCGGCGACGTCGTCAAGGAACAGGCCGGCGATGATCGCCGTCACCGGCGCGATAAAAAGCGCCAGCCCCAGCGCAAGGCCGACGCCGGCGACAACGGCGCCCAGCCATCCGGCCCAGGAGGGAAGGGCGGGCAGCCATGCATCGATCCACGGCCAGGCCAGCCATTCGAACAGGCTCTTTATTCCGAACCACAGCGCCGCCAGTGCCAGCAAGGTCAGCCCCAGTGTCTTCACGAACACGGAACGGAATTCGGGCGAGAATAGCCGGCTCAAGGCGGCGCGGGCGGCATCGAGGATCACGGCGTTTCCAATTCCCTGTCAAACATGCCCGTGGCTGATATCTCCGAATAGGCGGAGACCGCCCAAGTCGCAAGCGCGGCTTCCTTCCGGCGATTCCCGCCGCGACACCGAACAGCTTGCGCATGGTCGCCGGTTCATGGCGGGTGATCAGGGCGGTCAGCAAGAAGGTGAAGATCGGCGAGGTCGCATTCAGGATCGTGGCCAGCCCGGCATCCAGCGAGCGCTCGGCCCAAGCGATCAGCGTGAACGGCACGACGCTGTTCAGGCATGCCTGGAATGCAAACCGGCGCCAGCTTGCGGCATCACCCGGCAAGGCCAGCCCGCGCCAGCGGATCAAGGCGAACAGGATGCCACCCGCGATCAGGGTTCGCGCGGCGATCAGCGTTACCGGCGGGATCGTCGCGACGCCGATCTTGATGAAGCTGTAGGATGCGCCCCACAGCACCGCCAATACGACGAGCAGCACCAGCTCGATCCTGGTGTCGGTTTTCATGGACATGGCCGGCTGGAACCTCTGGGCATCGCTCATCTCAGCGATGCTTGTAAGCCAGGCCCGCGGGAAATGCTTCGGCCGCCATCCAACGATGGTCGCTATGCTGACATTCGTCGGATCGCCGCTAGGCAAAGCCGCATCAAACCGCTAGACCCGCCCGCGCCCGGCGTGGCAGAAAGCCGGTGGCTTTTGGCGGAGACATGAATTGATGCCGGAATATGACGTGCTTTGTATCGGAAATGCCATCGTCGACATCATCGCCCAGTGCGACGAGGCGTTCCTGGAGACCAACGGCATCATCAAGGGCGCCATGAATTTGATCGACACGAAGCGCGCCGAACTGCTCTACAGCCGCATGGGCCCGGCCATTGAAGCCTCGGGCGGCAGCGCCGGCAACACGGCGGCGGGCGTTGCCTCCTTCGGCGGTCGCGCCGCCTTCTTCGGCAAGGTCTCCAACGACGCGCTCGGCGAAATCTACGCGCATGACATCCATGCCCAGGGCGTCGCCTTCGACACAAAGCCGCTCAACGGCGAACCGCCGACGGCGCGCTCGATGATCTTCGTCACGCCGGACGGCGAGCGCTCGATGAACACCTATCTCGGCGCTTGCGTCGAACTCGGCCCGGAGGACGTCGAGGCCGACAAGGCGTCGGGCGCCGCGGTCACCTATTTCGAGGGCTATCTGTGGGATCCGCCGCGCGCCAAGGAAGCGATCCGGCAGACGGCGAAACTCGCCCATGCCGCCGGGCGCGAAGTGTCGATGACCCTGTCGGACTCGTTCTGCGTCGACCGCTACCGCGACGAGTTCCTCGATCTGATGCGCTCCGGCACCGTCGACATCGTCTTTGCCAACAGCCACGAGATCAAGTCGCTCTACCAGACCGCGTCCTTCGACGAGGCGCTGGCGCAGATCCGCAAGGATTGCAAGATCGCCGCCGTCACCCGCTCGGAAAAGGGCTCGGTGATCGTGCGCGGCGACGAGACCGTCACCATCGAGGCGACCAGGATCCGCGAGCTGGTCGACACCACCGGCGCCGGCGACCTCTACGCCGCCGGCTTCCTCTACGGCTACACGCAAGGCCGCGGCCTGAAGCAGTGCGGCGACCTCGGCTCGCTGGCGGCCGGGCTGGTCATCCAGCAGATCGGCCCAAGGCCAAGGCAGAATTTGCGCCACGAGGCCGAACAGGCGGGGTTGCTATAGCTAGCAGCACCTCTTCCCCTTCTCCCCTTGTGGGCCTGTTGCGTAATTCGCTGATTGTGATTCTCTGAGACGAAGCTCGGAGGGAATCGCGATGGCAGTGAA